>NZ_BAAGYM010000026.1:0-21727 GCF_054779315.1 Niabella aquatica
GTAAAAATACTCACCCAACAAACAAATGATGAATTTGACACCCTCTCTTAATGTACGAAAATAATCGTACAATGACTATCTTTTAATTTTCGGGAACACCCTACTGAGTTGATTGTGCGTTTTATTTCACCATCCCCTTAATTTCCTGTAGTTTCAGTAACGCTTCAACAGGCGTTAGGCGGTTAATGTCAATATCCGCAAGCAGCCGGCGTATTTCATCAAAGGTCTGGCTATGCGCGTCAAAAATAGAAAGCTGGAATTGCGGGGTGCTTAAGCTTTTTACTTTCTCTGATAACTCTGCTTTACGGTCATCGATACCTTCCAATTTCGCGTCTTCCGGCCTCCGGCTTTCGTCTTCATCCATATGTTGGGTTTCCAGTTGCATTAAAATTTCATTAGCCCGTTTAATAAGAGATGTGGGCATGCCCGCCATTTTCGCTACATGAATACCAAAGCTGTGCGTGCTGCCCCCACGGGCCAGCTTGCGGAGGAAAATGATCTTATTCCCCGCTTCTTTATTGGTAATATGATAGTTTTTAATACGGTCAAACTTTTCTTCCAGCTCGTTCAGCTCATGATAATGGGTGGCAAACAGGGTTTTGGGTTGATGGTGCGACTGGTGCAGATACTCTACAATGCTCCAGGCAATAGAAATGCCATCGTAAGTAGAAGTGCCGCGCCCTATTTCGTCTAAAAGTATAAGACTTTTGGGCGTGATATTATTGATGATGGCAGCTGTTTCGTTCATCTCTACCATAAAGGTGCTTTCGCCGCCGCTCAGGTTGTCTGATGCCCCAACACGGGTAAATATCTTATCTGTGAGTGATATTCTGGCCTCAGTAGCAGGAACGAAGCTGCCCATATGCGCCATCAGCGTGATCAGGGCCGTTTGCCTTAGCAAAGCCGATTTACCGCTCATGTTGGGCCCTGTAAGAATAATGATCTGCTGGTCGGTTTTGTTCAGCTCCGTATCATTATGAATATAGCTTTCGCCAACAGGCAGGTAACGTTCTATAACCGGGTGCCGGGCTTCTTTCAGCTGCCAGTCGTCTCCGTCATGCAATACCGGCTTTTTATATTGATAATGGATGGCGTTATGCGCAAAGCAGCAAAGGCAGTCCAGTATGGCCAGTAAGTTACCATTGGTTTGTACCGGTTGCAGATAGTCGGACAGCTCGTTTAGTAACTGATCGTATAGCAGTGCTTCCAGCTGTAAGATCTTTTCTTCCGCTCCTGTTATTTTTTCTTCGTATTCTTTTAATTCGGGGGTAATATAGCGTTCTGCATTAGCCAGTGTTTGCTTGCGTATCCAGTTTTCAGGCACCCGGTTCTTATGGCTGTTGGTCACCTCCAGATAATAGCCAAACACATTATTAAAGCCTATTTTTAAAGAGCTGATACCGGTTTTTTCGGCTTCTGCTGCCTGCATTTTAGCCAGGTAAGCCTTACCACTTTGCGATATGTGGCGCAGATCATCTAATTCAGCATGAATGCCATTATTAATAAAACCGCCTTTAATGGCAGTGGCAGGGGGATGCTCAATAATTTCCCTGAAGATCTTTTCGGCAATAAGCGGGCAGGGATTGAGCGCATCACTGATCCGTTGCAGGTAAGAACTGGTATGCACCGCACACCGATCTTTTACCAGCTGAACCTGTTTAAGGCCCTTAGCCAGCTGCAGCACTTCACGGGGACTGATCTTCCGGGTAGGGATCTTCGCTACCAGCCTTTCAATATCCCCGCAATTTTTGATAGCCTGAACCAGCTCATTCCTGAGGTCGGTTTCTATGATCAGCAATTCCACCAGCTGCAGGCGTTCATTGATTTTATCAAGGTCTATGAGCGGAAATAAGATCCATCTTCTAAGCATCCTTGCTCCCATAGGCGATGCGGTATTATCCAGCACTTTTAAAAGGGTAGGATTGCCCTCGTTGCTGCCATAGATCAGCTCCAGGTTCCGGATAGTGAAGCGGTCCATCCACAAAAAATCATTACGATGAATACTTTGTAGCGAGGTAATATGCTGCAGGTTCGGGTGCTCGGTGTCTTTTAAATAATGTATTACGGCCCCTGCTGCCGTCAGTCCTTTTTTTTGTTCTTCTACACCAAACCCTTTTAAAGAATGAGTCTGGAAATGTTTTAAAAGCGTGCCCTGGGCATAATGATCATCAAAGATCCATTCATCCAGCGTGTATATATACATCTTGCCACCGAAAAACTCTTTAAATTTTTTTTGCTGGTGGCGCTGAAAAACAACCTCAGACGGAGAGAAGCTTTGCAAAAGCTTGTCTGCATATTCCCTGTCGCCCTCGGCAATAAAAAATTCGCCGGTAGAAAGGTCAAGAAATGCCATCCCGAAATAATTGTCATCCACGAAATGCAAACCTGCCAGGAAATTATTGCTTTTATACTCCAGCAGCTTGTCATTAATGGCTGTGCCCGGGGTGATCATTTCAGTTACACCCCGTTTAACGATGCCTTTTGCCTGTTTGGGATCTTCCAGTTGGTCACAGATGGCCACACGGTAACCGGCTTTAACCAGCTTGTGCAAATAGGTGTCCAAAGCATGATGCGGGAAGCCGGCCAGGTCCAAAGAGGCGGCTGCGCCGTTATTCCTTTTAGTAAGCGTAATGCCCAACACCTGCGAAGCTATTACTGCATCCTGTCCAAACGTTTCATAAAAATCGCCCACGCGGAACAACAGCACGGCATCAGGATATTTTTGTTTAATAGCCTTATGCTGCTGCATCATAGGAGTTTCGGCAATATCTTTCTTCACTTTAGACATGGAGGGCAAAAATAACGGAAAATGAGTTTGCCTTTTCAATTATCATCCGCAGGTCATATATAAAGATCCGGGACAGAACGCCCCAAACTGTCTTAATAAAAAATACAGGGGCAAATTTTTTTTTAGTGGTATGTTGCGATGCGTCTGACTGCTTCGTTTTAAATAAAAAGCCGTTTTATATGAGTAGAATATGCTTGCTGATTATTTTGTCTATGATAGCTTTGGCCGGTTGCAAAAAGGATAACCCCGAACCCGATCGCTGTAAAGATTGTATCAGGGTTTATAAGCCTAATATATACCTCTATCCATTAGAGGAAACCGCTCTTCATGTGGGGCTGAGTTTTCCTTTGGGTGGCAGTGTAGTGGTGTCTATACCTCAGTATAATAATGGATGGAGTGTAAATGTGGCTCCTTCCGGCAGGATTGATGATAAATATGATTACCTTTTCTATGAAAGCGATCAACCGGATAAATGGCAGAAGAAAACCGGCTGGGTGGTGAAACGTGATAGCCTGGAGCACTTTTTTGAGGCGGATATGAAGGCCTGTCTGTTCAGGGATAATGAAATTAAAGACTTTGTTGATTACTGGATACCGCGGTTAAAAGATGCGCCCTATTACGCAATATATCCTCAGGAAAAACCGGTAATTGAAAGGCTGATACAGCTGCATTTTTCTGAGCAGCCTGATAATGTGTTAAGGTTATTTTATGTAGTAAAGGCGCTCAATAAGCCGGTTCAGTTAAAACCCCATGATAAAACAACACCTGTTTCCCGGGAGGGCTTTAATGTAGCTGAATGGGGCGTTATACTCGAATAATAAAGTAATTTTATTATTTAACCACAGCATTATGAAGAAATGGATTCTTTTTACAATGATAGGGATGCTCTTCATGGGCTGTAAAAAAGATCAATTTGATATTAACAATCCCGGCGTTGAAAAATTTGTACAGCTGCTGAAGAGCGGGACTTATAGTGAATATGAGCGTAATGAAAAAGGGGGACTTTTATGGCTAAAAATGCCAAAGTTCAGGCAGGAGCATATTGCTGCGCTGATTGACTTATCGAAAGACACCACGCATATACAAAGATTTCCGACCAACCCTATATCCTCGCGTACGCCAATTCCTTATGGCAGGGATTATTTTGTTTTAGGAGAGTGCCTGTTATGGATGGTAGAATGTGTAAGAAGCGGCGGCTCGCTTGATCCTTACTTAATAGATACTTCTAAAGATGTGAATGAAAGCTATAAGGGCGTTATCACTACCGAAATATTGATCATCAGCGATAAGTACCGTCAATGGTGGAGCAGTTATAAAAACGGCAACTGGAAAGGAAATGACCCTTTAGCGGGTACTTCGTACAGGTGGATGTAAAGCAACTGGTGAATTACCATTTTTTCTCATCCTGATATAGGTTGCTGTCGTGTAGCGGATGTGTTGGTTACTTATGAGAATGGTTCTTTTTTTGAAACATGGAACCCCGATCCATGGACGCTCAGTTATGACCGGGAAAATTTTTGTGTGCTTACCTATAATGCAAGTGCTCAGCAATACAAGTCCTACATTGATAACGCATATTTCAGGAATGTAGGCTGGATCTATGTAACATCCGATACCCTGAACCCGCATCCATGGGATACGCTTCCGACGTATTTTCAGAATTCGGTCAATTACCTGATCGCCTATTATTAGCCGTTCGTTAACTGAATAAGCCAGGGTCTTTCTATGTAAAAACAGGAAAGACCCTTTTTTATAGTAAAAAAACGGCTTTGACATTAGCCCAATCTTTTTACAGACAGAATTATCGTGAACTCAATCAGTTAGGCAGTATAGCTACATCTCCAATAAGCTCGGTCCATTTTCAGGTAAATAATAAACAATCTGATAAACGGAGAGGAACGCTATTTATTATGGCGTGTTTTAATGTAATCTTTATATAAAATAGTAAAGTGTTGCGATAAAGGCTGTTTCAACGTTATAAGAGAAAGACCATATATTCATGTCTTGTTTTACAGGGACAGAGGATAGGCGGGTCTTTATAAACTTTATTAAACCAGCTTGGGCTTATGATAACTTTCAGGGCGTTTATAATTACATTGTTATGTTTTATAGTAGCTGTAGGTACGCGTTGTTCCTGCTGTAAATGTGATGAAGTAGACTTGAAATACACTTCAACTTTTAAAGAGCTGGAATTAACCAGCCTCGATAACTCGGGTAAGGATACTGTACCTGTAATTAATAATACAGTTAATAAAAACGCGTATGCTTTGAAGCTAACGCTGATTTCAGAGGCAGGTATGATAGCTAATAAGCCCTGCAGGCCTTTTAGCTTGTTTATTACCGATGCCAATGCAATGAGCTGCGGGTGCAATACCTCTCAAAAGTATATTCCTACTGATAGTGTCGGCGCTGTTTCTATAATTAGCCTGGAACCTTTTGATGACACTACCCCTGCAAATGCCGATGTTACTGACCGGTTCAGATATTATGATCGGTACCAGGGGAGCTATATAAAAGTAAATGACCTGATTAATAGTGACCGGCAGGGGCTATTTTATCCGGGTTATTATTACAAGCAAGATGACGCAATGCCGGTAACCAGGTTAAAATCGGCTATAACTATTATGCTGATGGAGCCGCCTGCCATCTCCGGTGCTCACCGGTTTAAAATGGTTATTCTATTAAAATCAGGGTTAAGAATGGAGCAAACAACGTCTGCCTTAACATTGCAATAATTAAGTATGAGAAAGCTTACCGGGATTGTATTGTTGTTATTGGTGCCCCTGGCAATAAACGCACAGAACCCCTTTGAGTTTAAGGGAAGATTCTTTGGGCATTTTGGCGCAGGGTACAGGGCTCCGCTGAAAAAATATTTCAAAGGCCAGTTGTTGGATGATATGTTAAGTCTTAAGAATAACAGTGTTTCCATTGATGTAACCCATTATTATTTTGTCTGGAAAAACTGGGGCGTTTTCTGGAATATGCAGTTTGACCCTTCCAGACCTGAACACCGCCCTAAAAGTGATTTGCAACGATTTGTCCGGTATGAAAATGACTATTATTTTTCCAACAAAGGGGGATGGTTGTCTCCGGCTAACATAGATGAACGGATGGTTTGGGGAGTGACTTATCGTTTTGAAAAAGAGCGCTGGCGTATTTTTTCCTCATTGGGCGCAGGATTGTCGGAGTTTGAAGCTGTTGAGGATTTTAAAGATCTCAAAGAAAAAAATAGCAATGTTTACCATAAGGCGGAGCTTATCAGAATCGGAGGTTCTGATGATACCAAAATAGAAACCAATTTTTTGACGGCTGCCAGCCTTTTATGCGGTTACCGGCTTAATAAAAGATTTACCGCCGCACTTAATGTAAAGCTGGCCCGCTTTAAACCCAATTTTGAGTACAGACTGGAAAGAACCAATCAGTTTACCGGGGAAAAATTTATAGAGGATACTTATAATTACAAAAGAAGTACGGTTGACTTAACTGCTTCCGCCGGAATTATGTTTACACCCAGTATTGATAAACGGGGTAGGGGTAAGAATTAATTATATTTTATAGACTGTTTGCTGTATTTTTTCGGGAAATAGCTATAAAAAGTTTCTGTACTTTCCCACCCTTTTTAATTTTGATCAGTATAGCATTGGATCACATCCCTGATAGAAGGGTAGGCCTTGTGTAGGTACGGCTCCATTTCTTCTTTTTTGACCCATTCGATCTTTTCTATATCCTCTTCTGTTTGGGGAACCAGTGTTTCGTTGGCTTCCACTTGCATGAGATACCAATGCGATTCCTTTAAGATATGGTGCGTGCCCTGCCCGTAAGTATGGTAAGTAATCAGCAGGGGAGCGGATATAGCTATTTTAGTAAGTCCGGTTTCTTCCTGCACTTCGCGCACTGCGCATGCTTCTATGGTTTCGCCTTTGTCCTGGTGTCCCTTGGGCAAATCCCAATACCCACGCCGGAAGATCAGGAGCATTTCCTTTTTCTCGTTCAGAACCAGACCACCGGCAGCTACATGCAGTTCAAATTTTTTAAAGAACTGGTTCTTAAGATCTTCCAGGTTGCTGTGTAAAAAAATACCGCAATGAATTTCCGGCAGGGATATTTCGCGTAGCATAGCTTTTACGGTATGGGTATCCAGCTCGTCTATAAAAATGGTGTCCGGCCGGTGGTGCAGCTTTTCGAGGTCTGTGCTCAGCTCATCGCAGAGATAAACAGGTTTATTGTGTATGTATAGGATCATCTGCATAGTTGGCCTTATTTATAGTTCTCACAAATAATTCGCGCATTCGTAGCTTAATCTCTAATTTCGCAACCTAAAATTAGATACAAGCCATGAATGATGCAAAAGTTGTCGCTGAAAAATTATTACAGGCCAATGCGGTAAGGCTAAGCCCCGACATTCCGTTCACCTGGGCGAGCGGCTGGAAAAGTCCCATTTACTGCGACAATCGCAGCGTTTTATCTTTTCCTTTTATCCGCGATTTTGTAAAAAGCGAAATGTGCAATGTGCTTTTTGAACAATTTCCTGAAGCCGATGCTCTGGCTGGAGTAGCTACGGCCGGAATTGCCTGGGGTGCCATGGCTGCCGATCAGTTAAAACTGCCTTTCCTCTATGTACGCCCCAAACCAAAAGATCATGGCCTGGGCAACCAGATAGAAGGACGCTATGAAGCCGGGCAAAAAATTGTGGTAGTGGAAGACCTGGTGAGCACCGGGAAAAGCAGCCTTCAGGCAGTAGATGCCTTAGAAGCAGCAGGACTGGAAATTGTGGGAATGGTATCTATTTTTACGTATGATTTTACTATAGCTAAGGAAGCATTTGAAAAGCGCAATCTTAAATATTACCCTTTAACCACCTATCCTGTGCTCCTGGAACTTGCTCTTGAAAAAGGAATTATTAAACAGGAACAAGCCGAATTACTTTTGCAATGGAGGGTAGATCCTGCCAATTGGACAGGATTATTATAAGACGATCTGCTATTAATTTTTGTAAGCTTTTACACGTAAGCGCATTTTTATTAAATTTTCCGGAGCGGGTCCGGAATATATAATAGCCCCTTTATGGGGCTTTTTTCATGAGCTACAACGTTTGTTTTAGCTGCTCTGTGGTTAAGGTATTTTTTATATGGAATCAACCCAATCATTTTACTCAATTCTTCACCTGATTGTATTTGCGCACTAATCCGTTTTTTAAATCTGGATGTATGGATGCTAAATTCATTAGTTTTTTGACAGATGAAGAAGAAAAATAGGCATACTAAAACAAATGGCATATTAAAATTAGTATAAAATAATCTAAAACAAATATTTACATTTATTATTTCATTAAAAATTTTATTAAATATTACTTATACTGGATGGCAATTTGAGAGATATTTGTACTTTATCTATTTTATATAAAATATATAATTAATTAATTGATTAACAATAAAATGAATTTTATTATATTAATATTTTATTTATTTTATAAAATAGTTACAGTTTTATTATAATATGTTTTGCCTGACTAAAGTAATATTTCAGGTGATTTTACTAGTATTTTACTTTAGATAATAGGTGAGAGAAATTTCAACAGGTATTTATCTAAAATTAAAGTTTAGATAAAAAACAACTTAATGCTTTTTTATCTCAGCAAACATTACCCGCAAAAACACCTCTCCTACCCCATCGGGGAAAGGCCTTTTTTATAATTTTTAGAGGGGAAAATTAAGAGTAGCAAAGGAAGCTGTAAGTGTTATTGCAAGAAATCATTGACTTTCTGTCAGATCGTATCAGGTATAAAATAAAGGGAAGGGAAGTAAAAATTTTCAGTTTACGGGTATTTTCACCACCGCATTTTTGTCCAGCTTAAAATTCTTCCATTTGGTTTTCCGGATCATTTCGATGGCTTTTTTTGCCAGGATCTCATCAGGACTTTCCACGATCTCGAAATTAACAGGATCGCCGTTATCGTCTACTGTAAATTTAATTTGCAGGATCTTGTTAGCCTGAGATTTGTCAACGCCAAGTCCTGTACCCAGTGATTCATAAAAATGAGCCCAGCCTTCTTCGGGATAAATGACCTCGTTTTTCCAGGCATTTTCTGTTTGTTTTTGAAATTTCCGGAAATCGCCTATAGCCCCGCTGCGGGTATTCTTTTTTTGCCGGCTATATCCAACTACCACTATTTCATTCAGGTCGGTTTTTGCCTCTGTTAAAACAATATTATTTTGACGGAGCGGTGTTAGAGTGGCTACCACATTATCATATCCTGTCATATCCACGGATACTTCCATGCTGCTGTCTGCGGCAGGTAGCATAAAGCTTCCGTCACTTTTAGTAAGCAGGCCTTTGTTGCCTGGCGCAGAAACAGTAGCAGCTGGTAAGGGATTTCCCTGCTTATCAGTTACTTTTCCGTACAGGTAATTTACAGGATGCGGGACTGAAGCAGTCATGTAACCGGAATTTCCGTTTGCGGAGCTGTTCCGTGCCATTGCCGGGGCAGCGGTACCTTTCAGCATGATACCGGGCGTTTCGTCAGCCAGGGAGATCTCAGCGGCAACCGCCGGGGGCGCTGTTTTGAGTTGCGGCTCTGATGCTGCAACAGGCGTATTATTTTTTTTCAGAACAGCTATTGGTTTGTTTTCCCTTACAGCTGCCGCTTTTTGCGATGGCATTTCATGACCAGCACCGGTGTTAACGGGCTCTGCCGGTTTTCCGGCCTCAGTTGTTCCGGTAAATGTATCTGGCAGCGACAGCTCCCGGTTAACATTCGCAATAGGAGCTGAGGGAGCCCTGCCACTTTCTTTTTGCATAAACCACCAGGCGCTGCCGGCAAGCAGGCTCAAAGAGCAGGCTGCAGCTACCCAGCGCCACCATTTTCCAGACGTTTTTTGTGGCAGGGGCACCCGTATATTCTCTTTCCCCGCCATGCCTGAAATGGCCGCTCTTATATCATTCAGGTGTTTATGGATAACGGGGTCGTTAGCATTTCTAAAGCCATCAATAGCATCGGCCAGCATCGGATCTTTTAAGGCCGCTTTTTCCATATCGTGCATTTCCTGCGCGTTCATGCCACCGTTCAGGTATCTTTTAATATCCTCCGGCCCATAAAAATGATATGTATTGCTATGTTCCTGCATTCTTTTCCATACAAATTTTAAGGTTCCGCCGTCCGTTTTGTATCAGGCTGCGTACTTTATTCCAATCCATCCCCGTTGCTTCAGCTATTTCATTGTAACATTTATTATCATAATAGAACAGCTGAATGCTGCTTTTTTGCTCATGGGGTAGCTTTTCGATGCACTTTTCCAGCCTTTTAAAGGCTTCCTCCTTTTCAATTACACTATCCAGATGCGAAAAATCGTCCGATTGCATAGTGTATTGCTCTAAATTTACGGTAATGTTCTTTTTAGCGCTGCGCAATTGCATCAGGCAATAATTTTTGGTAAGCACATATACCCAGCTTTTAAAATGCTGAATTTCGTGTTGTGGCACTTTTCGCAAAAGTTCCTGGTAAATATCCATTACGGCGTCTTTGGCCTCATCAGCATCTTCCAGGTATTTCAGGCATACGCCATATAAAAGATCGCTGTAACGAAGGTATAGCTCCGCTAAAGCGTTCTGGTCGCCGGAACGCTTATATTCCCGCAACAATTCCTCGTCGCCTGACTGTTTTAACGATGTTATTTTAAATACCTGTGCCAAATTTCAACCTCAGCCCTACACGAAAGCCGGTTATCCTATTTTTATATAATCACCACTACTGCTATGTTAGCCGTGAGTTGTCAGCAGTGAGCAGTGCTAATGTGTACAGCTTCTAATATACACCCACATTTTACAACTTACCATTCTCCTGCAACACGGCCATGTACAATAACATACCATATTATCATTTTCATTGCCACGTTTGCTTTACTTTACTTATAATGCATTGCCCTATAAAGGATGCTGAATACCGGCTAATTACACATGCAATTTAATTTTTTTTCTTTTTATGTAATTATTTTAACTGTTGCATCCTATCTGCAAATACTAGAGGTGACATACCACCGTACTGTATCTTTCAAAACCCTGTTATCAATCAGTAAAAAAACACTATCATGAATTACCTGAAATTTTTTGCAGCGGCATTGATATTGCTGGCGCTTGTTGCCTTTACCTTAAAAAAACAAACTGTTACAGGTATTGTTGTGGATGATGCCAATAATCCTGTAGCTAATGCCTCTGTACAGGAAAAAGGAACGGCTAACGCCGTTAGTACCGATGCCAAAGGCGGATTTTCTATTGAAGTAGAAAGCGCATCTGCTGTTTTAATTATTACTGCTGTGGGGTATGATCAACAGGAAATAAAAGCGGGTTTCGGCCGGCATCTTAAAATTGTACTGAAAAGTTCAGGAGTTAACTTAAACGAAGTGGTTGTGATAGGTTATGGTAAGCAGGAAATGAAAGCACTTACAGGCGCTGTAACCTCCGTTCAGGCAAGTCCGTCTGTCAGGATCCGGGGGAACTCATCCTTATATGGCAGCCGGTCTGCTGTGACGGACAATGATAACTGGCGTTATAATAACAATTTCAGCCGTGAAGGATACGATAATATTAAAGAAAACCCTTTTTTAAGATCTTCCGACAATCCTTTGTCTACCTTTTCAATTGATGTAGATGGCGCTTCTTACAGTAATATCAGGCGCTTTATTAACAGCGGGCAGCTTCCTCCTGATGGTGCTGTACGTATTGAGGAAATGATCAATTATTTTACGTACGAATATCCGCAGCCGACCGGCGACGCACCTTTCAGCATTCATACAGCATATACTGTTTGCCCGTGGAATGAAAAGCATCATCTCGTATCTATCGGCTTGCAGGGTAAAAAAATACCTGTGGAGCACCTTCCCGCCACTAATATCGTTTTTCTCATAGATGTAAGCGGGAGCATGTGGTCGCAGGATAAACTGCCTCTGGTGCAATCTTCGATGAAGCTGCTTACTGATCAGCTGAGGCCGCAGGATAAAGTAGCAATAGTGGTATATGCCGGAAATGCCGGGCTGGTGCTGCCTTCAACAGATGGCAATGAAAAAGTGAAGATAAAAAAAGCGATAGATGGTTTACAGGCCGGAGGTTCCACTGCAGGCGGAGCCGGCATTAAGCTGGCTTATAAAGTAGCGCAGGACCATTTTATTAAGAATGGAAACAATCGTATTGTGCTTTGCACTGATGGGGACTTTAATGTAGGCCAAAGCAGTGACGATGAGCTGGAAAGAATGATCGAAGAAAAAAGAAAATCGGGGATATATTTAACCGTTCTGGGTTTTGGCACCGGAAATTACCAGGATGCCAAAATGCAGAAGCTGGCCGATAAGGGAAATGGTAATCATGCTTACATTGATGATTTAAGCGAGGCAAGAAAAGTGCTCATCAGCCAGTTTGGAGGCACCCTGTTTACTATTGCAAAAGATGTGAAGTTGCAGGTGGAATTTAATCCTGACAGGGTACAGGGATACCGATTGATCGGTTATGAAAACCGGATGCTTGCAAAAGAAGATTTTAATGATGATAAGAAAGATGCAGGTGAGCTGGGCAGCGGTCACACGGTTACAGCTTTGTATGAAATAATTCCGGTGGGTGTTAATGCTCCCGAATTAAAAAAAACCGATAATCTAAAATATCAAAAGCCCGGAAAACAGGTACCGGCATTCAGTCATTCAGATGAAGTAATGACGGTAAAATTTCGTTATAAAAAGCCGAAGGAAGATAGAAGCCTTTTACTGGAAAAAATAATAACAGGGAACCCGGTAGCCTTTAATAATGCCGGCAATAATGTAAAGCTTGCGGCTGCTGTGGCAAAGTTTGGTATGATGCTCAGAAACTCAGAATATAAAGGTACAGGTGGTTATGCTATGGCTTCAAGTATCCTTACACCACTTGTAAAAGAGGATAAGGAAGGGTATAAAAATGAATTACTGCAACTGGTGAAAGCGGCCCAATCGCTGAAAATGGCTGAGGATGAAAAGGAAAGCGCATCAGGGCATGGCAAAGAGCATCCAATGATAAGGTTCTTATCACAGGCGGATTAAATAATCGGCCAATCCATAAACCGGAAAGTGAAGCAGGCTGGACTTTTTCAGCCTGTCTGTATTTCAACGGTTTATCACTATCGTTTTGTTGTTTTCCATATTTTGGCACAGTTTTTATAATAATAGGGCAGGAAAATTAATCCTGTAAAAATTTTAAACAAAGAACTATGAAACGTACATGTATTTTAGGTGCACTGGCATTATTAGGGATTGCAGGCGCTGCACAGGCTCAGGGATTTGCTGATGCCAAAATTGGTATTAAAGGCGGATGGAACAATTCCAATATTACCAATGGAAAGGAAGGAAACCTGGACGACAGCAAGCGATTGAACAGTTTTAATGCCGGAGTAGTAGGCGCTATTCCCCTGGGCTCTACATTTGAGATAAGAACCGGGCTGGATCTTCAGTCCAAGGGTACAGAGTCTTCAACAGCCATTACAAATGGTGTTAAAACCACTTACAAGGTAAATCCTATGTACCTGGAGCTGCCGGTAAATGTGGCTGTAATGTTGCCTTTTAATGAAAGGGTAAAAGCTTATATTGGTGCAGGTCCTTATGCAGCTTTGGGTATTGCGGGAAAATTAAAAACCAGCGTCGAAACCAATGGTACCACTACTACCTCATCTCGAAATATTAAATGGGGTAATGACAATCCATTAGATAGTGACGACAGACGTGGTACAGTGGGTTCGGGCCAGTTTAAACGGTTTGATTTCGGAGCCAATATTATTGGTGGTATAGATTTTGGTAAATTTGGCGTACATGCGCAGTATGGAATTGGCTTAACCAATACCGCACCAGGTGGCAGCAATGAAAATAATGCCAATAAAAATAACCAGCACCGTGTAGTTGGGGTAAGTGGTGTATTTTATTTTTAAAGCTGGTAAGATATATTATGCAACGTATAAGCGCTCCACCACGTGGAGCGCTTATACGTTATTGCTATAAAATGATTTGTCAACTGTTCTTTTATACCCCTTAACTGCTTTTCTGTTTAAAAGCGGTTTCATCATAGCCTATTTGCTATACACCAGGGCATAAAATATTTTTAAAGGCTGGAACACGTTAGGATTATATATACTGGTTGAAGATTTGAAAATAAGATATACGGTCATTGAGTTGACTCTATATAAAAACTACATTTGATTGATAATGGGTGAGGGTTTAAACCTGCCACTTATTCAGGAAATGTAGCCCTTTTTACTTTATTTTCGCGCAAACTAATTTTATTAAGGATGACCCGCTCACAATGGTTTGCTGTTATTGGTGTTATTATTTTAGTGGCAGCCTGTTTTTTGCCATGGATACACATTGAAGACCCTGCCATTACCATAACAGGTATTGATACTACCGGAACCAGGTATGGGAAACCGGGTTATGTTCATTTTGTATGGGCAGCGTGCATATTGTTAGGTACGTTTATTCCCAAAATATGGGCTAAAAGAATCAATCTGCTTTTCGGTGCAGTTAATCTTGCGTGGGCCATCAGGAATTTTGGTATACTTCCCAAATGCGAAGGAGGTATTTGCCCTGAAAAATTACCGGGGCTTTACTTGGTGCTGGCGGCGTCTGTAATATTGATGATCGCTGTTCTTTTTCCTAAAGAGCCGCAATTAAAAGATAAAGTTATCACCCGTTAGAAGAAACTGCCTGCATAATAAGCTGCTGCTGCTGCTGCCATGCCCGACAGGGACATGATCAACATACCGTTCAAAGGGTTTTGGTCGGTTATTTTATATTTACAGAATCCTAAAAAGGCTAATAATAAAAATGGTACCAGTAGCCCTGCATAATCTGGCAACGGTACAAAGTAATTATTGATCAGAATAAGGATGCCGCCACAGGCAAATCCGCCAAACATAGAAAGAGCGTAACTTCGGGGAGTAAGACCGCTGGTGGCATTACTGCCTTCCTGCCATTCTTTTTCCCATGCCTTATTTTCCTGCAACGTATCTGCTGCCATTGCTTTTTTCAGTTCATCCTCTATATCCAGGGCCTGGTATATTTTAAGTATCCTGCTTTCTTCTCCGGTATGTCTCATCTCTTCTTTACGGGTATAGTAGGCCCCTAAAGCCAGGAGCCCGGCTGTAAACAGTACTGCAATACCGGAATAAAGGTATACAAGGTTTGTGGCCACTCCTTTTGCCAATAAAAAACAAAGCAGGGCCAGTATTACAATAATGCCTTCTGTGGTGCCTACAATAAAGGCGGGTAAAAAATTGTAGGATGTTTTAGAATGATTCAAAAGCTTTTAATGTTTCCTGAATGATAAAAATACATTCTTTTATCTGTTCTGCAGTAATAATCAGCGGTGGTGCGAACCTTATTTTGTTGCCATGAGTGGGTTTAGCGAGCAGGCCGTTGTCTTTTAATGCCAGGCAAATATCCCATGCTGTATTGTCGTGGGTGCAGGCTATTTCTATGGCATTTAATAAACCTTTGCCTCTTACCGCTTTGATCAGCGGGGAAGATATTTTTTTCAGGTTTTCCCTGAAAAGGATGCCCAGCTTCTCGGCATTGTCCGCCAGGTTCTCGTCTGTTAAAACCTGTAAAGATGCCATCGCTGTTACACTGGCCAAAGGATTGCCGCCGTAGGTAGAGCCATGCTCTCCTGGCTTCAGGGTAAGCATAATGGCATCATCGGCTAATACAGCACTTACCGGCATCATGCCGCCGCTTAAAGCTTTTCCCAGCAGTACGATATCCGGCCGTACCTTTTCATGATCGCAGGCCAGCATTTTACCGGTACGGCAAAGGCCGGTCTGTATCTCATCAGCGATCAACAAGATATTGTATTTTTTGCAAAGCTCCCAGGCCGCTGACAAATATCCTTCATCCGGTACAATTACGCCTGCTT
The DNA here is from genome assembly GCF_054779315.1 of Niabella aquatica. Lineage (NCBI taxonomy): Bacteria > Pseudomonadati > Bacteroidota > Chitinophagia > Chitinophagales > Chitinophagaceae > Niabella > Niabella aquatica. The sequence goes on from NZ_BAAGYM010000026.1 coordinate 15,701, forward strand.
CTCCCTGTATGGGCTCAACCAGGAAGCCGGCAATATGCTGCTCTGTTGCTAATACTTTTTGTAAAGCATCGATATTGTTATAGGGAATATTGATAAAGCCGGGGGCATAAGGTCCAAAATTTTTTCTGGAAGAGGGGTCGGAGCTGAATGAAATAACCGTGTTGGTTCTGCCATGAAAATTATCGTTGCACACAATAATTTTAGCTTCATCTCCTGCAATGCCTTTTACCTCGTACGCCCATTTACGGCAGAGCTTGATCCCGGTTTCCACTGCTTCCACACCGGTATTTACAGGCAGCACCTTGTTATAACCCAGCAGGCCGGTGATGTATTTTTCAAAAGCGCCCAGCCGATCATTATAAAAGGCACGGCTGGTAAGTGTAAGCTGCTGTGCCTGCGCTACAAATGCTTCTACAATTTTGGGGTGGCAATGCCCCTGGTTTACGGCCGAGTAGCCGCTTAAAAAGTCGTAATATCGTTTCCCTTCCACATCCCATACATATACACCCCGGCCTTTTGTTAAAACCACGGGAAGGGGATGGTAGTTATGAGCGCCATATTGCTCTTCTAATTGAATACAGGTATCTGCTGTTGTATGTAAAGCTGCTGACATATCAGGATCTTTTATAGATAGATAAAATAAGTATTACCGGCTGTTAAAAAATAGTCAGTGGTTCAGCAGGTCTAAATGCTGCTGTAAAAAAGATGATATGTTCCCAGTGCTTTTGATGCGCGCAGATTTCATACAAAGTAACAATAAAAAAACGGGAAACGGAAACATCAGTGGTCTAACATTCTGCTTAAAATACCCGGCAACGATGGGGGAGGGGAGTGTACCTTTTCCCGGAGAGCCTGTTCCGGGCATATTTTCAGAAAGATGACTGCAGGCCGGGGATAAGGAATTAAAATCCCGAAACAGCTTTCGGCTTTTTGCTTCCAGGCCTTAACAGGTATTTTGAGCGGACGATGGAGCCTGGTTTGATGAATGCGGCAATCGGATACACCTGTTTTTTAAACAGGCTGCTGATAAATTAATATTTATTTGCTGATATTTACAAAGAATTTCCCGCGATAATTCTGAAATACCATGCATATGAAGCAGATCTTATTATACCTGTTGCTCACGGCTACTTTTTTTTCCTGCTCGAAGGATGATGATTTCAGGCCGGATGAACCAAAGGCAGACGCTGCCCAGGAAAAAAACGTAAAATATGGCAGCAATTCATTGCAGACCTTGGACTATTACTTACCAGCAAACAGGTCTGCTACCAGTACAAAAGTGATCATATTAATACATGGCGGTGCCTGGGCCGACGGTGATAAAGGCGATGCAAGCTTTCAGCCGGTTGTGGACTCAATCAGGAAAAGACTGCCGGACTGGGCCATTTTTAATTTGAATTACAGGCTTGCAACGGTTACAGGTGGTAACAGGTTTCCTGCTCAGGAAGAGGATATTAAAACCGCTGTTCAATATATTTACGACAGGAGGCAAACTTTCGGAGTCTCTGATAAATGGGTTTTAGCCGGTGCAAGCGCCGGGGCGCACCTGGCCCTGCTGCAGGCATACAAATATAATACTCCCATAAAGCCAAAAGCTGTAATAGATTTTTTTGGTCCTGCTGATATGGCTGCTCTTTATAACTGGTCCGATGCTGCAACTAAAATAGGTTTGGGGATATTGTTAAACGGCACACCAACAGGCAATCCAACCATGTATTATAACAGCAGCCCTGTCAATTATGTCAGCGCAGCTCCGCCAACTATTATATTGCAGGGCGGGCTGGATGATACGGTACCTAAGGAACAGTCTGAAGCGCTGCGCGATAAATTGGCCGCCCAGGGAACTATACATGAGTATATTTTATATCCCAACCAAACACACGGCTGGTCAGATCCTGCTATTTGGTATGACTGTCTTAACAAAGTTCAAAGTTTTCTTAGTGTAAATGTGCCCTAATTTTGCGGCATGACTCCATTAGCAGAACGGATAAGGCCCCGTAAACTGGATGATGTGGTGGGCCAGCAGCACCTTATTGGTAAAAACAGCATATTGCGTAAATCAGTCGAAAACCGGTCGCTGGGCTCGGTGATTTTCTGGGGTCCGCCCGGCACCGGAAAAACCACGCTGGCTAATATTATAGCTCATGAGCTTTCTGTTTCATTTTTCTCGCTGAGCGCTGTGAATGCCGGGGTAAAAGAAGTAAGGGAAGTGATTGAAAAAGCAAGGCTGGAGCAACAGAGTATTTTATTTATTGACGAAATACACCGCTTTAATAAAAACCAGCAGGATGCGCTGCTACATGCCGTTGAAAAGGGCATCATCACTCTTATTGGGGCTACCACGGAAAACCCGTCTTTTGAAGTAAACAGCGCCTTACTGAGCCGCTGCCAGGTATATGTGCTAAAGGCCCTGGAAGAAAAAGACCTGGTACAACTGCTGCACAAAGCTATTGAAGAAGATCAGTTGCTTAAAAAGAAGAAGATCAGTTTAAAAGAAACAGAAGCACTGATCAATATCAGCGGCGGCGATGCCAGGAAGCTGTTGAACCTGCTGGAGCTGGTTGGTAATACAGCCAAAGATAAAGTTGATATCACCAATGCGCTGGTGATGGAAGTGGCGCAAAAAAAAGTAGCGCTTTATGATAAGAGCGGGGAGCAGCATTATGATATTATTTCGGCTTTTATAAAATCAGTACGGGGCAGCGACCCGAACGCCGCTGTGTACTGGCTGGCGCGGATGATAGAAGGAGGGGAGGACGTAAAATTTATTGCCCGCCGTATGGTGATACTGGCCAGCGAAGATATTGGCAATGCCAATCCAAACGCGCTATTACTGGCCAATGCTACTTTTGATGCGGTGAATAAGATTGGTTACCCCGAAGCGCGTATTATCCTGTCGCAATGTGCTGTTTACCTTGCTTCTTCTGCCAAGAGCAATGCTTCTTATATGGCTATTGCTGATGCGATGAGCGCGGTAAGCCGCTGGGGTGATCTGCCGGTTCCGTTGCATATAAGAAATGCTCCTACCCAATTGATGAAAAACATGGATTACGGGAAAGGCTATCAATATTCCCATAGTTATGATAATAACTTCAGCGAGCAGGAATACCTGCCTGAAAAGCTTTCGGGAACCAGGTTTTACGAACCCGGCAATAATCTCAGGGAAAATGAATTGCGCAATTATTTAAAAAAGCTGTGGAAGGAGAAGTATGGGTATTGAACAATGGGTAGTGAAGGGTGCGTAAGCAGAGTCGGATGGAGGGTATGTGGTAGTTTTATAGACATAAAAATCGGGTGATATGAACTGGATCTGTAAATCGTTTCAGGAGCTGTTGACTGATGAGCTTTATGCCATACTGCAGCTGCGTTTGGAAGTGTTTGTAGTGGAGCAGCATTGCTATTACCAGGATTTGGATAATAAGGATCAAAAGAGCTTTCATCTTATGGGACTGCAAGACGGCTTACTGGTAGCTTATACCAGGCTGTTACCGCCCGGTGTAAGCTATACAGCCCCATCTATAGGCAGGGTAGTGCTTCGTGCTGCCCTACGCGGCTCGGGACTGGGAAAGGAGCTGATGCAGGAAAGCTTGGCCCGCTGCTATGAGCTATTTGGCAGTCAACCGGTAATGATCGGGGCGCAATATCATCTTAAGGCTTTTTATGAATCATTGGGATTTGCCCAGTGCAGCGATATATATGATGATGCCGGGATCGATCATATTGAAATGGTGAAGGAGCGCCATTCCTGATTGCACGATTGAGCCGGGTATGCTGCCAACCGGGAGTTTTTTAGCTCTTAATTTCAGTGCTGCTAAGTACGGTTGAGAGGATGATCAGAAAGCATGCTGTAGTAAATATTACTATTTCTGGTATACGACATTTTTCAATAGAACATCAATCCTTTTTTTTGATAAGAGGTCGGTCAGCAAAATGCCTTTTTGCTTATTGAGATCGAGTAAGGTTACATCGTGGTCGTAGCCCAATTTAAAAAATACCCTGTCATCAATAATCCAGCCCTGCACTCCAAATGAATATCCTTTGAAGGAAAGGCCATACCGGGAAGTTATCAGGTCTTCATCCAGCACTATGGTTACTATATTGCCATCCAGGAAGTTTTTCATTTTACCTTCGATATGGGCCAGCACATACTGTTCTTCTTTTATAACAGGAGCTTTCCTGCCTTTATTTTTTTCAAGCTCCTGTTCTATTGCCCCGATTATAGCAGCATCGTTTGTAACTTCAAGGTCAGACTCCTTTGGATTTTTTTTAGGGCCGGCCTTTGCACTAAATACGTTATATCCGAATTTGGAATTATACAATTCAGGATATTCAAACAGTTCCTTTATCGCGATAATTTTATACACGTACAACCCTGTTTCGGGATTAAGTTTCATTGCAAAATAATTATTGCCCTGGGCCCTCATGGCATCTAAAATATTGCCGATACCGAAATTATATGCAGCAATTGCCAACGGCCAGTTTACCGTACCGGCGAGCCTGTTGAGCCCCGTATAGTTATCTCTTATCAGCTGGCAGGCCACCCTGGTAGCTTTATCAAAGTTCTCCCGTTCATCAATGCCGGCATCTACTTTCATACCATATCCCCTGGCTGTAGCCGGCATGATCTGCCAGATCCCTTTCGCACCTGCGCCCGACTCGGCCCTGGTTAAGAACCCGCTTTCCACAACAGGCAGGTATTTTAAATCCTGGTGAAGGCCATAAGCAGCCAGGTATTTTTCCAACAGCGGAAAATAACTATTGGCTCTTTGCCGCAAGGAAGGGAGGTTTACTACGTTTACCTGCTTTTTTATTACGTTGATGAGCTTATCCTGAACAAACTGCTGGTCCATAGGAACCGGCACTCCACAAAACGTAATAATGTGCTGTGCAGTTACCCTGCTGCTGAAATAAAAGCTTATCAGCAACAGCAGCACATATATTTTTTTTATAACAGAGGGCATAACCGGCTGTTCCCTTTTAATGATCCTTTTTTGACCTTTTCTTTTTTGATTTCCCGGAATCTTTCTTTCCTGCCTCCTGTTCCAGCTCATTCTTTTTTTTACTTCCGCCGGAAACAGCTACCGTAGTTTGTACTTTGGCCAGCTCGCTGATGTATTTACTACCGGGGATTACGATGCTTGTGCTCCCTTTATCTTTTCGCCTGTCTTCAATAAACAATACCAGGCTCTCACTGGCTATAACATTTGGAGAGCGTGTTGCAAAAACAATATATTGTGTTGTTCCGGGCCTCACAATAGGATAAAAGTTGATGTATGTAAGATAACTGCATTTAATGATCATCTTAGCCTGCTCTTTCTCATTGTACCAGTACATATAGGTTTTCCCGAGCAGGAAATCTTCACTGGTTGGGTTCTCTATCTTTATCTTGTAATAGGTATGTATATCTTTAAAGGCTATATTTTCCAAAGTTATCTTTACACCTCCGTTAATTAAACTTCCCGCAGCAATATTCAGCTTGTCGGCTGTTGCTGTTTTTATCAGGGAGTCAGCGATCCTGAAGTTACGCAATGTGTCGGCCACTATAAAAAAGTCAGCATTTACCATTGCCATCTGCCCTGCAGGAATATTGTAAACATCAATACCTTTTTTCCCATAACGTTGCCAAAGCCCTGTCTCGCTATAAGCTTTATTAGCTTCTCTTTCCTTCTGTTCCGCTTCCAGCTGTGCCAGCTTTTCCCGGGCTGCTTTTTGCGCAGCCTCTTTTTTTGCAAATTCCTCCTCCGCTTTTTTTCTTTTCTCTTCTTCTACGGCCTTTTGCTTAGCTAAAGCCTCCTCCTGTAACCGCTTTTTCTCTGCTGCTTCTTTCTGGGCTTTCGCCAATGCCTCGGAAGCCTGTTTATCTTTCAACTCTTTTTCTTTCTGGGCTTTCGCTAATGCCTCCTGGTCTTTTTGGGCTTTTAGTTCCTGTAGCTCACGTTCTTTAGCCTTTGCTTCTGCTTCCTGCTTCGCTTTCAGCTCCCTGATCTTCTGCTGTTCGCCGGCCTGTTTTTTTGCTAATTCCTCTTC
>NZ_BAAGYM010000027.1:0-64271 GCF_054779315.1 Niabella aquatica
GCCTCACTTAAAGCAATTTTTGCTCCAAATGAGGCATTTTTTATATTCTTTTGCTAATAAAATACAAGCCTACACTGCATTACATATTTTCAGGAAGACCCTGCATAAAGTGCCCTTTCTTTTGCAGCAGTAATCCAGGTAGGAGGAGAACTTCCATTGTTCAGCAGAAGATACCAGCTCTGCCTCTACCGGGTTTTGATGTATATAGTTAAAGCAGTTGTAGATGTAATCAGCTAGGTTGTATCTGTTTGCATTTGCGTCTGCCTCAGATAAAGCCTTTGATTTTGTTTTTTGTCTGAATAAAGATCCGGTCCTGTTGTATTTCTGATTATATATTCTTGCATATCCGCTTAGCATTTTTCGTATCCCATTTGCAAGTTGCTCAATTTCTATACCTCCTTGTTTTATTTTATTGCAACTCTTTTCTGTGGCATAAATCATTAAATGAAAATGATTAGGCATCAGGCACCATGCAAGTATTTCACAATTGGGTAGCATTAGTTGTCTTATGAGATTCAGAAACGTAGTGTAATCTTCATCATCATGAAAGATAGTGGCTTGGTTATTCCCCTGGTTAAAAATATGGTACGCGTTTTTTGGCAGAAATTTCATATAGCGGTTTTTACAAATATACAAATCTCTCGTTGCTGGTCAGACCGGGACGGTCAGACCATGTACCACAGTCTGACCGTCCCGGTCTGACTGTATGGTTGGCAGGCGTAGGTCTCGTTGTTGATGTCAGAGAGCATCGCCTGTCCGAACGGATTTCATCCGGGTTGGAGAATCCTGATATCATTATAACGGAGCGATGACATAATAATAAGTTGCTTTTGGTTAATTTTGCAGTATGGAGGCAACAACTATCAGCAGCCCGGTTCAGTTAACTGCCGGTGCTGTAAAAGAAATAAAAAGATTGATGAATGAGCCTGGCTTCGATAAGGCCCAGTACCTGCGCGTGGGAGTGAAGGGCGGCGGATGCAGCGGCATGAGCTATGTTTTAGGTTTTGATGCTAAGGAGGGCAATGATAAGGAGTTTGAAGTAGAAGGTATTCCTTGTATTATCAACAAATCTCATGAATTATATTTGGCCGGCATGGAAATAGACTGGAGCGAAGGTTTGGATAACCGTGGTTTTACATTCTCCAATCCCAATGCAAGCAGCACCTGCGGCTGCGGAACCAGTTTTGCCGTATAATTTTATTAAACCTTCCTGATACGGGAGGAAAGGAGAAACTATAAATTTTTTAATGCCAGTGATTCATTATACGCACTGCCCTGTTTGTACGTCAGACAAATTGCAGCCTGTTTTCAAAGTAAAAGATCACACCGTTAGCGGTAAGGAGTTTGAAGTGATGCATTGCAATAATTGTACCCTGAGATTTACACAGGACGTGCCGGTATTGGAGGAAATTGGCCCATACTACAAGTCTGAAGACTACATTTCTCATACCAATACGAGCAAAGGGCTCATCAACCGGTTATACCAAAGGGTAAGGGTTCGTACCATGAAGCAAAAAGCTGATGCAGTGAAAAAATTCACAGGGCTGAACGCAGGTAATTTATTAGATATTGGCAGTGGAACAGGAACCTTTTTACACACAATGAGGCGGCAGGGCTGGCGGGTTTCGGGTCTTGAGCCAGATGCTGATGCGAGGGAATTGGCAAAAAGGGAATATGGTATAGAGGCTAATCCATCGCATCTTTTATTTTCTTTAGATCCCGGCAGTTTTAATGCGGTTACCCTTTGGCATGTGCTGGAGCACGTTCATGCTTTACATGAGTATGTGGCACAAATGAAAAAGCTGTTGGCTCCGAACGGGGTATTATTTATTGCAGTGCCCAATTACACTACGAAGGATGCCGGGGTATACGGAAAATATTGGGCTGGCTATGATGTACCAAGGCACCTGTATCATTTCTCTCCAAAAGCGATGCAGATCTTAATGGCACAGCATGGATTAAAGGTTGTCAAAATGCTGCCAATGTGGTTCGATAGTTTTTATGTGGATATGCTGAGCAGCAAATACAAAACTGGAAAGATCAACTATGCGAGCGCTGTTTTGCATGGCCTTGCGTCCAATATTAATGCTATTGGTAATGTTGAAGAATGTTGCTCGGTTATTTATATTGTCCGGGCTGACGCTTAAACCTGCGTTTTCATGCACTTGCTGCGAGAGGTATTACTGTCCTAACTTTACTTCATATAGCTCAGGCCATTTTTTCCCGGTGATGTACATCTTTTTGGTATCAGCATCATAGGCAATACCGTTGGGTACGTTATTAGGTTCTTTACTGTTTACGCGTTCCCAGATATCTGAAATATCTATCCTTCCTGTTATCAGTCCGTTATCAGGATCTATTTTTAAAATATATGGCTGTTGCCAGACATTTGCGTAAATAAAACCATCAATATACTCAAGTTCATTAAGGTTATAGGCTAATTCACCATTGAATGTTACGGATTGTGTATGCAGCAGTTTGAAAGTGGAAGGTTCATAAAAATATAAGTTCCCGGTACCATCTGTTACAATTAATTCTTTGCCATTAGTAGTAATGCCCCAACCTTCAGTGGTGATATCAAATTCTTTCACTTTTTTAAAATCAGGAAGTGTATAGGCAAAAGCTTTACCTTCACGCCAGGTAAGCTGGTAAACGGTATCGTTTAAAATGGTAATACCTTCTCCAAAATATTTTGGGTCGAGGTCAATTGATTTTTCAGCTTTACCCGTTTCCAGGTTGATCTTCATTAACCGAGAGAATTTGCTGCCCACTACATCATACGCCGCGCCTCCTGTTCCTTCATATAATTGACCTTTATAAACAACCAGTCCCTGCGTAAATGAAGCCGTGTCATGCGGATAGGTTTTAATAAGCGATAAACGTATAGGTGGAATAGTATTATCCGCCGTAGTTTTACTGGCGGTTGTATTACTATTTTTATTGTCATTACAGCTCAAGATGCCGGCTGCAAATGCAAATGCTATATAAAAAAATACACGATTCTTCATGCTTTACAAATAATTGGCTACAAACGTACATGAAATTTTTTATTCATAAAATACACACAAGATGAATAAAAAATTTTATGAGATTTCCCCATGGTCAAAAGCAATAATAAATTTTCATGGGAAATGTAGGGTAGGATATATTGAGAAAATCATAAAAAAGGAATGGAGGAATATTTGTAAACCATTTTACTTTGCATTTGTTAGGATAGAGTATAATAAGCCTCTGCTTATACTTGTTATGAACCGAAAAGAACCATCATTTTTATTGATTATACTGGCTTTCGCCGCTGTTTACATTATTTGGGGATCTACCTATTTTTTTATAGAAATGGCTGTCAGAAGTATACCGCCCGCCATATTAGGCGCTGTGCGTTTTTTTATAGCGGGTACAGTAATGCTGATATGGGTAGCTTTTCGCCGGGAAAAGATATGGAACAAGGCCGCCGTACTCCCTTCTGCTATAAGTGGTGTGCTGATGCTTTTTTTGGGGAACGGCGCGGTAATATGGGCGGAACAGTTTTTGCCCAGCTCATTTGTGGCCATTTTCCTGGCTTCGGCACCCTTATGGTTTCTGTTGCTGGATAAAATAAACTGGAAGCAGAACTTCAGCAGCAAATTTACGCTCCTGGGCGTAGCTATCGGGCTGTTAGGTGTTATAGCGTTATTTTATGAAAAAATTGCGGTTGCCGGGCACAGTGGAACTTTAGTTTCTTTATTAGTGCTTTGTGTGGCAAATATCAGCTGGTCCCTGGGCTCGTTATATTCAAAGTATAAAGTGCGTAATATATCTCAATCGGTAAACGCTGCATGGCAGATGTTTTCAGCAGGGTTTGCTTTTTTACTGGTAGGCCTGTTGAACAAAGACTTTTCGGCTGTTCAATGGTCGCAGATCCCGCTTCAGGCATGGATGGCAACGGCATACCTGGTTATCTTTGGTTCTATCATTGGGTATAGTGCCTATGTATTTTTACTGAGTGTAAGAAGCCCGGCACAGGTAAGCACCTATGCTTATGTAAATCCCTTAGTGGCCGTTCTGTTAGGTGTATGGATCAACCGCGATCGCTTAACGCCTATACAGCTATCAGGGCTGGCGATTATTTTATGCAGTGTTTTTTTTATTAACCTTGCGAAAAAGGAACGGGCTAAGAAGAGCGAAGCCATAAAGGCGGAGGCAGCCTCTTAACAATAAGATTTATGACTCATTCTGTACGAAACCCTGTACGATATTCGGTATTAGACCTGGCAACGGTTTGCGAGGGCGATACCCTTCAGCAGACTTTTTCAAGAAGCTTACAAACTGCCCGCTTTGCAGAAAGTGAGGGTTATACGCGTTACTGGTTTTCAGAACATCATAATATGGAAAGTGTGGCCAGTGCGGCTACATCTGTTTTAATTGGCTATGTAGCCGGTGGTACCTCTGCCATTCGTGTAGGTTCCGGGGGCATTATGTTACCGAATCATTCCCCACTAATTATTGCGGAGCAGTTTGGTACTTTGGGCTCGTTATATCCCGGCAGGATTGATCTCGGCCTGGGCCGCGCCCCTGGTACTGATGGTTTAACTGCTATGACCATTCGCAGTAGTCCTGTTAATGCGCCGTATGATTTTAAGGCGCATATTAAACAGCTTCAAACTTACTTTAGCCCCGAAAATGCCGGGGCGAAAGTGCGTGCCTTGCCGGGCGAAGGGGTAGATGTGCCGCTCTGGATTTTAGGCTCCAGTACGGATAGCGCTTACCTGGCGGCACAATTGGGTTTGCCTTATGCCTTTGCAGCGCATTTTGCCCCGGCACAGTTAATGCAGGCGCTTTCTATTTACAAAGAATATTTTCAACCGTCGGCAGTGCTGCAGGTACCTTATGCGATGGCCTGTGTAAATGTAATTGCAGCAGCAACAAATGAAGAAGCTGCATTCCTTTCCACGTCGTTATACCGTATGTTCATGGGCATTTTTACGAATGCTCGTTCTCCGCTGCAACCACCCTTTGATCCGAATGAACTGACATCTTTGTGGACGCCAGAGCAGGAATATGGCGTTAAGCATATGCTCGCTTATTCCTTTATTGGAGATAAGCGTACCATTACTACAAGTGTCTCTGAATTTTTAAAAGCGACAGGGGTACAGGAAATAATGATCGCCTCGCAGATATTTGATCAGCAAAAGAAGGAGCATTCTTTCCGGTTATTTAAGGAAGCGATTGATAGCATAACAGTATAAAATGTGCTGGCAAATGTAATGATTACTGATGTTTATGCGGGATGCCGTAAATATATGGCTGCAGGGTATGATTCCCCGTCTGCCCTGCAGGTAATTTAGCTGATATTAGTTCTTGCCAGTTCGCGAAAAATGAATAGATCTTTACTTTGCATTAAGGTGTAACATTAGTATCTTCAGCACCAAAATAAACTTTTATGGATAGCGCAATTCAACAAAAAGTAGATCAATGGTTGCAGGGCAATTATGATGAAGATACTAAAAACGATATCAGAAAATTACAAACTGAAAACCCGAACGAACTTGCTGATTCTTTTTATCAGAATCTTGAGTTTGGAACAGGGGGCCTCCGGGGAATTATGGGCGTGGGCACCAACCGGATGAACAAATACACGGTAGGGATGGCCACACAGGGTTATGCCAATTATTTGAAGCAGTCGACCGATGGCGGCGTTAAAGTAGCTATTGCTCATGATAGCCGTAATAACAGTCGTTTTTTTGCAGAGACTACTGCCAATGTTTTTGCTGCCAATGATATTAAGGTCTTTTTATTTGAAAGCCTTCGTCCTACGCCGGAGCTTTCTTTTGCAATAAGGACCTTAGGTTGTCAAGGGGGTGTGGTGTGTACCGCCTCACACAATCCTAAAGAGTATAACGGTTACAAGGCGTACTGGAATGATGGAGGACAGTTAGTTCCTCCTCATGATAAAAATGTGATCCGGGAGGTGGAAAAGATACAGTCTGTTGACGATGTAAAATGGAGCGGTGGAGAAGCCAATATTACCATTATAGGAAAGGATATGGATGAAAAGTATATCGAAATGGTGAAAGGCCTCAGTGTGTATCCTGAAGTGATTGAAAAGCACAGCGACCTTAAAATTGTTTATACACCCATCCACGGAACAGGCATTACTCTGGTACCGCAGGTACTGGAAAGGTTTGGGTTTAAAAATGTACACATTGTGGAGGAACAAAAAACGCCCGATGGGAACTTTCCTACGGTGGCTTATCCCAATCCTGAGGAGAAAGATACTATGAGCATTGGTTTGCAAAAGGCAAAGGAGCTGGATGCCGATATTTTGCTCGGAACCGATCCCGATGCGGATCGTGTGGGTATTGGTATTAAAAATAATAAAGGCGAATGGGTACTCATGAATGGTAACCAGACGGCTGTACTGGCCTTTAATTATTTGCTTGAAGCCCGGAAAGAAAAAGGAATTGCCCAACCTAATGATATGATCATTACTACTATTGTAACCACAGGAATGGCAGATGATCTTGCAAAAGGAAATGGAGTAACCTGCTACCGGGTGCTCACCGGCTTTAAGTGGATTGCCGAAATGATAAGACTTAAGGAAGGAAAAGAGAACTACGTAATTGGCGGTGAAGAAAGCTTTGGACTGATGATAGGCGATAAGATCAGGGATAAGGATGCTGTAAGCGCAGTAGCCTTATTATGCGAAATGGCCGCCTATGAAAAAGATAAGGGGAAAACCCTGTTTGACAAGTTGCTTGAGTTGTATATTAAATACGGATTTTATAAAGAAGACCTGATCTCTATCACTAAAAAGGGAATGGATGGCCAGCAGCAGATCGCAGCCATGATGCAGGGCTTTAGAGAAAATCCGCCTAAAGAGATCAATGGGGCTAAAGTGGTAAGCGTATTAGACTATGACAACAGTACGGCTACGAATGTTCAAACAGGAGAAACATCGGCTATCAGCCTGCCACAATCAAATGTTTTGCAGTTTATAACGGAAGATGGGTCCCTGATATCAGCAAGGCCAAGCGGCACAGAGCCTAAGATCAAATTCTACTTTAGTGTAAAAGAAAAGCTGGAAAATGCGGATCAGTTCGATGAAGTGAGTGCAAAGGCAGCTGATAAAATTCAAGGCATTATCAGCGATATGAAGCTGAAGTAAACTTGAAAATATCATAATGAAACAAGAAGACCGCTGCAACAATCTCTTGCAGCGGCTTTATCTTTTAATACATTCAACAGGCGCCCGAACCCCGGTTGAAGGATCGGCTGTTTTTGCCTTTAACCGTTACAGCGGATGATATCACCATCTTTAGCTTTGTGCATATCGCTTTAATATTATGTATGGGGAAAAATACAGTTGCGCTTTCTTAGCGCTATTTACAAACGCACATACTTAAAAGAAACGGCCCTATTGGTTCTTTCGCTCCTTTAAATATTTTTTTCGGATCACATCCTGCACATTGATCCCCGATATTTTACTTTCCAGCCAGCTGATTACATCCAGGTAGGCAAATGCCCTGGATTCAAGCCGGTGGCTTTGATATTTTTTAAGTTTTTCCAGTAGTTTTTCAAATTCGGGTTTAATTGTTTTTTCGTTGAACTTAAAAGCATGCCGCAGAAACCGGAACATCTCTTCTTCTACCTTACTCAGGTTCTCCATCTTAGCCATATACCTGTATACCGATTTGATAAGATATTCCAGTAAATTATAATTGCCCAGTTCGTAATGAGCGATCAGGTGCAAGAGCCTGGAATAGCATTGCAGATCGGTACGCAGATCGTCTTTCTGATGAATGATCCGGTTCAGATAATCGATAGCCTTGCCATTGTCGCCGCTGCCAAAATACAGGCAGGCAATTTTATAATAAAATACCATTACCCGGTGCCTGTCTAAATACCGGCCATATGCTACTAACATTTTTTCCAGGAAGGGAACCATTTTTATTCCTTTGTGAAAGGTACCTTCCAAAAAATGAAGATTGATTACTGCTGTGTACAAATAAACGTAGGTTACAATGCGGTTATTGTCCGTATCCTGAATCAGCGGTAATTGTGCGAAATGCTTAAACTTTTTAATACATAAAGCCAGTTTATCATGGTTCAGCAGGTTAAAATGCGCACTCATCAGGTTATGCATCCCTTTTACGTACATAGCCGTTTCGGTTTCTATCATCTTTGGGTTTTGCTCAAATACATCCACCCATTTCTGGCAATATCTGTAATACATCAAAAAGTCGAGCTTAATATAAGCATACCATACATAAGACTGGTACATATACACTTTTTCGTAAAAAGAATCCCCGATATTAGCAGGCAGGTTAAGCTCAATAAATTGCTGCGTTATTTTCAGGTCCTTTTCATTACGGGCATGACCATTTTGAATATACCAGCCGTATAAGAGCAACGTAAGATTAGATAATGCGTTGATATTTGCAATAGTTTTATTTACTGCATTAGCTTCGGCAGAAAGTTCGTCGGCTCGTGTTTGCAGGCTCCGGGTGATGTACAACGCCTCAATTTTCTTTTCAAAAAACAAAGCCTGCTGCAGGTACGTGAGCTGATGATGCGCTCTGGCAAACTCTTTGATCCGTTCTAATATCTTTAAGGTTTGATGGTATAGCCCTTTATTATAAAGAATACGTGCACTGTCCAGCATTTCGTGCAGCTGCAGATCCGTATTTCTTTCATCCTTCAGTACCCGGAGACTACTCAATATCTGGCGGTATAGCAATGCTTTGGTATTGGAAAGTTGCTGCTTCTTGACACTGGGCACTTTTTTCAGCAAGAGCGCGTCATCGTACTCATTCATTTTATCCAGCGCATCAAAAACCTGCAGGCTTTTGAGGCTTTCTGAACCGGAATTACGGTTCACAAACAGTTTCAGGTTCCTCTTTTCCGATTTTTCAAGAGATTTGATCAACTGAAACAGGGCATCTGTACTTCTACTGGGCATTGTAATTTATATACCTTCTAATAATTGATTTTCAATAAAATAAGAAAAAAAATCAAAACTTATATGATGTAAATCGGCTTACAATATGGTTTCTTACACAAGATAGTAATTGTTATTTTTATAGACATATTTTATCGGCTTGATTTTCTGTTTAAAAATCTGGCCGCAATTTATTCATCATAACGATTCAAAATTTATGGCACAAGACAAAGTTTTCATTTTCGACACTACGCTGAGGGACGGAGAGCAGGTCCCGGGTTGTAAGCTCAACACGGAAGAAAAAATAAAACTGGCTCTTGAGCTTGAAACATTAGGTGTGGATATCATTGAGGCCGGCTTTCCCGTTTCAAGCCCCGGGGATTTTACATCTGTAAACGAAATTTCCAGGGCAATTAAAAACGCTACTGTTACGGGTCTTACCCGTGCTGTACAAAAAGATATTGAAGTGGCTGCTGAAGCTTTAAAGCCTGCCGTTAGGCCCCGCATTCATACAGGTATTGGCTCTTCTGATAATCATATCAAATACAAATTCAATACTACAAGGGAAAATATTATAGAGCGTGCAGTGGCAGCCGTAAAGCTGGCGCGGAATCTGGTTCCTGATGTTGAATTTTATGCAGAGGACGCAGGCCGGGCCGATCTTCAGTTTCTGGCGCAATTAACAGAAGCTGTAATAGCAGCAGGCGCTACGGTTGTAAATGTTCCTGATACAACAGGTTTTTGCCTGCCCCACCAGTACCAGGAAAAAATGGCCTACTTAAGAAATCATGTACCTAATATCGATAAAGCTATTTTGTCCTGCCACTGCCATAACGATTTGGGCCTGGCTACAGCAAACTCCATCGCAGGAGTAATGGGCGGCGCCAGGCAAATTGAATGCACCATTAACGGCATTGGGGAAAGAGCAGGTAACACTTCTCTTGAAGAGGTGGTAATGATTATCAAAAAACATCCGGAGCTGAATTTGTATACCAGTATTGATACCAGTAAGCTGCTGCCCGTGAGCCGTTTGGTATCGGACACTATGCGCATGGTAGTGCAACCTAATAAAGCCGTCGTCGGTGACAATGCATTCTCTCACTCATCGGGCATTCACCAGGATGGATTTCTGAAAGAAGCCAGCACTTACGAAATCATCGCCCCTGAAGAAGTAGGCGCAGATACAAGCCGCATTGTGCTTACCGCCCGTAGTGGCCGGAGCGCGCTGGCTTACCGTTTTAAGAATTTAGGGTATGAATTTGACCGCAACCAGGTGGATGAACTGTACCAGCAGTTTTTAAACGTAGCGGATGCTAAAAAAGAGGTAGAAGACAGCGATCTGAAAGAAATGGCGGAGAAGGTTAAGGAATATTCAACCACCAATAGTTAACCCATTTTTAATGATGTCTGACGACAGAGTTTGGCACTGCACAGATTTAGCGTAAAACTATAAACGCTGCGAAAGAAAGCGGTGAAAGTCAGTACCGCTTCACATATG
The DNA here is from genome assembly GCF_054779315.1 of Niabella aquatica. Taxonomy (NCBI): domain Bacteria; kingdom Pseudomonadati; phylum Bacteroidota; class Chitinophagia; order Chitinophagales; family Chitinophagaceae; genus Niabella; species Niabella aquatica. The sequence continues at coordinate 10,416 of NZ_BAAGYM010000027.1, forward strand.
AACATTGATTATTGAACATGAATATTGATTATTACAACTATTGAAAGATTAAACTATAAGGAAACCTGAATAACTATTTTGTATGAGCGAATTAAACAAATACTCGAAAACAATAACACAAGATCCCACGCAGCCTGCAGCCCAGGCACAATTGTATGCTTTGGGATTAACAGAAGACGATCTGAAAAAGGCGCAGGTAGGCATCGTAAGCATGGGGTATGACGGCAATCCATGTAATATGCACCTCAACGGGCTGGCGGTAGATGTAAAAAAGGGAGTATGGGAAAATGACCTGGTAGGTTTGATTTTTAATACGATTGGTGTAAGTGATGGCATGAGCAATGGTACAGACGGCATGCGTTATTCGCTGGTAAGCCGTGATGTAATTGCTGATTCTATAGAGACCGTTTGCGGTGCGCAATATTATGATGCATTGATCGCTATTCCCGGTTGCGATAAAAATATGCCGGGCTCTTTAATGGCAATGGGACGTTTAAATCGTCCGGCTATAATGGTATATGGAGGTACAATTGCACCGGGTCATTATAAAGGACAGGACTTGAATATCGTTTCCGCGTTCGAGGCTTTAGGGCAAAAAATTGCAGGGAAGCTCGATGAAGGCGATTTTAAAGAGATTGTAAAAAGAAGCTGCCCTGGTGCAGGCGCCTGCGGCGGCATGTATACAGCAAATACCATGGCATCCGCTATTGAAGCTATGGGAATGAGCTTGCCCTATTCCAGCAGTAATCCTGCTTTAAGCGAAGATAAAAAGAAAGAATGCGCAGAAGCCGGGGAATACATCCGCCTTTTATTAGAAAAAGATATTAAGCCACGCGATATTATGACCCGCAAGGCTTTTGAAAATGCCATTACCGTTATTATGGTATTAGGTGGCAGTACGAATGCCGTATTACATTTACTGGCTATGGCAAGGAGTGTAGGTGTTCCTTTAACGCAAGATGATTTCCAGGTCATAAGCGACAGGGTACCTGTATTAGCCGATTTTAAACCCAGTGGTAAATACCTGATGCAGGATCTGCACGAAAAAGGCGGCGTTCCTGCTGTAATGAAATATTTATTAAAAAATGGTCTGATTGATGGAAGCTGTTTAACGGTAACCGGCAAAACCATTGCAGAGAATTTAGAAAATGTACCCGACCTGGATTTTGAAACGCAGGATATTGTAATGCCTTTGGATACACCGATTAAAAAAACAGGTCATTTACAAATATTATATGGCAACCTTGCCGAAAAAGGAAGCGTTGCAAAGATCAGCGGTAAGGAAGGAGAAAGGTTTGAAGGTACTGCCCGTGTGTTTGACGGAGAAAAAAAATTGATAGAAGGTCTGGCGAGTGGTAAGGTAAAGGCCGGAGATGTAGTAGTGATTAAAAATGAAGGGCCGAAGGGCGCACCCGGCATGCCGGAAATGCTGAAACCCACAGGTGCTATTATTGGCGCAGGTTTAGGTAAATCAGTTGCGCTGATCACTGACGGAAGATTCAGTGGCGGCACACATGGTTTTGTAGTGGGGCACGTTACCCCTGAAGCTTTTGAGGGTGGATTGATAGGCTTTGTTCAGGATGATGATATTATTGAAATAGATGCAGTAAGCAATAAACTCATTTTAAAAGTTTCGGAAGAAGAAATAGCAAGGCGTAAGGCCAATTGGAGACAACCTGAATTGAAAGCAAAGAATGGTGTACTGTATAAATATGCGAAGCTGGTTAAAGATGCTTCACAGGGATGTGTAACAGACGAAGATTAAAATGCAGGTAATTCAATCCATACAAAACTGGATTTACGGAATCATGGGCGAACGCGTAATGCTTGACTTTGACTTGATTTGTGATGTTGTTGAATCAATTATTTGATTATCAATCGATAGTATTGTGTTATTCAGATCACCAGGAAAATTAAAAGAACGAGTCAGTGGGCATGATGTGCAGCTTAACCAGGTTTACGATGCGGTGGGAAATATGTTAGATGAAAAGCAGCACAACGCAAAAGAAATAAAAGAGAAAGGATCGGCTTTAAAAAATAAAAATGACCAAGGAATATTTTAAAGAACTGGCGGCGTATAATATTTGGGCGAACTCAATTGCCTGTGAATGGATTGAACAGATTCATGACTCACAATGGAACAAGATGATTGCCAGCAGCTTTAGCAGTATCAGGGAAACTGTATTGCATATCATAAGTGCTGAAAATGCCTGGTTGCAAAGATTTCATAAAAAGGTAAATGTCGAATGGATACAATCAACATTTATGGGAACAAAAGATGACCATATAGCGCTTTGGAAACAAACATCAATGGGGATAAAAGATTTCATTGATGCATTTGATGAAAAGGAATTAAATGCAAGGCTTGATTTTAAAAGATTCAATGGTGATGCCTATTCAATGCCTTATTACCAATTATTCGCTCATGTCGTCAATCATGCAACATATCACCGGGGACAACTGGTTACTATGTTGCGGCAGGCAGAATACACAAATGTCAGTTCCACCGATTTACTGGCTTATTATAGATAGAACTATACAATAATCTAATCATTTACCGATACACATCGGTCATATAAAAATATGAGTTATGAATACTCTTGAAATACAAAAAGAAACAATTGCAACGCAAACAGATAAAATCCAAACTATGTCTGGTAGCCGGGCAGTAATTGAATGTTTACTGGCCGAAAACACTGAAGTGATTTTTGGTTATCCGGGCGGCGCCATCATGCCCATTTATGATGCGTTATATGATTATACAGATAAAGTAAAACATGTTCTTGTTCGACATGAACAAGGAGGCATCCATGCAGGTCAGGGATATGCCCGTACCAGTGGTAAAACAGGGGTGGTGTTCGCTACAAGCGGACCCGGCGCTACGAACCTTGTGACAGGCCTGGCAGACGCGCAGATTGATTCTACCCCGCTGGTATGCATTACCGGCCAGGTATTTGCCCACCTGCTGGGTACTGATGCTTTCCAGGAAACGGATGTGATCAACATCACAACTCCCGTAACCAAATGGAACTACCAGGTTACAGATGCCAACGAAATACCGGGTGTGCTGGCAAAGGCTTTCTATATCGCGCGTAGCGGGCGTCCAGGACCGGTGTTGATTGACATTACCAAAAATGCACAGATCCAGCAGTTTGAATTTCCGGGGTATGAAAAATGTAATCATGTACGCAGCTATCGCCCTAAACCTATTGTTCGTAAAGAATATATAGAGGAGGCTGCTGCGTTGATCAATAATGCAGAAAAGCCCTTTGTGATTTTTGGACAGGGAGTCATACTGGGCCAGGCTGAAGAAGAATTTAAAACATTTATTGAAAAAGGAAATCTGCCCGCTGCCTGGACCATACTGGGCGAAAGCGCCCTTCCATCTGGCCACCCGTTGGGCGTAGGCATGTTGGGAATGCACGGTAATTACGGGCCTAATGTATTAACCAACGAATGTGATGTATTGATTGCGGTAGGTATGCGCTTTGATGACCGTGTAACCGGGCGCCTGGATAAATATGCAAAGCAGGCTAAGGTAATCCACCTGGATATAGACCCTGCTGAAATTGATAAAAATGTAAAAGCTACTGTACCCGTATGGGGAGACTGTAAAGAAACACTTCCTGTACTTACTGCTTTAATTGAAAAGAAAGAGCATACGGCATGGCTCGGTAAATTTAAAGAGTATGAGCAGGAAGAACTGAAAGAATGTATAGAGCCTGAAATGAATCCACAGGGTGATATAATGAGCATGGCTGAAGTAATAAATATATTGAATGAGCTGACAAATGGTGATGCTGTAATTGTAACGGATGTGGGCCAGCACCAGATGGTAGCCTGCCGCTATGCCAAATTTAATAAAACAAGAAGTAATGTTACTTCCGGCGGTCTGGGAACGATGGGCTTTGGCTTACCAGCGGCAATCGGGGCCAAGTACGGGGTACCTGACAGGGAAGTGATTGCTATTATCGGCGATGGTGGTTTTCAAATGACCCTGCAGGAACTTGGTACCATCATGCAGTTTGGCGCTGCGGTAAAAATTCTGATCCTTAATAATGAATTTTTAGGAATGGTACGCCAGTGGCAGCAGCTCTTCCACGATAAACGTTATTCATTTGTGAACATCACCAGCCCCGATTATGTAACGCTTGCAAAGGCTTATGGTATAGAAGGTAATAAAATTGACAAAAGGGAAGATCTGAGAAATGCTTTAAAGACAATGCTGGATCACAAAAGCAGCTATCTGCTTGAAATAATGGTAGGCAAAGAGAATAATGTTTTCCCCATGGTACCACAAGGTTGCAGCGTAAGCGAAATAAGGCTGAAATAAGAAAATAATTCATGCCCGGATAACCCGATTTCAAACTTCAAACAACAACTCAAGATGAAACAACAATATACAATCACCGTTTATGCAGAAGACCATATTGGTTTACTGTCCCGCATCTGCATCATTTTTTCCAGAAGAAAAATCAATATAGACAGTCTTAACACTTCTTCCTCAGAAGTGGACGGCATCCACCGGTTTAATATACTCATTGATGAAACAGAAGAAGTGGTAAAGAAATTATGCAAGCAAATAGAAAAACAGGTAGAAGTTTTAAGAGCTTTTTACAATACTAACAATGAAATTGTTTGGCAGGAACTTGCTTTGTATAAAGTGCCTACTAAAGAGGTGGCCGAAAAAATGGTAGTAGAAAGGATATTGAGAAAATATGGCGCGCGTGTAGTTTGTGTAAGGCCTGACTTTACCGTATTTGAATCTACAGGTCATACAGAAGATACAGAAGAGCTGGTGAAAAAGCTCAGTGAGTACAATCTCGTAGAATTTGTACGCGGCGCGCGGGTAGCCATTATGAAAGAGAGTGAAGGCTTCCACAAGAGGTTGAAAGAATTTGAATACAAAGAGCCGGGCGAGGAAGTAATAGAAAATGAGTTTCTGGAACAGGGAGAAAAGATTTTTACCATGTAATTTTACCCGGGTGGTTTTATGAATAAGCATTTTGAACTCATACGTATTACACGGAATAATTTTATTGAACTGCTAAATGGCTTAAACATTGAGCAATTAAATAAAATGCCTGCCGGTTTTAATAACAATATCGCATGGAATTTTGGCCATATTGTTGTAGCTACCCAGGGTCTTTGTTATCGCTTGTCTGGGCTGCCGCTTAATATAGATGATAGTCTTGTTGAACGCTATAAAAAAGGATCAAGGCCCCAGGCATTTATTTCACAGGAGGAGATGGATCTTTTTAAACAGTTATCTTTGAACAGTATTGACCTGTTGGAAGCAGACTATAATAACGGTATATTTAAAAATCGGCCTTTTACTTCATATATGACCAGTTTTAATGTAACATTAAATAATATTGAAGATGCCATAGCTATGGTACAATCGCATGATGCATTGCATTATGGCTATGCCCAGGCGCAGAGAAGATCTGTTCAGCAATAAAAAATCAAATCTCGGCAACAAAAAATCAAAAATTAAAAACACGAATAAACAATGGCAAATTATTTTAACACACTACCTCTCAGAGAGCAATTAAATCAATTAGGTGTTTGCGAATTTATGAGCAATGACGAGTTTGCAGATGGCGTTGACGCGCTGAAAGGAAAAAAGATCGTAATTGTTGGTTGCGGTGCACAAGGGCTTAACCAGGGTTTGAACCTGAGAGATAGTGGTTTGGATGTTTCTTACGCTTTACGTAAGGAAGCTATCGAAAATAAAAGAGATAGTTGGAAGAATGCTACTGATAATAACTTCAAAGTCGGTACTTATGAGGAGTTGATCCCATCTGCCGATTTGGTGATCAACCTTACTCCCGATAAACAACATACAAGCGTTGTAAATGCGGTTATGCCTTTGATGAAGCAGGGCGCCACACTTTCATACTCTCACGGTTTTAATATTGTTGAGGAAGGCATGCAGATACGCAAAGACATTACGGTAATAATGGTAGCCCCCAAATGCCCGGGCAGCGAAGTAAGGGCCGAATATGTACGTGGCTTTGGGGTTCCTACGCTGATTGCTGTACACCCCGAGAACGACCCCGAAGGAAAAGGTTTCGATCAGGCTAAAGCTTACTGCGTAGGTACCGGCGGTCATCGCGCAGGTGTATTAAGATCTTCTTTCGTAGCAGAAGTAAAGTCTGACCTGATGGGTGAGCAAACCATTCTTTGCGGCTTGCTGCAAACAGGGTCTATTCTTTCGTTTGATAAGATGATAGAAAAAGGCATTGATCCTGCTTATGCTTCCAAACTGGTACAATATGGAGTAGAAGTAATTACAGAGGCCCTGAAGCATGGTGGTGTTACCGGTATGATGGATCGTTTAAGCAACCCTGCGAAAATAAAAGCATTCCGCGTATCAGAAGAGTTGAAAAAAATTATGCGTCCGCTATTCCAGAAACATCAGGACGATATTATGAGCGGCGAGTTCAGCCGTGTGATGATGGAAGACTGGGCCAATGGCGATGCCAATTTGTTGAAATGGAGAGCAGAAACCGGCGAAACCGCTTTTGAAAAAACGCCTGCAGGAGATATGACAATCAGCGAGCAGGAATACTTTGATAATTATACTTTAATGGTGGCTTTTGTAAAAGCAGGTGTAGAGCTGGCTTTTGAAACAATGGTAGAAGCAGGCATCAAGCCGGAGTCTGCCTACTACGAGTCTTTACATGAAACGCCTTTAATAGCTAATACCATCGCGCGTAAAAAGCTGTTTGAAATGAACCGTGTTATTTCCGATACTGCTGAATATGGATGCTATTTGTTTGATCAGGCTTGTAAACCTTTATTAGCCGATTTTATGAAAACAGTAGATACCGATTTAGTGGGCAAAAATTTCAACGAGGGCAAAGATAATGCAGTAGATAACCAACAATTGGTAGAAGTAAATGATGCCATCCGCAATCATCCTGTGGAAGAAGTAGGCCGCGTATTACGTAAAGCTATGACTGCGATGAAGGCGATTAAAACGACTTAAATGTGGCTGTGCGAGGCGTTTACGCCTCGTACTTACTATGTTATCGGCTCCGGGCGATAACGTTTTATTGCGTTTATTGCTGGCCTGCACAACATAAGTCATCTTCCTTGCATTGCGGCTTGTGTTGATGAATTAAATGCTATATAAACAAAAAAATTGCGCGCCAAAGGCGCGCAATTTTTTAAGGCTTCATAAAGTTCCCTTGTTATTTTAACAATATGCAAATCCTCAACATACAACATCTTTCTGTTCATTACGGCCCCAAGACCGTTATAGATAATTTATCGCTGACAGTAAATACGAACGAAGGCTGGCTGATACGCGGCGAAAGCGGAAGTGGTAAAACTACTTTAGCCAGGGCTGTTGCGGGCCTGTTAAAGTATTCGGGCAACATTGAAATAAATTTTAACAAACAAAGCCCGTTACCGGCCAGCACACTTTTGGTAGAAAACCGGTACTGCTTTACCAATCTTGAAGGTGACAGGAATTTTTATTACCAGCAGCGCTACAATCATCAGCAAAAAAGGGATACAGTAACCGTAGGCCGCGAGCTGGAGTTATACGGAAAAGAAAATAAGCTGTTCGGCACTCATGCTTCACTCTCAGGGTTAGAGGTGAGGCCTGATGCACTCAATAAACTGCTCGCAACATTTCAATACAACAAAGTTCTGGATGAGCAGCTCTTTGAAATTTCCAGCGGTGAGCATAAGAAATTACAATTGATTAAGGCGTTGTGGCTGAGTCCGCAGCTGCTTATCATCGACCAGCCTTATACGGGATTGGACAAAAGCTCACGCGCCCATCTTAATCAATTACTGGATGAATATACTGCCAAAGGAGGAACGCTTATTATTATCAGCAATGATGCTGAGCTACCAGGATGTATCCATCATTTTATAGAAATAAAGACTGGAAAAATTGTAAATAGCGCTTACGATGTAAATGTGCTTCCCGTTTCCTCATTTGAGGGAAATGCAAGAGATACGGGAAATGATATTTTTTCATCGCTTCCATCTTTTCTTACAAAATCACCTGAATATACATCGCAGGAACTTGTGTACATGAAAAACGTTCATGTGCGTTATGACGGGAAGTATGTATTAACAGGTGTAGACTGGCAGGTGAATGCCGGTGAAAGGTGGCTGCTGCAGGGGCATAACGGCTCGGGTAAATCTACCTTGCTCAGCCTGATTACCGCCGACCATCCTCAGGCCTATGCCAATGATATCAGGTTGTTTGGTGTAAGGCGCGGTGGTGGGGAAAGCATCTGGGATATTAAAAAACGCATCGGCTTAATATCACCGGAGCTGCATTGGTATTTTGATGCCAATGCCACTGTTTCCCAAAGTCTTGCCTCCGGCTTTTTTGATGCCAACGGGCAGTACCAGCGATTACGCTATGCACAAAAGCAACAGTTAGATGAGCTGCTGCATTTTTTTAACCTGTACGGGGTAAGGGATGAGCTGCTGGCAGCACAACCTTTGGGTAAGCAGCGTTTAGCACTACTGGGCCGTACCATTATCAAAAATCCGCAGCTATTAGTGCTGGATGAGCCCTGCCAGGGATTAGACCAGCAGCAAACCCAATACTTCAATGACCTTGTTAATGAAATAAGTAAAAACGGTGTTACGATTATTTACGTAGGGCACTTTGAAACACAGTTGCCCAAATGCATCACACATAAATTAGTATTATCGGAAGGGAAAGTAGTTCCCGGGCAGGAGGGTATAACCAATCACTCCTGAATCACCGGCCAGATGGTTCTGACTTTCTCGATTTGGGTATTTTTTTCAATAACGATGCTAGCTGAATTTCCCTTTTCATCATATATATCACAAAGCATACATGACTGATGCGCCATTGATATATTAAAATATCCCACTCCGTCAATCTTGTACCCGGTTACTGTAAATAATTTTTTGTTCTCTTCTTTTACCATTTTTTCAATCCTGGCTTGTAACCAGGCCGGTATATCCCTGGGGATATTATTATCAACATTGTTCTTTTTAGAGCAGGCAAGAAACCCGGCAATCAGTATCAGTACAAAATAAAATTTTCTCATAATCATCAATTTATTTTACAAGATCATTTCATTATAATTTGTTCTATAAACGTTGTACAGGAAGCACACTATTAACTATAACGCAAAGTTATCACTGTTGGCAACAATTGCGCATTATATTTTTTTATGGCATCTCTATCTTAAGATCCATACAGATAAAGATCAAACATTGCTCAGGGATTTTGCCGCTTCAATCAGTACCTCGTCCTTCTTTGCAAAGCACAATCTTATTATCTTATCGTTTTGGGGTGTTTTATAAAAGGCACTTAAAGGTATGGTAGCTACTTTATGCTCTGTGGTAAGCCACCGGGCAAATTCCACATCGTTTAAACTGCTTATATTGCTGTAATCATATAGCTGAAAGTAGGTGCCTTCACTGGTGCTTAGTTTTTTAAACCGGGAGGCTTTCAGCCCGTCAATTAACAGGTCTCTTTTTTGTTGCAGCAAGCATGCTGCTGCATCTCTTCCATCTATTTCGAGATACTTCGCTAACGCATATTGCGCCGGGCTGTTTACGCTGAAAGTCAGGTACTGATGTATTGACTTAAATGCCTCTGTTATTTCTTTTGGTGCCACGCAATAACCAATCTTCCATCCCGTAATATGAAATGTTTTGCCAAAAGAATATATGGAGATTACCTTATTGTTTAATAACGTTTGCAGAAAGCCTGGCACATGGCTGCTTCCTGCATAAACAATACTGTCATACACTTCGTCAGAAACTACATAAATATCCCTCCCGTCAATAATGGCAGCTAATTGGTTCCAGTCATCCTGCGTCCATACATAGCCCGTGGGATTATGCGGCGTATTAATCAATATAGCTTTTGTTTTAGAGCTGATGGCGCTTTCTATTTTTTGCCAGTCTATGGCAAAATTATTTGCGGCGGCTAAAGTAACTTTTACCGGTATGCCTCCGTTTATTTCTATAGCAGGGAGATAACAGTCAAAAGCGGGTTCTAAATAAATGACTTCATCTCCTTTTTCAATAATAGTAGTAAGCGCGGTATAAATACCATATGTAGCTCCTGGTATAATAGTTATTACCTCGGGTGAGCAATAATCAGTGCCATACCGCTCGTTCAGCTCCACTGCAATATTTTCACGCAACTCCACTATCCCCTGCATAGGCGCGTACTGGTTATAGCCTTCTGTAACAGCTTCCCGTAAGAGCCCGTTCAACTCAGGCGCTATAGGATAATCAGGCAGCCCCTGCGACAGGTTATAAGCATTTTCCTGCCGGGCCAGATTGGTCATTAGGGTGAAAATATTAAGTGGCGGGGCAGAATGTTTGGGCAGCAAACTCATTTCTATAAAGTTTATGAAAAGAATAATAACTAATAAGATCCGGTATTTTCCCTGTTAAAAGTAAAAAGCATTGTTTCTAAAGTGCAGAAACAATGCTTTTGATATCAGTTATACAATTTGTTAATGGTTGCGTGCATTTACAATGATTATCTTGCTGTAAGATTTTGTGCCATCTGTATCAACCTGGGCAATGCGCAGATAAATTTTATTCCCCGAAAGATCTATAGGATTCGTGTCATTTTTGTAACAACTGTACAGCACCGCCGTAAGAAAGCAAACTGCTATAAGAGCGGCTGTTCTTTTTCTTCTGGCTGGCAATATTAAAAATAGCAATGATAATCCTGTAAAGCCTAAAACTGCTGCCTTTTCAGCTATGTTTACTGACAGGCTGTATTGGATTGGAGAAGAAGAAGTTCCATTAAATGCTTTTGACATTATTTTTGACAATGTAGTAAACTTTTTGCCATCATCAGAAACCTGCACCTCAAAGTAGGCGTTGTTCGTTTCAGACAGCGTGCTCCATTCTATATTAAGATTATCATCAGTTACAGCCGCGTGAAGCGGTCCAAAATGTACGGGCAGCACTTCGGCCGGCCCGAAATCAATATTATCCGAAGCCAGGAACAGAAAGGTATTAGGTGCTGCATCAGCCACCACAAATCTTACTTTATCTATATTATTCCAGTTCGCTCCAAAAGATAAGTTACCGGAATTACTGCCATCTACATTGTAATTTAACCGGCTCCAGGTAACCGTGTTCCCATTGTTGCCGGCTGTTCCTGAAGTGGTTACATTTAGCCCGTTGGCCCGTACCACTTCCACATTATCTCTGTATCCTACAATATTGTAAACTTCTGACATTTCTCCAGCACTATGTCCAAAAAACTCAGCCGTCATTGAAACCAGCTTAAATTCATAACCGTTTGCGGTTCCAATTTCCGCATAAGTTCCCGGCGAAGCATCATTACTATTAATTAATACTGCGCTTCCAGAGAAAGCCGGGCTTTCTACAGCTATAATTGTACTCCCTCCAATTGCTACACCTACATTACTGCCTCCCGTATACGTCACGCATTCATACGTTAGTGAAGGGGCATAGCTATCATCAACATGAGTCCCAAAATTCTGATCGGGAGGAGTGGTGCATTGCGCTTCGGCCCTGTTTCCCGGCAAAGCAGTAAATAAGATGGTGGCTAATAAAGCCGGTTTGATAACAGCCATATGCTGTTTGCATTTCAGTAGTTGATTTTTCATTTTATAAATATTTCTGCAGTATGCTAAACGGCTACAGCTATGTGTGTGCCGGAATTATTATCAGAGCAGTAGTTTACAGAGAAGTGGAAGAAGCGTTAGGAATTAAGCTTTGGCCAAAAGGGCATTTATGTCATAACAAATGCAGCATCTGTGATACTTTAAAGTTTCAGGCATAGAGCGTTGCGGTTTATTACAGTTAAGAGACTGTGAGATCTATTTCAATAAAAATCAAAGATATATACTTTTGGTTTCCCGTCAAAGCCGTTTGAAAAAATATGGATGCTTCGGTAATCTCTCTTAATCATACTTATATGAACTTGTTTAAACTTTTATGAAAACGTTCTTTTTTCTTGTAAAACACAACGACTTAACGACTCTAGGATTTGCGGCGCCAAATCAATGGGCAATGACATAGATAACTGTCATCGCATCGACCGTAAGGGAGATCTCTCAACGAGTAGTCTTATGTTGAGATTTCTTCGCTGTCGCTGCGAAATGACGATTGCTTATCAATTCATTATAAATACTACATTGTGCTTTTTGCCGTGCCGCGGGTGTTTTTGTAGTTGTATCAGGCATATTCTTTAAATTTTTCAAAAGTTTAAACAACTTCTATGTTCGTATTTTTGCGGCCCTTATTAAATAAGGAATAAATTATGTCATTCAACCAACTTTTAATAGAAGAAAGTGTTCAGTCAGCAGCACAACGTTTACTGCCCATCGTTACAGAAACGCCTTTACAGTTAAATGCTACTTTAAGCCGCCAGTTTGGAGCCAGTATTTATTTAAAAAGAGAAGACCTTCAGGTGGTTCGCTCTTATAAATTACGTGGCGCTTATAATATGATGAGCTCGTTACCAAAAGAGAAGCTGGACAGTGGTGTGGTATGTGCCAGCGCCGGTAATCATGCGCAGGGCTTTGCTTTCAGCTGCAAAATGCTGAATATAAAAGGTACCATATTTATGCCTTCTATTACTCCCAAGCAAAAAATAATCCAAACAGAAATGTTTGGCGGAGAGAATATAGAGATTATACTCACCGGCGATACTTATGATGACTGCGCCAATGAAGCGATAAAGTTCACTGCAGAAAATGGTATGACCTTCGTGCATGCTTTTGATGATATAAAGGTAATAGAGGGCCAGGCTACCGTTGGCTACGAAATTTTCAGGCAACTGGAAACTATTGACTATATAATTATGCCCATTGGCGGTGGTGGATTGTGCGCTGGTGTTGGAAGCTTTATAAAAGTTGTTAGCGCCGCTACGAAGATTATTGGGGCAGAACCCGAAGGAGCACCTTCTATGACCGAAGCACTGAAAGCAGGACATCCTGTTGAGCTAAGAAGTATTGACCGTTTTGTAGATGGCGCGGCAGTAAAACGCGTAGGGAATATTACCTTCGATATCTGCAAAGATATTTTGGACAAAGTGGTATTGGTTCCCGAAGGGAAAATATGTACCACCATACTGGAGCTTTATAACAAAGACGCTATAGTGGTAGAACCTGCGGGGGCGCTCTCTATTGCGGCATTAAGTTTTCTGGGAGATACTATTAAAGGCAAAAATGTGGTTTGTATAGTAAGCGGCAGCAATAACGATATTGATCGGATGCAGGAGATAAAAGAACGCAGCCTGCAATATGAGAAGCTGAAGCATTATTTCCTGATCAATTTTGCACAACGGCCAGGAGCTTTAAAGCAGTTTGTAAACAATATATTAAGTACCGATGATGATATCACCCGTTTTGAGTATATGCAGAAAACGAATAAAGAAAGCGGACCGGCATTAATTGGTATTGAGTTGAAAAATAAAAACGACTATAACGGACTTCTGGAACGTATGGAAAGCTCAGGCATACAATATAAAGAATTGAACAAAGACGATTCATTATTTAGTTATCTTGTTTAAGGTCGTAAAAGAATTATTAAGTCATAGGTAGATAAGTTTGCTGTTTTTCATTCAAACCTGAGATGAGAAATAATGAATACCGTAAATATTACCGGATATCCGCAATAAAATGTGCCTGTGTATTTAGCCTGTTCGTTCTTCCGGTAGAAAAAACTAGCCTGCTGCATATCTTATATAGAAAGATATTTTTCAAATAAATTGGAAATATTTTAGAAATATTAAAATATTTCATATTGCGGGTGAATATTTTGCCAAATATTCAAGTTTTTGAATTATTTTACACAACTCTCGATTGCCTTCTCCGTATTGAAAAGCCAAAATTTTTGTGTAAAACTTTTATAAGGAACTATGACAGAAAACAAAGGTCTTTATGACCCATCTTTTGAGCGTGATGCGTGCGGAATTGGTTTTGTTGCCAATATTAAGGGAAACAAAAATCATCAGACTATTTCAGATGCGCTCACCATTCTCGAGAACATGGAGCACCGGGGGGCCTGTGGATGCGAGGCGAATACTGGCGATGGCGCGGGAATTATGATCCAGATTCCCCATGAGCTTTTTTATGATGAATTGTTGCACCTGGGCATCACGCTTCCGGCAATAGAAAAATACGCGGTGGGCATGGTCTTCTTTCCTAAAGAGCCAAGGGTTCGGGAAGAATGTCGCGACATCTTTAACCGTGCGGCAGAAAAAATGGGCATGCGCGTTATCCACTGGCGCAAAGTGCCTGTTATAAATTCCGGGATCGGCCCCAGTGCTCTGAGCGTGGAACCCGCCATTGAACAGGTTTTTGTTGAACGCCCTGCCGGCGTAGAAACGGCGATCGAATTTGAAAGAAAACTTTTCGTTCTGCGTAAATATGCCACACATATAACAGGTAATGCTGTAAAAAAAGATCCGGTGGGATTTTATATTTCCTCGTTATCCTGTCGTACCTTAATATATAAAGGCCAGCTTACCAGCCACCAGGTGCGCGAATATTATAAAGACCTTTCTGATAAACGTGCTGTAAGCGCATTCGGATTGGTACACTCAAGGTTTGCTACCAACACCTTCCCGTCGTGGAGGCTGGCTCAGCCCTTCCGTTTTATAGCGCATAATGGCGAGATCAATACTTTACAGGGAAACCTGAACTGGTTGCGTTCGGCAGAATCCAGCTTCGAATCACCGTTATTTACAGACGAGGAAATGGACATGCTGGTGCCTATTGTAAGCAATGACCAGAGCGACTCGGCCTGCCTGGATAATATGGTAGAGTTGCTGGCTTTAACAGGCCGCCCCCTGCCACACGTAATGATGATGCTGATTCCTGAGGCATGGGATGGTAATGAAGAAATGGATCCGGTTAAAAAAGCATTCTATGAGTTCCACGCATGTTTAATGGAACCCTGGGATGGCCCCGCTTCTATTTCATTTACAGATGGAAAGATAATCGGCGCCACCTTAGACAGGAATGGCCTCCGTCCTTCACGTTATTGCGTTACTACAGATGGCCGTGTGATTATGGGATCTGAAACCGGCGCTTTGCCTATTGACCAAAGTATCATTAAGGAAAAAGGCAGGTTACAGCCGGGTAAGATGTTCCTGGTAGATATGGAGCAGGGCCGTATTATTAGCGATGAAGAGCTGAAACAGGACATCTGTTCAAAAAAACCGTACGGCGACTGGTTGAATCAATACAAGATCCGTTTAAATGAACTTCCGGAACCTCGTGTCATGTTCAGCGACCTGGGCGCAGACCAGATATTCAAATACCAGAAAGCTTTCGGCTTCACCTCGGAAGATGTTGAAAATATTATTATGCCTATGGCTACCGATGGTAAAGAGCCCATCGGATCTATGGGTGTAGATACACCGCTTGCTATTTTAAGCGATCAGCCGCAGCATTTAAGCTATTATTTCAAACAGCTATTTGCCCAGGTAACCAATCCGCCTATCGATCCTATACGGGAAAGAATGGTAATGTCGCTGGCAACTTTTGTAGGTAATAACGGAAGCTTATTAATAGAAGACGAAAAAGACTGCCATGTTGTTGCGTTAAAGCAGCCGGTGCTTACTAATTACGAGTTAGAGAAATTGAGAAGCATTGATACCGGCAGCTTCCAGGCTAAAACCATACAATGTTATTTTGTGGCTGACGGAAAACCTGGCTCTATGCGACGCGCATTAGACAGGCTCTGCCGGTATGCTGAAGATGCCGTTAATGACGGCTTTGAGGTATTGGTACTGCAGGACAGGGCCATTGATGGCAACCACGCAGCTATTCCGTCTTTACTGGCCGTATCAGCTATTCACCACCATTTAACAAGGAAAGGTTTACGTGGTAAAGTAGGCATTGTTGTAGAAGCCGGCGATGTTTGGGAAGTGCACCATTTTGCATGCTTGTTAGGCTTTGGTGCCACTGCTATTAATCCTTACCTGGCTTTCTCTACTATTAAACTATTAAAAGAAACAGGTAAAATAAATACCAGCAAATCTGTAGAGGAGCTTCATAAAAATTATATTAAAGCAATAAGCGATGGATTGCTGAAAGTATTTTCCAAAATGGGTATCTCTACACTTCAATCTTACCAGGGCGCCCAGATTTTCGAGATCATCGGGATCAATAAAGAGGTGGTGAATAACTACTTTACCAATGCTACTTCCCGTATTGAAGGCATGGGCCTCGATGAAATAGCCCGCGAAGCGCTGGCGAAGCATCATTTCAGCTTTACTCCTAAACAATTACCTATTGACTTGCTGCCCACCGGGGGATTTTATCAATGGAAACGCAAAGGAGAGGCCCACATGTTTAATCCGCAAACCATTCATTTGTTGCAGTATTCAACAAGGATGGGAGATTACAATACATTTAAAAAATATACGAAACTTATTGACGAGCAGGGCAAAAAAGCCATCACTATCCGCAGCCTGTTCGATTTTAAACGCTCCCGTCCTTCTATATCTGTTGATGAAGTAGAACCGGCAGAAAATATTTATAAAAGATTTGCAACCGGCGCTATGAGCTTTGGCTCCATTAGCTGGGAAGCGCATACTACACTGGCTATTGCAATGAACCGTCTGGGTGGTAAAAGCAATACCGGTGAAGGTGGTGAAGATGAAGCCCGCTATACACGGCTGCAAAACGGCGATAGCATGCGCAGCGCGATCAAGCAGGTAGCCAGCGGCCGTTTTGGAGTTACGAGTTTGTATTTGACTGAAGCCGATGAGCTACAAATAAAGATGGCGCAGGGTGCGAAGCCCGGAGAGGGGGGGCAGCTTCCCGGTCATAAAGTAGATGACTGGATTGGCCGTACCAGGCACTCCACTCCGGGTGTAGGACTTATTTCTCCACCTCCGCACCACGATATTTATTCTATTGAAGATCTGGCTCAATTGATATTCGATCTTAAACATGCCAATCGCCATGCACGGATCAATGTAAAGCTGGTGAGTAAGGCAGGGGTAGGTACTATTGCGGCAGGTGTAACAAAAGCAAAAGCCGATGTAGTGTTGATCGCCGGACATGACGGTGGTACCGGAGCATCGCCGCTAAGTTCTATACGCCATGCAGGATTACCCTGGGAACTGGGAGTAGCAGAAGCGCAGCAAACCCTCGTTAAAAATAAACTTCGCAGCCGTGTGGTTTTACAAACCGATGGGCAGATGCGTTCAGGCCGGGATATTGTTATAGCTACTTTATTGGGTGCTGAAGAATGGGGTATTGCTACTGCGGCGCTTGTGGTAGAAGGCTGTATCATGATGCGTAAATGCCATCTGAACACCTGTCCTGTAGGCGTAGCTACACAGGATCCTGACCTGAGAAAACGTTTTTCAGGTACTGCGGATGCCGTTGTGCATTTCTTCAAATTTATCACACAGGAAATGCGGGAACTGATGGCCGAACTGGGCTTCAGAACCGTTAATGAAATGGTAGGTCAGGTTGATGAATTAAAAATAAGAGAGGGTATTGATCATTGGAAATATAAAGGCTTAGATCTTTCACCTATTCTTTATAAAGAGCCGGCTGAAGAAAATGTTGGCATCTACAATTACGAAGAACAAGATCACGGACTGGATACGATTATCGATTGGAAATTTATTGATGCTGCTAAACCTGCCCTGGAAAATGGTACACCGGTAAAAGCTTCATTTGATATTGTAAATACGGATCGTGCCGCTGGTACCGTATTATCTCACGAGCTTACCAAAAAATACCGGGATGCAGGTCTACCTGAAGATACTATCCACATTCAGTTAAAAGGTACTGCCGGGCAAAGCTTTGGAGCTTTTTGTAATAAAGGAATTACACTCGAACTGGAAGGTGATGCAAATGATTATTTCGGAAAAGGTTTAAGCGGGGCCAAACTTATTATATATCCGGACAAAAATGCTGGCTTTACTCCCGAAGAAAACAGCCTTATAGGTAATGTGGCTTTCTATGGTGCCACAAGCGGTGAAGCTTATATCCGGGGTAAGGCGGGGGAAAGATTTGCGGTACGTAATTCCGGTGCTACAACGGTTGTAGAAGGAGTGGGCGATCATGGTTGTGAATACATGACCGGTGGGCGTGCCATTATCCTTGGGCCTACCGGCCGCAACTTTGCAGCAGGTATGAGCGGCGGTATTGCATATATTTATGATGCTGCTCAAAAGTTTGCAGGTAACTGTAATATGGAAATGGTTGAGCTGGACCCGGTAGATGCAGAAGACGCTGTTTTCCTGCAAAACCAAATAGAAAAGCATTACCACTATACCAATAGTACAGTAGCCAAATTCGTTCTGGATGATTTCGATAATCAGCTCAAAAACTTCGTAAAAGTATATCCAAGCGAATACAAAAAAATCATGCAGGCTAAAGTAGAGCAAAAACAAATAGCGTAAAACAGATCATAGAAAATAGTTCATGGCGCATAGGGTTCGTACTATACCATGAACTATAGACTATGCACTATTAACTAAATAACAAATGGGTAAACCAACAGGATTTTTAGAATTTACAAGAGAACTTCCATCGAAAAAGCCGGTGGAAGAAAGGCTCCAAAACTACCGCGAATTCGTAGAACTATTCCCCGAAGAAAAGCTCAATCACCAGGCAGCACGGTGTATGGATTGTGGCATCCCTTTTTGTCATAGCGGATGTCCTTTAGGAAATGTAATACCTGAGTTCAATGATGCCGTTTATAGAAAAGAGTATCGGGAGGCATACGAAATATTATCTTCCACCAATAACTTTCCCGAGTTTACCGGACGTATCTGCCCGGCACCCTGCGAAATGAGCTGTGTGCTGGGAATCAATCAGCCACCGGTAGCGATCGAAGAAATTGAAAAGCATATTATAGAGATAGCATTTGAAAAAGGCTTTGTAACAAAAAAGGCCCCTAACGTAAGAACCGGCAAAAAAGTTGCGGTTATTGGCAGTGGCCCTTCGGGCCTTGCTGCTGCTGCACAGTTAAACTATGCCGGTCATACGGTTACAGTATTTGAACGGGATGAACAACCGGGTGGTTTATTGCGCTATGGTATTCCCGATTTTAAACTGGAAAAATGGGTTATTGACCGCCGTATCAATTTAATGCAGGAAGAAGGTGTTACCTTCAAATGTCATGCTAATGTAGGTAAAAATGTAAAAGTAAATGACCTGATGCGCCAGTATGATGCCATTGTTTTGGCCGGCGGCAGTACGGTACCACGTGATTTGCCGGTGCCAGGCAGGGAACTAAAGGGTGTTCATTTTGCAATGGACTTTTTAAAGCAGAACAATAAACGTGTTGCGGGTAAAGACTTTTTAGCGAATCGGGATATAGAAAGCAATATACTGTCTGAAGAGCTTCTGGCAACCGGTAAAAATGTGGTAGTAATAGGTGGTGGTGATACCGGCAGCGACTGTGTAGGTACCAGTAATCGCCACAGAGCAGCATCAGTAACACAATTTGAGCTTTTGCCTATGCCTCCCAAAGAGAGAACAGATGTAATGCCCTGGCCTACTTATCCTATGTTATTAAAAACAACCACAAGCCACGAAGAAGGGGCACAAAGGCATTGGAGTATTGCTACGAAAGCGTTTATCGGCGATGAAAACGGCAACCTTAAAGCCCTGAAAGTGGTGGATCTCCAATGGACCACTCCTGCACCGGGGCAACCTGCCAAATTTACCGAAGTAGCTGGTAGCGAACGAGCATTACCTTGCGAATTAGCTTTGCTGGCAATGGGCTTTGTTCATCCGTTACATACAGGAATGCTGGAAGAATTGGGCGTGGAACTGGATAACAGGGGCAACGTAAAAGCGGCTGAGTTTGACTATCGGACCAATGTATCCAAAGTATTTACCGCTGGTGATATGCGCCGCGGCCAAAGCCTTGTAGTATGGGCTATTAGCGAAGGCCGTGAATGCGCCCGTAAAGTAGATGAATACCTGATGGGAAGTTCTGTGCTGGAAAGTAAAGAGCAGTCAATTCTGATGTCGTTCGAGTAGAATAGAAATTGTTTTTATAAGTCTTAAAAGTGTGGCTCCGGCCACACTTTTTGCTTTCGGAGGACTTCGGAAGTATTAGTCAGTATTAAAATGTTTTTGATATTTTAATATTATTACGATAATTTCGTAATTAAAATATTTATTAATGATTAAGATGTTTCGTTACATAAGCTTGTTTTTCTTTACTTCCATATTATTTCTGAATGCCCGCACACAAAGCGTCAGGACGCAAAGAATAGTGTATGACTTCATTTTTCAGAAGGACACTAACGATGCCAGCTCAAAAACAAAAGACCAGTACGTTTTGGATATTTTTGATACCCATAGCAAATTCGTGAGCGTTACGAAGTTGAAAGGCGATGCTTACATTGACAGCCTTTCCAGGGCAATAGAAGCACAGGGCGGCATCCAGAATGTAAAATCAATTAACATAAACAAGAGTAATATGGGAAGTGGGGCAGGCTATGAGATCTATAAGTTCAACGATGGTAAAATAAAAGTTCAGCAAAAATTCATGAGAAACATTTATGGCTATGAAGAAGACCTCTCGGCGCTAAGTTGGAATGTAACCGATAGCTCGGCCAAATACGGACAATATAACTGTCAGCTGGCTACAACAAACTATGGGGGCAGGAACTGGAACGCTTTATTTACAACTGAGATCCCTGTTAATAATGGGCCTTACAAATTTTCGGGGTTGCCGGGCCTGATCGTAAAAATGTGGGACGACAAAGAGCAATGCTTGTTTGAGCTGGCTGAAATAAAAAATATAACTGACGGTAATGATAAGATACCGGCTGCTGAAATAGTAAAGAAAGGCGAGTTTAAAAAAGTGGAAGAAAACGCTCAGGCGCAGGCACGGTCCATTGCTTCTGGCATGTCAAGTCCTGGTGGAGGCACAATTACCATGAGGGTTATTCGTGATCAGAACGGAAATGAAATATCTGCTGAAGAAATGCAGCGCAGACGTATGGAAGCCGAAAAGAAAAACAATAACCGGCTCGAGCTTTTATAACAATACAAGATTTTGTTTATGATGAAAGGGGTTGCCCTGCTGCTGTGCACAGGCATAACAGGAATACTATGTGCACAGGTTACTATCAGCGGCAATGTGAAAAGCCAGTCGGGAAAACCGTTGGCCAATGCCAGCATTATTATAGGGCCGGTTAATACTAACAAAGTACTGGCCTTTAAAATGACAGATTCGAATGGCCAGTTTAATTTAACACTTCAAACCCCGTTAGATTCTGTACAGGTAAAACTCAACCTGATGAATCATGAGGCCGAAACGAAAGTCATAGCCAATAAAACGCAGGAGCTTTACTTCATTGCCAGGGAAAAAGCGACTATTCTGGAAGAAGTAGTTGTAAAAGAAGCAATGATATATAAAAGGGGCGATACCATTGTGCACGATGTAGAGCAGTTTGCCAACAAAAACGACCGTACGCTGGCTGATGTGATCAAAAAAATGCCTGGCCTCGAAATAGATGAAGGCGGCAAAATAACGTACCAGGGAAAAGATATCAATCAGTTTACCGTAGAAGGAAAAGACCTGATGCAGGGCCGGTACGGGGTCATTCCTAATTCAATTCCCTACCAGGATATAAGCAAGCTCGAAGTGGTAGCGAACAACCAACCTGTAAAGATGCTGAAAGATAAAGTGCCTTCCGAAAACGCAGGTATTAATCTTAAGCTAAAAAGGGAAACAACCTGGACGGGAACCGGTGGACTTGGACTTGGCTTTTCTCCTTTTTTGTGGAGTGTTAAGCTTACCCCCTTACTGTTTGCTAAAAAAAGGCAGGCATTGTTCAACTTTAAATCAAACAATACAGGAGAAAATATTCTTGCTGAAACGGGTAATTTCATTGGCCTTTCAGGGTTTACTGGTTTTTCTCAGGAAAACAGTACGGGTAATTTTCTGAACGTATCATCGGTAAGCCCTCCTGCTTCCATACCGCAAAGCCGTTACTGGTTTAACATATCGCATGCAGTTTCAGGAAATTTTCTGCAAAGCCTGAAAAACGATTGGGAAACTAAAGCCAATATACAATATATCTACCATGAGTTGGATTTGGCAGGTACTGTGCAAACTACTATTACCAATCTGGATGCTTCCGGCAATGCGTTGCATACAGTAAATTATGCGAGGAGCAGCGAACTGAACGATATTGCCAGAAGATTAAAGGCCACTTTATCATTGAACCGAAATGCAAAAAATAACTACTTTAAAAATGATCTGATTTTTGCTATGGATAGAAATGCTGCGGATGCTACTATCTGGCTAGACAGGCGTCCAGCCTATCAGAAAACATACTCCAACGGCTTTTCCATACAAAATTCCTTGAGCACTATTCTTCCGATAGATAAAAAATCGAAGTATTTAATAAGCCTGCAATCTTATATCAATTATATAAATGATCCTGAATGGTACAAGGTTGATTCTTTAAACGCACTGGAGTTGTCTGATGCAGATATGCAGTCGTCTTTATCTATAAAGCAACTAAAACGATCAGGTACTTTTAATACAAATAACTCTGCTGGGATGGTGTTTACAATAAAAGACTTTACGATAGCGCCAGCTATTCGGTTCAGGTATGCCAATGAGTTATTAAATACTGATCTTGAATTAGAGCAACCTGGTAGAAATATTCTACAGATGCAGCCACCCTGGCTGAACAGCCTACAATTAGAGAATTATAACGCACAGGCAGCTGTTGCCATTAACATGAAAAAAGAGGTGTTCCGTTTTTCACTAAACCTTCCTTTATCTAATAACAGTATCAATGTACAGGATAGCGAAAATGCATTTGCAAGAGACCTGAACAGATGGCTGTTTCAACCTTCTTTCTTTGGAGAAGTATTAGTTAAAAAGTTCACTTTTGCTGTAAATGCATCAAGAAGCAACAGGTTCAGCACTTTAACCACTATATATCCTGGTTATGTGTTTAGCGCTTTAAATTTTAATGCGTATCAATCGCCAATAGAAGAAGCAGCTATAATGAATGCCGGAGGAAGAGTGGCGTATAAAAATCTATTATCTAATATAGATGCAAATGCCGGTTATAGCTACAGCCATAATAGTTCCAATATGATGTTATCAACACAGATCGCTAGTAACGGCCAGCAGGTAACTACAGGCATCCTCAGGGATAATTCGGGAAACAGCAGTAATATATTTTTCAACTTTGGCAAATACATGAAAGCAGCGCTTATGAATATTGGTCTTGGATACAGCTATGCCCGGTTTGAAACGATGAACCTGCTTAACGATAATTTGTTTACTTCAGTAAACCTCAGTCAAACTGCCAGCTTTAAAATGGAGAACAGTTATTTAACCTGGCTGATAGGCAACTACAGTTTTGTTTACGGCCATTCCAAAAGAACAGACCGTGGCAGCAACTATTCTTCCGCTTCAGTAATCCAGTCCGGCCGCTTGGCTTTTTATATTTTTAAAAATGGTTCTGTTAATTTTTCCGGAGATTGGAACCAATATACTATCGGGGGGCAAAAGTTTACTAATGAATTTGTAGATGCATCTTACAGGCATACATTGGGCAAGCGGAAAGTTGACCTTGAGATAAAGTGGATGAATGTTTTAAATACAAGAGCATATGAGCAGGTTGTTATTAATAATATTCAAACCAATATCACACAATTTAGCTTGCGCCCTTCCCAGGTTTTGCTTAGTATAAGAATGAATTTGAGGTAAGCAGTACGTTTATTTTAATAGGGGTAACATACTGAAATAAAGAAGCCGCCCGGAAAGGGGCGGCCTAAGCTTTAAACAAAAAAACAATCAACAATTTACTTTACATCAACGACCTCATATACGGTTCTATCATACTCGGTTACTTCTTTATAATAGACATTATTGGGAGAAAGGAACAATTTTTTGCCGTTCACAACTACCTGTTTGCTATCGCGTGGCAGTTGATCCAACCGGTCTCCCACTTGTGGTTTTACAGTATAAGCCTCATTTTTGCCGGTAACAGATGGATTATGAGTGCCTTAATTTACAGTAACAGGCCCATCATCGGCAGCATTATAACTTTCATCAGATGAGTTATAGTCGTTTTCCCCCGTATTTAACTCCCCGTTCTTTCCGACTATTATATACGTGGGCCTGCCATCTGCATCCCTATCTTTATAATAGTAAGTGCCATTTTTTTCATAATAATATTTACCATCAATCTTCTGCAATTTTGCTCCTAATGGTAGCCGGCTTACTTCAGCTCC
The DNA here is from genome assembly GCF_054779315.1 of Niabella aquatica. Classification (NCBI taxonomy): domain Bacteria; kingdom Pseudomonadati; phylum Bacteroidota; class Chitinophagia; order Chitinophagales; family Chitinophagaceae; genus Niabella; species Niabella aquatica. The sequence continues at coordinate 34,634 of NZ_BAAGYM010000027.1, forward strand.
TAAAGGCATATCTACTATTTCGAAACCGCCGTCCTGCCTTTCACGAAAATAAGCATCGCCCTTTCGATAATAGGTAATGCCATTAATCTCCAGCTTTACGGCTCCCGGCGGCATACTTCTTACCATTGCACCAGGGGGCGGTACTACAACGCCAACATTCACTCCAACTCCAGGCCCCCAGCCATAACCCCACACTCTGGGACCATACAACCCACCCCACATACCGCCAATACCTATCGAAACCATTGGCCGGGATCGATATACGGGGCGCCCCCTGTAAATATGCCCGCGTTGGGCATTAGCCTCCATTTCAGCCAGGAGGAAGGTAGCAAAGAGCATGATAGTAAATATAAATCGCTTCATTTGTGTACGTTTATATATGTATGTGACGATCTGCTTCGTAAAAAGGATGCGCAGCCCAATTGCATTTTTGTTAAAAATGCTGCTGCCGGGAATGAAACATGTAAAATTGATACAGCAGTCTGTAAAATTGAAAATTGTTATGTACGTTTGAAGCTAATACTGTTTTACTATGGCAAAAGAAAAGAGCAATAACAAGAAAGAGACAAAAAAAGCACCTGTAATCACTTCGGCATCGTTTGAGTTTTTAAAGAATTATATTAATAACGCATCTCCGGTAGGTTTTGAAACCTGGGGGCAGAAGCTTTGGCTTAAATACCTGGCTCCTTATATCGATGAGCAGTTTGTAGATCCTTATGGTACAGCTGTGGGAGTTATTAATCCGGGACAGCCGTTTAAAGTAGTGATCGAGGCTCATGCAGATGAGATCAGCTGGTTCGTGAATTATATCACGGATAATGGTCTCATTTTCCTCAAAAGGAACGGAGGCGTAGACCACCAGATAGCACCCGGCCTGCGGGTAAATGTGCATGGTAAAAAAGGAGTGGTAAAGGGTGTATTTGGATGGCCTGCTATACACACACGTATTGGAAAGGAGAATGAAACCCAACCTAAGGTAGAGAATATTTGTGTTGACTGTGGTGTAAGGAGTAAAAAGGAAGTGGAGGCATTAGGTATACATATTGGAGCCGTAGTCACTTACCAGGACGGTTTTGATGAGCTGGCAAATGACTTTTATGTAGGTCGTGCCTTTGACAACAGGATAGGTGGTTTTATGATTGCAGAAGTAGCACGTTTATTGAAAGAACGTAAAAAGAAATTACCGTACAGCCTGTATATAGTAAATGCTGTTCAGGAAGAAATAGGACTTCGTGGCGCCGAAATGATCGCCCGCCGTATAAAACCCGATGTAGCGATTATTACCGATGTAACGCACGATACCGGCCATTTTATGATCAATAAGAAGATCGAAGGTGATGTAGCTTGCAGCAAAGGCCCTTCTTTAGCCTATGGACCCGCAATTCATAACAAGCTGCTGGCCTTTGTAGAAAAAGTGGCTGAAGACCATCAAATACCGGTGCAATGGAGAGCATTAAGCCGAAGTACAGGAACAGATACCGATTCTTTTGCTTATGCCAATGACGGATGCCCTTCTGTCCTGATTTCTATGCCTTTGCGGTATATGCATACCACGGTAGAAATGATCCACAAGGAAGATATAGAAAACACCATTCGCCTGATGTACGAAACATTGCTCCAGCTGACGCCTAAAACCAATTTAAGCTATCTATAAATATTGCATATAAACAATTCTTAATTCGAAACCTGTCAAAAATTCTGGCAGGTTTTTTACTTTTTTTGATAAGCCTAGGCTTGAAATGTTGAATAATCTTGAATTATGTATCTGGTGAGCTTTAGAAAATGATTAAAAGTTGATGTTAATCAAGATATTTATATGTTAAGAAATGGTTACAATTTGTTAACACAAGAGGGGTAAATGTTAAATTTTATTGCTTTTCTTTGCGGCTTAAAATCATTTTACATGGTGAAAAAAATTCTGTTTTTAATGTCCCTCACATTTCTGTTTGTGGGCATTACTTATGCACAGGTGACGACCAGTGGTGCATCTGGTACTGTAAAAGGAATCAGCGATGAGGCCCTCATAGGAGCAAACGTTGAGTTGACCCACATTCCAACAGGAGTTAAATACAGGACTGTTACTAAAACCGGAGGAAATTTCTATATTCAGAATATGAACCCGGGAGGCCCTTATGTTCTGGAAATATCCAATGTAGGTTATGAAACCTATAAGCTGACGGATATTAACATTCCGTTGGGAGAAGTGTACCAGGCCTCTGTAATTTTAACCAATACATCACAGCAATTATCGGAAGTAGTTGTTTCCGCTATGGGCAATAACCGGAGAGTAGGCGCAGCTACTAATATATCACGGACACAGATTATTAATTTACCCAACATTAACCGTAGCTTAATGGATGCTACCAAGCTGACCCCACAAGCTAACGGAGGAAATTTTTTGGGTATGAGCGGCCGCTATAATAATATCACAGTAGATGGTTCTGTGTTCAATAACAACTTTGGTTTGGGATCAAATCCATTACCGGGCGGTGCTTCTCAGCCTATTTCTATTGATGCGATCGATCAGATCCAGGTCAATCTGGCGCCTTACGATGTTCGTCAGGCCGGATTTACAGGCGCAGGAATTAACGCAGTTACCCGCCGTGGTACCAATGAACTATATGCTACTGTTTATGACTATTACAAAAATCAGAGCTTTAACGGTAAAAAGGTGGACGGAACAAAACTGGATGATGCATTAAAATCATCATCGAACATTTTTGGGGCCAGCGTTGGCGGACCGATTATTAAAAACAAGCTGTTCTTCTTTTTAAACGGAGAGATAGACCGCAGGACCAGTCCTGGCCAATCATGGGTACCCTCCAAGACTGCAGGCGATAAAAATCCAAACGCTGTACCGAACGTATTAGAGTCTGATATGGTAAAACTCAGCGATCATTTAAAGTCAAAATATGGCTATGAAGCAGGTTCCTTTTCAGGGTACGATTTCAAAACGATCAATAGTAAATTTCTGGCCCGTATAGACTGGAATATCAATGACAATAACCGCTTTTCAATCCGGTATAACCAGGCCGAGACTTCAGATGATGTGCTGATCAATACCAGCAGTGGCCCTAATCCCAGGATTAATAATGGACGAAGGGGAGGAAAGTCAGGTGGTTTGGCATTTTCAAATGCGAACTATAAGCAAAACAATAATGTTTACTCTATAGTTGGAGAATTGAACAGTAAATTCAACAGTAGCGTATCAAATCAGTTTTTAGCTTCTTATACTAAAGTTCACGATTTCCGGGAAACCCCTGGTAATCAGTTCCCGTTTGTTGATATTATGCGTGATGCTGATAATGTACTGATCAGCTTTGGTTCGGAGCTGTATTCTTATAACAACTATGTAAAGAATAACACTTTGAATATTGCAGACAATGTTAGCTGGAACCTGGGCAGACATAATATTCTGGCTGGTGTTAGTTTAGATTATATGACTTTTGAAAACTCATTCGCTAATTTTGGTGGCCAAAGCTATTATCGTTATGCTTCATTGCAGGATTTTATTGATAATAAAGCTCCTACTGTTTTTGCGCTCACCTATAGTAATAAAGATAAGGCTGCTGTTCAGGCGGCTAAAGCCAATTTTGCCCAGTTTGGTTTCTATCTGCAGGACGAATTTGCTGTAAACGATCGTCTTAAACTTACTTTTGGTGCCAGATTTGATCTGCCGTTTTATCCTGGTGATAAAGTATCGAATGATTCATTATATGCCATTCCACTTCGTGATCCGTCAGGTAAAGAATTCAGGGCGGATGTGGGTATATGGCCTAAAGCAAGGGTGTTAGTATCTCCAAGGGTAGGCTTTACTTATATTGCAGGCGAAGACAAGAGCTGGACTGTAAGAGGAGGTACCGGTATTTTTACAGGAAGAATTCCGTTTGTATGGCTGGTAAACCAGTCCTCAGACAATGGTGTTCTGAATACACAGGTAACTTATACGTCTGCTAATGCTAACATGAACGACTACCTGTTTAATCCAGACAGAACCGCTCATGCACCTGCTACGCTGCCCTCTACTATCGGAATCATACCGGGGTCTTATTACAGCGTTACGGCTCCCGATTTTAAAATCCCCCAGGTATGGAGAAGCAACTTAGCTGTTGACAAAAATTTAGGGAATGGATTTGTTGCGACTGTTGAAGGTATTTACTCTAAAACAATTAACGGGGTGTATCACTATAATGCCAATTTGGGAGATGTGAGCGGCCCCCGTACCGGATTTGGCGGTGATAACAGAAATATTTATAAAACTTCCTATAGCTCGAAAGTGGGACAGGTATTTGTGATGGATAATACTTCTAAAGGATACTCCTATGCGCTTACTGCTCAGTTGGCTAAAAGGTTTTCCAAAAACTGGCAGGCTTCAGTAGCATACACTTATGCAGAAGCAAAAGATATATCTCCTAATAATGGTGACCGGTCTCAAAGTAGCTGGACCCAAAATGCTATTATAAATAACCCTAATGATCCTGAGCTGGGTTATTCTATGTATAATATACCACACAGAGTAAATGCTTATGCTTCGTACAGGTTTGAGTATGCCAACAAGAACATAGCTACAACGCTTAGCCTGTTCTATTCCGGTTCTTCCCAGGAAAGATACCTGTACCGGTATGGTGGTAATATTAATGGTGACGGAGCCACTAATGACCTGTTTTTTGTACCTGAAAGCAGAACGGACTTAGAAAATCAATTTACAACGTTGACAATAAAGAATGCTGCGGGGGCAGTTACAGCAACTTACACACCTGTTCAGCAAGCGGATGCTTTTTGGGCATTTATTGAGAAGGACAAAAATCTCAGAAACCGGAAAGGGCAATATGTGGATAGATATGATGCGCTGCTTCCCTGGGTAAATCAATTAGATTTCAGGTTACTTCAGGACATTGCTCCTACAATTGGTAACAAAAAGCATACATTACAGTTAAGTGTTGATATACGTAACGTATTAAATATGCTGAACAGCGGCTGGGGTAACAGGTATACCTATAATTACGGAGGTTTCTCTGATCAGGGCATTCTTGGTGTTAGTAGTGGTAAATACACTTTCAATCCAACCGGTGCAGAAACCGTGTACAGTAAATACTATAATTTAGCAAGTACCTGGAATATGCAGGTAGGTATTCGCTATATTTTTTAATCAATTATATATTTAACAAAAAACCGGCCTTGTGCCGGTTTTTTTTATTCACAATTGTTGCATTCCGATAAATACATCCGTTCTAAAGAAGAGAAACAGAAATTATGAAATCCTTGTATTTATTATTTATCGCCACAGTAGTCCTTTCAGTATCCTCCTGCAATAAAGAAAAATTAGAAAAAAATGAATTTTATGGATTGTGGGAGCGGCGTACATCCACCTCCTTTTATCCTTGGTCTCATACAACGTATCAACCCGGAAACGGAAACTATCTTGAACTAACAAAAACTGGAATACTAAAACATTATGCAGACGGAATTGTAGAATCTACTCAAAAGTATAGAATTTACCGGAGGGAGATTACTGAATGTAATTGGAACAATGTAAAAGAATACTGGGCTATCGAATATGAAAATGGTACTTATAGAAGCTTCGATGCAATAAAAACAAACGGAGATACACTGACTATTTCCACTCCACCCTGCATGCAAGATGGTGGTAGGGGCACGTATGTACGAATCCGATAAATAGCTTTTCCCAAATTTTAAAAACCGACACAAGCCCGGTTTTTTTGTACCTGAAGTGTTTAAAGAAAAATTTTTATTTTCAGACAAATGTCCGTAATTTTAGGACATATAAGCAGAGTATGAAAAGCCGAAAAAATACACATCATTATACAAATGAAGAAGAAATACTCCCTGTTATGGAAGAGGCCGCTGTAGCTTACAATGTTGCCAATAAAAATATAACCGGGCCTTTGGCACTTTTAGGTATCCATAATAATTCCCAGGGGCTGTATAACACAGCGGATTTTATTACTTATATCCGGACGGGTGTACCCAAAAAGGCGTTAGATCACCTTGCCGGGGAAATAGATCTTTCTGCCGCAGAAGTGGCTGCGATCATACATACTTCGGAAAGAACATTACGTCGCTATACCCCTTCTCAAAAATTAAATGCAGATCAATCTGAGCGGGTATTGGAGCTGGCGCGCCTGTATGCAAGAGGCGCTGAGGTTTTTGAAAATATGGAGTCGTTTAAACTATGGATGGAATCGCCGGTAGGTGCACTGGGTAATAAAAAACCAAAGAGCTTTCTAGATACCTCTATGGGTATCGCCCTGCTTATTGAAGAGCTTGGCCGTATCGAACATGGAATTTTTGCTTAAGAAGCCGGAAACCCAAAAACGGAACTTAATGGAACCAGTAACCTGCAACTAAATGAAAGTTTACCGAATCAGCAAATGTAAATTCATTGATGATCTTAGCGGAACGGGTGCATCGCTGTATTCAGGCCGATGGCACCATAAAGGAACTTTTATACTTTATACTGCGCAATCACCTTCGCTGGCTATGCTGGAAAGTGTGGTACATATCACCACGATCGTGCAGCTTAACCTTTGCATGGTTTGCCTGGAGATACCTAATGACAGCATTGCCGAGATTTCAGCAGAACAACTTCCAGATAACTGGTTTGTAAATCCACCACCCGACAATATAAAACAAACAGGCGACCGGTTCATTAAAAATAGAAAGCACCTGGCATTGAAAGTACCATCGGCTGTGATGCCCGAGGAGTACAATATATTGCTCAATCCCCAACATCCTCATTTTGAAAAAGTAAATATCCATTATTCGAGGATGCTGCGTGTGGATGAGCGCTTATTTAAAAGATGACAAATTCCTTCATACGCTGGCGTATGATTCTGCTTTTCTTGACAGGTCTGACCGTTCCGGTCTGGCACGGTAATAAAAATGCCCCGGCAATTCCGGGGCATTGAAATATCAGGAAAAATGAATTAGGCTTTTTCTTCGCCGGCTGCGCTATCTTTTTTAGCTGCGGCTGCGTTTGATGCTTCCTGGTCCATTTTCTTTTTCAGATCTGCCAGTACGCCCAAATCACCTAAAGTGGCTTTCTCTACTTTGCTTTGAATAGATTTAACCGCTTTCTTGGTTTTCTCAGCTTCAGCGCGTTCCGCTTTCTTGATGCCTTCACGTTCTGCGTATTGTTCCTGTTCCCAAACTCTGGCATGAGAAACAACGATACGCTTCTCGTTACGGTCAAACTCGATTACTACAAATTCTGCAGTTTCATCCAAACCTAAAGACTTACCATCTTTGGTAGTCAGGTGACGGTTGGGAGCAAATCCTTCGAGGCCGTAAGGCAACTGAATCGTAGCACCTTTGTCGTCTTTACGGGTGATGGTTCCTTCGTGGATGCTGCCGATAGCAAAGGTATCCTGAAGGGTATTCCAGGGATCTTCTTCCAGTTGTTTATGTCCTAACTGCAGTTTGCGGTTTTCTTTATCAATACCTAAAATGATTACATCGATTTTTTCACCCACTTTAGTGTACTCACCCGGGTGGTTGAAACGTTTTAGCCAGCTCAGGTCGCTGATGTGGATCATACCACCAATACCTTGCGCCAGCTCAACAAACACACCATAGTTGGTAATGTTTTTCACTTCGCCTTCATGCTTGGTACCTTCAGCAAACCTGCTTTCGATATCGTTCCATGGATCTTCTGTCAATTGTTTGATAGAAAGGCTCATTTTGCGGGTATCCTTATCTAAAGTAACGATCTTCGCTTCGTGCTCATCGCCCAATTTGAAGAAGTCTTTAGCATTGATCGGCGTGTTAGCCCAGGTAATTTCACTTACGTGAACTAAACCTTCAACACCAGGATAGATCTCTAAGAACGCACCGTAATCTTCTATGTTCACTACTTTACCTTTTACAGTGTTGCCTTCTTTAATATCTTCAGGCAGCACATCCCAGGGGTGCGGTGTTAATTGTTTTAAGCCAAGGCTGATACGTTTTTTCTCGTCGTCGAAATCTAATACCACCACGTTCAGTTTCTGATCCATTTTCAACACCTCGTTCGGGTGAGAAATACGGCCCCATGAAATATCGGTGATATACAGTAAGCCGTCTAAGCCGCCCAGGTCCATAAATGCACCGAAATCGGTGATATTCTTAACGGTACCTTCCAATACCTGGCCTTTTTCCAGCTTACCAATAATTTCTGCACGTTGTGCTTCCATATCGCTTTCGATAAGCGCTTTATGAGACACCACAGCGTTCTTAATGGTTTCGTTGATCTTAACCACTTTGAACTCCATTGTTTTACCTACGAACTGATCGTAATCTGTAACAGGTTTAACATCGATCTGAGAACCGGGAAGGAAGGTTTCCATGCCAAATACATCAACAATAAGTCCGCCTTTGGTTTTAGAAGTAACCAGGCCGGTAACCACTTCGCCTGTTTTGTTAACCTCAACAATTTTTTCCCATGCACGTGTGGTGCGGGCTTGTTTGCGGCTCAGGTTCAGGTGTCCGTCCCTGTCTTCTTTTTCAACGATCATCACTTCTACCTCATCGCCTATTTTAAGGCCGGCCATGTCGCGAAACTCGTTTAAAGAAATAAGGCCATCACTTTTGAAACCAATGTTCAAAACCACATCAGTATTGGTAAGGCCTACAACAGTACCGTTTACCAGTTCACCATCGTTCAGCTGAATGAAAGTGTTTTCATAAACTTTGTCGTACTTTTCTTTTTCTTCTTTAGAGTAAGAAGAAACATTGCGTTTGTCTACACTCCAATCGAAATCGTCGTGCGCACCCTCCTGTTCGGCAGGCGGGGTTTCCACCTTTTCAGCCACCGGAGTTGCTACAGGAGCTTCTTCCACAGGTGCTGTTGTTGTCGCTGCAGAAGCTTCTTCCACCGGTTGTTCGGCAGCGCCCGCGTTCTCCTGTGCATCAGCGTTTAATTGTTTAAAATAAAAATTCATAAAAAAATCCGAAGGGTTTAAAAATTCGGAGGGCGAAGGTACGGATTATTTCTGGAATCAACATGTTTCGTTTAATCAAGCGCACGTTATTTATCGAATTGATAATCAATAATTTAAATTATTTTTCGACAAAGGTTGGGAAATTGGAAAGACTTTTGCGAATTATAAGGCAACCTGATAAGCTTAAATAGCTTCCGTACCCAATTTTTTGTAGTAAGCGATCAGCCAAATGACCACGTCGTTATAGGACTGCCTGCCCCTGGGCTGGTTGTTGGCTTTTAAAAAATAGCCATAAAATTTATCAATATAAGGCTCTGCCGGGTTCTGGTATTTCTTATAAAAAGCAATATAGTCGGCCTTGTCTTTTTTTACCTGCATATGCAATGTGCTGTCGTAAGCATTAGCCTTCGCAGAGTCTATATAAGCCAGTTCCCGGATGGCATAATGGTACATGTCAAAATAAACGGAATACCTGAAATGAACTGAAGGGTGTAACCTGCAGGATAGGAATCCTACAAAATTAGCTTCGCTTTCTTTGGCATAACCCAACTGGTGGGCGATCTCATGAGCTGCTACAAAAGGTTCTACAGATGGAGGTATGGTTGTATTTACCTGTGCTTCCCCGGTAAAAGGGTTATAATAGCCCTGGAAACCCATATAATTACCCAGGTAACTAAACAGGGATGGCTTTACCGAATAACCTTTGTAAGCGAGAAAAGGATACTTTTCTCCCGCTATGTTATACAACAATGAAGCATTCGAAAATAAATTCTTTTTAGTTTTAAAAGAATCTCTGGTTGCGGGTGTAAGCTGTTTGGCGTAATCATTCACACGGTCTCTTAATAAATGAACCAGTGTATCCAGGTCTTTGGCAGAGTATTGTTGCTCTTTAAGGCCCAGCTGGCTTGCTATGCCTGCCCGCGAATAATTCAATCCCCACAAACTGTAAAACAGCACATACACAAGCAGCCATACAAATACTGTTCTCCTGAGTGTGCGTAGCATATACGACCGGGAATATCTTTGAATTTTAGCGTGTTTGATTACTGTCAAAACGCGATGAATGGCCCAAATAACAAGAGCTGTATAAAGTATGTCTCCTGCACTAAAAGGCAGCCAGCCAAAGAGATACCTCAGCACTATTGCAATAAACGGGTATATGCCATACGTATAATATTCCTCAACCCAGGCAGAATGGAACGATATGATTTTAATTCCAATAGCGAATACCAGTAATATTGCCCAGCTTAGCCGTTTTATTGTCACACGCTGCGTCATAGCTTCAAAAATAAATAACAGATGGGTGAAGCGTTAAGAATTTTATATAAATCTGCCTTAAAAAAATGGGAAAAATACCCGGATATTTAGCGGTAGTGTTATCTTACATTCGCTGTTTAGAAATAACATTTTTTAATATTTATATTAACAGCTAGATAAAATGAAAACCAAGAATATACTGTTTTTAGTTAAGGTAGTTTTATTTCAACTGCTCAAATCTATACGAAATGTAGCTATTGGAAGAAAAGCCGTCATTGTTAGAAAGGAGTTCATAGATTATTATGCCATGTATCATTTATCATAATTGTTGGAACGCTTCTAATGTGCTGAAAACAGATTGTTCAAAAGTATACGTAGCGTCTTCAATACGGGCTAATAATTTTACTTGTGGAACGGCGATAATCAGGTGAAAGTATTATACCGCATAATGGCAAATTGTACGGTGTACAAGGTTTTTTAATAAATCCGATATCTAATTGTTGGTGAAAAACGTCAGCAATGTCGGCTCGGTGCTGTCGCTCTTATGACGGACAGCAAAAATGTTATGCACCATTGTACTTATTGAACTATTAATAACTATCTTTGCGTTACAATGGCGATAGATAAATTACATATTATTGCTTCTTCTTTTTGCTGGCGTTGGCGCCGCTAAATATTCTTTGCCATTTTAATGGCGTGCAGTTTTCTTATCTTTACATCCCCTTAAAATTTATTGACTATCATGCAGGCGACTTATAAAGAGCCCGACAAGCAGGGTTACTATGGAGAATTTGGTGGCGCTTATATCCCCGAAATGTTGTACAGGAATGTGGACGAGCTTCGTTCCAATTATTTAGATATTATCAACAGCGCCCCTTTCCAGGAAGAATACCGTTTCTTATTAAAAGATTATGCAGGGCGCGAAACTCCTTTATATTATGCAGGGAGACTATCTCAAAAGTATCATACAAATATTTACCTGAAGCGGGAAGATCTTTGCCATACGGGCGCCCACAAAGTAAATAATACGATCGGGCAAATATTGGTTGCAGAGCGTCTCGGTAAAAAGCGCATCATTGCAGAAACAGGTGCGGGACAACACGGGGTGGCAACTGCAACTGTCTGTGCCCTCAAAGGGTTGCAGTGTATCGTATATATGGGAGAAAAAGATATTGAGCGCCAGGCACCTAATGTGGCACGGATGAAAATGCTGGGCGCTACAGTTATTCCTGCCACCAGCGGAAGCAGAACTTTAAAAGACGCTACCAACGAGGCGATCCGTGACTGGATCAACCATCCTGAAAATACCTTTTACATTATCGGGAGTGTGGTAGGTCCGCATCCTTACCCCGATATGGTGGCCCGTTTTCAAAGTGTGATCAGCCGGGAGATACGTGCACAGCTAAAAGAAAAAACAGGTACAGAATTACCTAAAGCCGTTATTGCCTGTGTGGGTGGTGGCAGCAATGCGGCAGGTACTTTTTACCATTTTTTAGATGAGCCTTCTGTTGAGATCATAGCTGTGGAAGCAGCGGGTTGCGGTGTAGCATCGGGTATGAGCGCCGCTACTACACAATTAGGCAAGCCGGGGATTTTGCACGGCAGCAAAAGTTTTGTAATGCAAACCGAAGACGGCCAGGTAGTAGAACCGCACAGTATTTCGGCGGGATTGGATTACCCGGGTATTGGGCCCATGCACGCCAATTTGTTTACTACCGGGCGCGGCAAATTTTTAAGCGCTACGGATAAAGAGGCGTTAGATGCTGCATTTGAGCTGGCCAGGCTGGAAGGCATTATTCCTGCACTGGAAAGCGCGCACGCGCTGGCTGCATTAGATCAAATCAGGTTTGATAGAGATGATAATATCGTGATTTGTTTAAGCGGACGCGGTGATAAGGATATGGAAACATATATGAAGGAGTTGAATAAGAAGTGAGTTGAGTAGTCAATGATAAATAGTGAGCAGGTGCTTATAATACATGAATTGAAAGTGCTGCCCCCGGCAGCAGAATACCTGCTTGCAACAGGATATAGCGTTAATGTTCTCCAAAAGTCCGGAGGAATCTTCCGAATACCTCCTCAGAGCGTTGCTTACTTCAACAAATGCCCCTGTATCATCCTTACATATTTTTTCGCCAACGTTGACCGGTGATCTGAAACCAGTAACTTGAAATCAGAATAAAATGAGCAGATTAACTGAAATTTTTAAATCAGGAAAAAAGATCTTAAATATTTATTGCACAGCGGGGTTTCCTAAGCTGGACAGCACGCTGCCGGTAATGAAGGCATTACAGGAAAGCGGAGCGGATATTATAGAGCTCGGAATGCCTTACAGTGATCCGCTGGCAGATGGAGAAACCATCCAGAAAAGCAGCGCTGTTGCACTGGCCAATGGAATGAATATGCAGGTGTTGTTTCAACAGCTTGCAAATATGCGTGACCAGATCACCATACCGGTAGTATTAATGGGGTATATGAATCCTGTACTACAATATGGATTTGAGAATTTTTGTGCAGATGCTGCCAAAGCGGGTATTGACGGGCTCATATTGCCCGATCTGCCCCAGCATGAATTTGAAAGAATGTACCGAGCTATTTTGGAAAAATATAATTTGCATCTTATTTTCCTGGTAACGCCCGAAACTTCGGAAGAGCGTGTCAAAAAACTTGATAGCCTGAGCAGCGGTTTTTTGTATGCCGTATCTTCTTCTTCCACAACCGGCGGCGAAAAAGATTTTAATGAGGTTGAAAAATACCTGCAACGGTTACAAAGCTACCAGCTGAAGAATCCGGTGCTGGTAGGCTTTGGCATTAAGGATAAGAAAACCTTTAATGATGCCTGTAAGTATACAAATGGCGCAATTATTGGTTCTGCATATATAAAGATCATCCAGCAGGCTCCATCACCTGAGGTAATGACAAAATGCTTTATACAAAGTATCCTTAATTAACAAATTGCTAAATTATAGCAGGATAATTTTGCAACCAGCCCGGTGTATGGGCCATCTGTTTTTCGATTAACAAGTAAGCTGCCGGCTTTTATGCTGTACGCAATCTTTTTTAAATTGTAAATATCTTTAATGAAATTCTTATCGTTCCTCACTATTTTTTTTCTTCCTTTATGCTCATTTGCACAGCAGTTAACATTAACTGGTACTATTTCGGGATTGACTGATAATACTGCGGTATCGCTTACCGATCTTGAGAACCCCGGCGCTCCGCTAGCCGAAACTACATCAAAAGCAGGCGCTTTCAGGCTTTCTGCAAAGCTGGAAGGGGCTTCTTTGCTGGGCTTGAGCGTGGGAGACAGTATTAAAACAGCAGTGCTTTTGGGCAACGAAACAGTCAATGTATCCGGCGCTGTTGATCAAAAACCCGACGATTGGAGCTTTACCGGTTCTGTGATCCAAAACAGCTTTAAAGATTTTCAGAATATATTTGTACCAAAGTTCTCCCAGCTCAACCAGATGGTGCGGGAAATGCAATATGCCGATGGTACTTTAACGGGCGATAAGAAGCTGCAAAATGCCATTGATGATATTCAAAAATCGGTAGACAATTTCATTGCTAAAAATCCTGCTTCCCCCGTAAGTGCTTTGGCTATTTTGTCCACCATCAGCATTACAGATGATATAGATGTTTTAGAAAAACGCACCAACAGTTTGAAACCAGCTGCTTTGAGCAATGTATTTGGCGGCCAGCTTAAAAAAGCGGTTGTGGATGCCCGGTTCCACGCAGTAGGCAGCATCGCGCTCGATTTTTCGCAGGCAGATACCTCGGGCCAGCAGGTTTCTTTATCACAGTTCAGGGGTAAATATGTGCTGATAGATTTCTGGGCAAGCTGGTGCGGCCCGTGTCGTAAAGAGAATCATTTTCTTGTAAAAACTTTTAACCGGTATAAAGACAAAAATTTTACGGTATTAGGTGTGTCGCTGGATGAAGATAAGGAAGACTGGTTAAGGGCGATTGCCAAAGACGAGTTGAAATGGACACAGGTAAGCGATCTTAAGGGTTGGGAAAACGAAGTGGCTATGAAATACCGTATCACATCTATTCCGAGAAACCTGCTTGTTGACCCCGATGGGAAGATCATCGCAAAAGATCTGAGGGGAGACGATCTTGACGCCAAACTTGAGGAGATCCTGGGAAAATAAGTGATGGTGATTTTATTGCGCTAATTCCAGGCCCCGATTATTACCCTTATCAATTGCCGGAACGCCTTCCAATAGCCATTTGGCAGGCTTGTCGCCTTTTAAGAGCCAGTCAAAAAATTGTTGTTCCCGTACCTGTATATCCTTCCTGTTTTTGCGTTGTACAAGATTATGCTCTTCGCCGTTATAGTTTAGCATCCATACCTGTTTGCCTAATCGGCGCATCCCGGTAAATAATTCAATTCCCTGATACCAGGGAACGGCGCCATCATTATCATTGGCCATAATAACTAAGGGCGTTGTTACTTTGGGCAGATGGAACAGGGGTGAGTTCTCAATATATAATTCAGGTTTTTCCCATAGCGTGGCACCGATACGACTTTGTGTTTTTTCGTATTGAAACTGGCGGTTCATACCGCTGCTCCACCTGATGCCGCCATAGGCGCTGGTCATATTGGCCACAGGGGCGCCCGACCATGCGGCTGCAAATATAGGCGTCATGGTTATTAGCTGCGCTACCTGTATGCCGCCCCAGCTTTGTCCCTGGATCCCCATGCGATTGGCATCTACCCAGCTATGCCGGGTTAATGCCTTCGCGCCGCTTACTATGTAATCGTATGCACTTTTTGCAGGATGCCCGATGGTATAGGAAATATCAGGAGTCATCACCAC
Source organism: Niabella aquatica (assembly GCF_054779315.1). Classification (NCBI taxonomy): domain Bacteria; kingdom Pseudomonadati; phylum Bacteroidota; class Chitinophagia; order Chitinophagales; family Chitinophagaceae; genus Niabella; species Niabella aquatica. The sequence goes on from NZ_BAAGYM010000027.1 coordinate 49,653, forward strand.
ATACCCGCGGCTTACAAAAAAAGAAATATTCAGGCGGCTGGCTGTAGGCGCTGGCGGAATATATTTGTAAAGGTTGTCCGACAGCTTTTCATAAAAGTATAAAATAACAGGATACTTTTGGGTGCTGTCAAAATTTTCCGGTTTATATAAAATGCCTGTGGCTGCTTTACCCGAGTATGTTTTCCAATAATATAAAGAGGCCGTACCCCAGTTATATTTTTGTTGCTGAGGATTAATGGCTGAAAGTTTTTTTTCTTTCCCGTTCTGGTAAACATATATGTCAGGAGATTGCGTATAGCTTTCTTTGGTATACACATATATGGCTGTGTCCCTGGCCTTCGTTACCTGGTCATAGGAAAAAGGTTGTTCGTTGAAGATTTCCCGATCAAATAGCAGGCTGTTTACCTTATTATTTTCCAGAACCTTCAATCCGCTTTTTTTGGTTACATGATTAAATGTTTTTAAAATGCTTTTATCGGCAGACCTTATATATTTTTCGTCTGCATCAGTTTGTACATAGCGGTAGGTGGTCTTGCCTTTTCTACTATTACCTGTAAGATTTACAGGCGCTGCTTTACCTGCTGGGTCTGCCAGCCAGATGTCATACCTGTCATAAATTAAAATATGCTGATCTCCATCCTGCCATCCCATTATGCCGTACGGAGAAGGGTTGTCCGGTACATCGTTCTCTTCATCATACAATGGCGCTTTTATCGCTGCGGTTATATTTTTTACGTTGATGCCATCGAAAGAGTAATAATGCCTTGTCTGGTTATTATACCATAAAACATATTTGCCCGACGGCGATATCCAGGTTGGCCGTATATCTCCATCCAGGTTTTTTATAGCAGGGATGAAGCTTTCATTAGCCGCATCAAAAAGATATACATCTTTAAGGGTACTTCCCGTCCACTGAGATGCCACGCGCCGGCCGGTATCTGTTACTGCTACAAAATAACGGGCATCAGCATTAGTACCTTCATACACATTGGGTAAATATTTGCTTCCCACCTGAAGCATTTTGCGGTTGTTAAAATCATAGACCGCCAGGTAACTTTTTTCCCTGTCTTTTTTTTGATTTTCTAACTGGTAAGGTTGCAGATAATCATCCTTGTAATTCCATACATCCACGTTCACTTTATCAATATCAAGACTTGTATCTTTTGGCGGCCGTACAGGCGATGTGCCAAATAAGAGCCTTTCTCCTGATTTACTGAAGCTGATTTTTGCAAACTCACTTACAGTGCTGCCTTTAGGAAAATGGTTTGTTAATGTGTCTACTAAAATAATGGCGCTGTCCATAGCCTGCTTATAATACCAGAGTTTATAAAACCTGCTGAATGCTTTGTGTTTTGCATCCCGCTCTGCTACAAAGGCAACCTGATCTCCGTTGTCTGATATAGTGAGATTCTTAAAGTCGTTGCCGCCCCGTATTAAAGTATCAGCTTTTTTCGTGTTTAAATGATACAGCACAATGCGGGCCGTTTTAGCTGTATCTTTCAGGTTTAACGTTTGTTCCAGCAACAAATGTGTTCCCTTGGTATTAAAGACATAGTCATTTACATTAATGAATGATTGTTTGTCTCCGTTCGCCGTATTGATCAGTAACAGGCGATTGTTCTTCCCCGGATCAGCAATACTGTCTTTTTCCTCCCCGGCAGGCGTTATGGTACTGATAATATATTGTAAAGAATCAATCACCTGTCTGAGGCTGTCCTTACTTTTATCTGATCTGTAGCCTGGTTTGGGTTGAGGCTGGTTTCGGAATAAGCATGCTACCCATTCATTTTCTTCTTTTGGCATTTGAAACGAAATCAGGTTCGGGTACTTTTGAATGTCGTTGCTGCCTAATTCCATTATTGCGAAGCTGTCCTTAGGCATTTCGTCGGCTTTTTTCTTCCTGATCTTTGCCGCTCTTATATCCTTATACAATGGCTTTATCTTAAAAACCACATGCCTGTTATCTCCTGTAATGTTCGCATCATACCCGCGGGGAATTATTTTTTTGTAAGTGTTCACTCTTGATTGTATGACCAAATCATCATCACCTTCCTGCACTTTGATAGTATACACGATCCAGTTCCCATTGTTACTGATCTTTATTTTTTCCACAGACTGCCATGCGTCATACACCGTGTGGTTCAAGGGCTTTTTCTGTGCAAAAGCCGCGGTGTGTAAGGCTGCTATAAAAGCATATAAGATCAGTTGCCTCATGAGATTCTTATTGTAAATTCCTGTAATTTAAAAAAATATTGCAAAATGTAGGAAGGTCCATATTAATGACCGCTTATCCTGGATCGGTATGCTATGCAAACAGGTCTTTCATTGTCACTTCTGCCTGTACCCTGCCAATGTAATAATCGTTCTTTTTTACTCCATATGTAGTAATAAATGTAGGAAAAATAGTTTTTCTCGTTTGTGTTTGCTCCCGGAATACGGTAATTTTATGATCCAGTTCACCTGCGTATTTCTTATCGATTACAAACTCCCCGGCAGCAAATTTTATTTCACATACATTCATGCAGTGGTCCTGCCGGTCCAGCAACAGGTCTATTTGTGCTCCGGCAGCGGTTTGTACTTTAGGATGGTAGCGCCAGGCCGAATTTTCTGTAAGCACCCCTGCAATCCCCAGAGCCCGTTTTATTTGAAGGGGATGTTTTTGACAAATGGCTTCAAAAGCAAGGCCACACCAGCTTTTATAGGATTGTCCTGTTGCTGTTTTTTGCCAGGTACCTGTTCCGGTAGCCCGGGCGTGCGCTACAAACTTCATAAAGAACAAACTGTATTCATCCGATAGTTTATAGATACTGTCGCGGGACGTTTTTTCAAACGGAATGTATTGAGCAATGAAGCCCGATTGCTCCAGCTCATCGAATATCCGGGTGGTTCCTCCTCCTGTGGTAAATCCGCAGGCCTCTATCAGTTCATATCGGCTCATGCCGGAAGGCTTTTTTGCCAATGCCCGTACAATGGCCTCGTGGTTACCGGCGTTATTAAACAGTGAGCGGTAGAGGTTATTAAATTCGTTTTTTAAAAAACCATTTTTTTCAAAAAAAAGCTTATCAATCGCCTGGCTGGCGCTTTCTCCTTTGTTTACCTGTTTCAGGTATAGCGGAATGCCGCCCATTGCCATATAAAGCTGTAAGATCTGGTACTGATCCAGCCGGATTTGCCTGCTTTTGAGATAACGCGCGCATTCAGCCAGGGAAAAGGGCAGTAAACGAATGGTGCGGCTAACCCGGTTATGCAGGCCGCCCCGGTTGTTGATGATGTTTTTTATCATCCAGGAAGCTGCCGAACCGCAGATAATCACTTTTAACTGTGGCTGCAGGGAAGCCCAGGTATTCCACCAATGACCAAAGGCTTCCAGGAACTTCGATTTAGGTGTATGTATCCATGGAAATTCGTCGAAGAGTACCACTGTTGGTTTCTTTCCCAACTTTGTTTTTAAAAAGTCGGTAAGCATGGTAAACGCCTGGATCCAGTTTTGAGGGATTGCAGGAGGAATCGCGATGGTTGCGGCTGCTTGTAAGGCCTGGCTAAAATTAAACAACTGATCCTGAAGGCCGGCTTCGTGCATACCGGTAAATTCGAAGGCTATCTGCGACGCAAAGTAATTACGTACCAGGAAGGTTTTTCCTACCCGTCGCCTTCCGTACAGGGCAATAAGTTCAGCCTCACCAGAGTTTAGTGCCTCTTTGAGGATTGTTTTTTCATCCGTTCTTCCTATTACTTCCTGTGCCTCGGTATGCGTATTGATATAGTTGTCCATAAACATACTTTTTATATAGTTGTGGACAAATATAAATTTTTATAATTGTCCATAAGTGTATTTTTTTTGTAGTTATGGACAAATATAAATTTAAGGCTGGGGGTATAATAGGAATTCCCCAACAAAAGCCAAAAAGCTCATGAAAAGTTAGAATTCCCTGGGCTGAAAATTTTCCAGCTCCTTAGCTACCGCTGTTACAAAAGTAGCGCCCAGGCTACCATCAATAATACGATGATCGTAGCTCATGCTGATATACATCATGTGGCGGATGGCAATACTGTCTCCATGCGGGGTTTCTATAACAACCGGACGTTTTTTGATAGCGCCCACAGCCATAATAGCTACCTGCGGCTGGTTGATAATGGGTGTACCCATCAGGCTGCCGAAAGTTCCTATATTGGAAAGTGTAAAAGTAGCGCCTTGTGTATCATCTGGCTTTAGCTTGGAGCTACGCGCTGCATTGGCCAGGTGGTTGACCTGTTTGGCCAGGCCCACAAGGTTCAGCTGATCTGCATTTTTAATCACAGGCACGATCAGGTTGCCATTAGACAAAGCCGCGGCCATGCCTATATTAATATCTTTCTTTATAATGATCCGGTCTCCATCCACCGAGCTGTTTATTAACGGGAATTTTTTAATGCACTTTACAATAGCTTCAATAAATAAGGGGGTGAACGTGATCTTAGTGCCTTCACGTTTCTCAAATTCATTTTTTATGGCATCCCGCCACTGCACTATATTCGTAACATCAGCCTCACTAAAGCTGGTTACATGCGGGCTGGTATGTACGCTGCGTACCATGTGCTCTGCAATCAGCTTGCGCATACGGTCCATTTCAATGATTTCCACGTTACCGCTGGCTTGTGTAGCCGGCCTTTCAAGTGCAGTTACGGTGGCAGGCTCCCGGTTTACTGCTTTTGCAGGCACATCGCTTTGGCTACGCCTGGCAATATAATCCAGGATATCATTTTTTGTTACACGCCCTTCGTTACCGCTGCCATTTATCTGCTCCAGCTCACTCAGCGGGATACTTTCTCTTGCAGCAATATTGAGCACCAGCGGCGAATAGAATTTCGCACTGCTGCTGTTTCTTAAACCTGTTTCCTTATTTATTTGAGAGGATACTACTTCGGCGGGTGTGTCTTTTATATCTTCGGCATGACCCGCTTTTTCTTCTGCAACAGGTGGTTGTGCCTCAGCTTCCGGTATGATATTTTCGGAGCTTCCTTCGGTCTGGATCTTAGCAATAACGGTGTCTACCGGCACTACATCATTTTCTTTGTACAGTATCTCCGTAATAATGCCTTCGGCAGTGCTGGGTACTTCACTATCCACTTTATCGGTGGCAATTTCCAGCACGGTTTCATCCATCTTCACAGTATCACCTACGTTTTTTAACCATTTCAGAACGGTTGCTTCCATTACGCTTTCGCCCAGCTTAGGCATTACCAGATCAACTATTGCCATTGTAATAATTGTTTTTTAATTTTTTACCCGGCTGCATTGCTACTATCATCCATGTTGCGTCGCACACTTTAACTGCTGTATAAGTGGCAGCATAGCTGATACGAGTAAAATGCAGCTTCACAAAAGTAGGGAAATGAAATTAACCTTTCAGACCGGTTATGAAATATGCCACAGATGCACGAATATTAACCTAATCTCATGCCAACCATATTTTTATACCAGTTATGCCAGGCTGAGCTTGCCGGCGCCGCTTCCGGTAACCTTTCTTCTTCTGATAACCATTGGAACAGGGCGACAGTCAATACGCCATTTTATGCTGGCACAAATTGCGAACGAAGCAGTAAACCAACAACTCATTCTTGCGTTAATGGCAGTTTATTGCGAATTTTCAATAATAAACTTCCTTAGCAAATTCAACGCCTGTTGTGCCGTGGATTGTATATTTCTATCCCTGTCGTAACCAAGGTTTAAAAGTTTGGTAACCGTTTTATTTTTATTTCCTGCCGCGATCCAAACAGTCCCTACGGGTTTTTCGTCATTATCTGAAGGAGGCCCCATAATGCCGGTGGTAGCTACTGCATAATCGGCATCAAATTGTTCAAGTGCGCCTGCAACCATTTGTTTTGCGGTAGACTCGCTAACCGCGCCTTCGGTTTCCAGCGTCTCATGGCGTATGCCTAAAATCTTTTCTTTGATATTGTTATTGTAAGTAACTGCAGCTCCGTTAAAATGAGATGAGGATTTGGGTACGCTGGTGAGCAAGTGTGCTATATAACCTCCTGTGCAGCTTTCTGCAGTGGCCAGGGTCTTTTTCTGTTTCTGCAGCAGCTTGCCAATAATTGTTTCCAGTGTATCATCATTGTCTGCAATGGCAATTTCTTTTAAAGCGGTACATATTTGTTCATACGGCATTGCCATTTCCTTTTCCAGTAATTCCTTATTGGTACCCCTGCCGGTAAGCCTTAGTTTTACCTGTCCGTAACCAGGCAAATAAGCCAGCCTGATATGTGGCGGCAGGTGCTGTTCTATCTCTGCTATTTTTTCTGCAACCAGCGATTCTCCCATACCAAACGTGGATAATACTTTATGTGCTACGGTATATCCTCCAAATGTTTCAATAATTTTTGGCAGAGCTTCTTCGGTAAATATTTTTTTCATTTCATAGGGAACGCCCGGCATAGATATAAAAATTATTTTTTCTCCGTCCCTATTCTGACCTTCGAACCACATGCCCGAGGCGGAGCCATGAGCATTATGCAATAAGGTACAGCTTTCGGGTAAATCAGCCTGTTTGATATTTTGTTCGGTTAAGTAGGCCTTTCTTTTATAAACATTTACATAAAGGTTATGTAAATGCGCCAGCACTGCTTCGTTCCGTACCAGTTTTGTTTTAAAATAATCGCACAGCAATGGTTTGGTAATATCGTCGGCAGTAGGACCGAGTCCGCCTGTAATAATGATGAGCCTCGAATATTTTCTTTCTTCATCCAGCGCCTTCCATATATCATCATACACATCGCCCACGGCCACACGCCGTTTTACCCATATACCGATCTTATTCAGTTCCTGGCCTATAAACGCGCTGTTGGTATCAATGGTTTGTCCTATCAATAATTCATCGCCAATCGTGATAATAGAAGCATTTGTTTCATTCATTTCCGGGGTATTTAAATAACAAATATCTTTGAAATAGTTCTAAAGAAAAAGTAAATTCAAATACAATACTAAGAGTGAGAGGTGTCTTCTTATTAATATTTTTCCTGTTCGCGGGTTTTTGTTTTAATGCAGCAGCACAGTGGGACCTTGTGGCCTGCGGAGATGACAAGGTGATGCTTATCAATAGCAGGAAGTCAGTGAAAAAACAGGCTGCTGTTGCCTGGACATGGACCGTGGCAGAAGCTGCTGATCTTCCTTTTCCATATCGTAAACTGATGGTGCCGCTGGATGAATGCAAGCCTGTGGATAACGGCAAAAAAATATTACTGACCTCTTCAGGCGGAGGCGCTGTTTTATTGGATGTACCAACAAAAAAAGTACTTTTTTATGCAAAGGTTCCTATGGCACATTCTGCGGAAATATTGCCCCATGGGCGAATTGTTGTAGCATTATCTACACATAAGGCAGGCAATAGTATCCAATTATATGATATTGCAAGGCCGGATCAGCTACTGTTTAAAGATTCTTTATATTCGGGACATGGGGTAGTATGGGATACAGCAGCTGATCAACTTTTTGCACTGGGCTTTGATCAATTGAGAGCGTACGAGCTGAAAGATTGGAATACCGCATCGCCCGGATTGAAATTGGTGCAGTCCTGGAAACTCCCGGACGAGGGTGGTCATGATCTGTCGGCTATTGATAACGGCGAGTTGCTGGTAAGCACCCATCATAATGTTTTTGTCTTCAATACCAGAACAGGCACATTCCGTGTATTCGATATGCTTGCAGGAAAGAAGGATATTAAATCGGTTACTTACAATAGCAAAACTCATAGACTGGTATACACCCAGGCCGAAGAAAGCTGGTGGGCACATCATATTTATCAAAAGAACCCGGATCAAATTATTGAAATACCAGGCGTAAAGCTGTATAAAGTACGTGTTTTACCTAATAAAAAAATCAAGGATCTATTATGATCAGAACAGTCGCGTTGTTTTTATGTTTCTGGGGCATTTCATTTGCAGGTATTGCTCAGAAAAGCTCCAGGTTGTCAGCCGCTATGGATACGTTTAATAACGATCCGCAATTGAAATTTGCTACATTAGCATTGTATGTTATAGATGGCGCTACAGGCAAAGTTATTTTTGACCAGAACGGAAGCATGGGGATGGCTACCGCCTCTACGTTAAAAGTGATCACTGCTGCTACCGCATTGGATATACTGGGAAAGGATTATACCTACGAAACCAGGATCGGCATAGTTACCACCCCTAAAGGTAAGAGCCTCTATATACAGGGTTCAGGCGATCCCACTTTCGGCAGCTGGCGCTGGGAAAATACAAAGGACAGCCTTATTTTACAGCGCATAAAAAATGCTGTCAGGCAATCGGGTGTAACACAATTTGAATCTGTTATCATCAATACAAAAGCATGGAAGGAGGATGACGATATTCCCGGCAGGTGGATATGGGAAGACCTGGGCCAATATTATGGTGCCGGTTCGCAGGGACTTAACTGGCGTGAGAACCAGTTTGATCTTATGCTGAAGTCAGGCAATAATATTGGAGACCCGGTAAGTATTGTCAAAACGGTACCCTATCTCTATGATTATAAAATTGTGTCCCAGGCTACGACAGCAGGAAAAGAAACGGGAGATGAGTCTGCGCTTTACTATCCGTCAAAAGGAGAAAGCCACGGCGTTTTAAAAGGAACCATTCCTGCCGGAAAAAGCAGCTTTATTGTTTCCGGCTCTCTTTATGATCCCACAAGGCAGTTTGTCAAAACGATCATTGATGAGATCAGCGACTTTGCCACGGTAAAAGATAATGCTATTGAAATTACCGGAAAAACTTTTGATGATCCTGCCTGGATATACACGCACACTTCTCCTGAGCTGTCAAAAATTGTTTACTGGTTTTTACGTAAAAGTGTGAACCTTTACGGAGAAGCATTGCTGCGGACGGTGGCGCTGAAAGTAACCGGTGAGGCCAGCACGGAAAAGGGTATCGAAGTGCTGCAAAAATATTGGGCGGATAAAGGGATAGATAAAGAGGAGCTGCATTTGTACGACGGGTCGGGCCTGTCGCCGCAGAACCGTATTACACCCCGGGCAGAGGTAGCGGTATTAAAATATGCAAAAAAACAGTCCTGGTTTCCTGAGTTTTATGATGCGCTGCCTTTATATAATGATATGAAAATGAAAAGCGGTACTATTAACCGGGTAAAAGGATTTACAGGATATCAAAGATCGAAAGAAGGCAAAGAGTATATTTTTTCTATACTCGTTAATAATTACAATGGCAGCCAGCTGTCTTTAGTGCGGAAGATGTATAAAGTGCTGGATAATCTGAAATAACCTGGGCCTTAATTTTTTTGATTAAATTGATTAATAGCTATATTTAAAAATATCCAAATTAAGAACTATGAAGTTTTCGGAGCAACGATATAACAATATGCAATACCGCCGTTGCGGTAAATCCGGCATTTTATTGCCTGCTATTTCTTTAGGCCTGTGGCATAATTTCGGTGATGTGGACGACGAAAAAGTGTATCGTAAAACATTACATACCGCGTTTGACAATGGCATTACGCATTTTGACCTTGCCAATAACTATGGGCCGCCCCCCGGAAGCGCGGAAGTGAATTTTGGGAAGATATTACATACCGATTTTAAAGCGCACCGGGATGAGCTGATCATTTCTACCAAGGCCGGATATACCATGTGGCCCGGACCCTACGGCGATTGGGGCTCGAAGAAGTACCTGGTGAGCAGTCTTGACCAGAGCCTGAAACGCATGAAGCTGGACTACGTGGATATTTTTTATCACCACCGTCCTGATCCTGATACGCCTCTTGAAGAAACAATGGTGGCACTGGATCTGATCGTAAGACAGGGAAAAGCTTTATACGTGGGCATTTCCAATTACAAAGCGCCCGAAGCAAAGAAAGCGATTGCTATGCTACGAAAACTGGGCACTCCCTGTTTGATCCATCAACCTAAATATTCCATGTACGAACGCTGGGTGGAAGATGATTTGCTGGACCTGCTGGAAAGAAAAGGCGTAGGATGTATCCCTTTTTCACCATTGGCACAGGGACTATTAACCAACAAATATTTAAGAGGCATTCCTAAAAATTCCCGGGCAGCCAAGGCGCATGGCTTTCTGCAAAAAGATGCTGTAACAAAAGAGCGTGTGCAGCAAATTCAAAAGTTAAATGATGTAGCAAGGCAACGCGGGCAAACCCTGGCTCAAATGGCTTTAGCATGGTTATTGAGGGATGAAAGGATAACTTCTGTACTGGTGGGAGCAAGCAGCGCTGCACAATTGCTGGACTCTTTAAAATGCCTGAATAATATTAATTTTGATAAAGCAGAACTGGATGCGATTGAAATAATCTTAAAAGAGGTCTGATTATTTTTCAATATAAAATGTCTTGTATGAAACTAAATAATACGCTCGCCATTCTTCTTCTGTTTTGTTCTGTTGCTTGGTTGGCCATGAAAAAAAATGAAGCGCAGTTCAAAGCCGATTCGCCCGAAGGTGCATGGAGGCTTGGTTATGAAGGACAGGATTTTGTAATATTGCTCCAGGACGGGTATTGTATGTTTACGCAATACAGCCTTCCCGGTAAGAAATTTGTCCTTTCTTCGGGCGGTCCTTATACTATTGAAGATGGCAAAATAAAGATCAAAATACAGTTTAACAGCGCTGATCAAAGTGACGTAGGCAAAGAACATGCGTATGAATTTGCACTTAACAAGGATGAACTCATTACCAGGATGGAGGATGGCGGCTTTAGCCTTACCTGGAAACGCATCGATGCCGGTGGGCAAAATCTTGCCGGAAACTGGCGCATTACACAAAGGAAACAAGGAGATGAAATGGCCGATATTCCATTACGTGCCAGGAGAACTTTAAAGCTGTTAACAGCTACCCGATTTCAATGGGCCGCAATCAATATCGAAACAGGCGAATTTTCCGGAACCGGCGGTGGTACCTATACTTTTAAAGACGGCAGGTACACCGAGAATATTGAGTTCTTTTCCCGTGACAGCTCACGTGTGGGCATGTCTTTAAGCTTCGACGGCAAACTGGAGAATGGCGACTGGATCCACTCTGGAAAAAGCTCTAAAGGTGATCCCATTTATGAGATCTGGAGCAGGATGAAGGAATAACTTAATAGGATTTAGCATTTGCCTTCCATGCCGAATCTTTTTGAGCAGGAGTTAAACTATAATTATATTGATATAATGCGCCTTCCCAGTCGCCATAGTTCGGGTTAGGGAGTACAATGAATCTTTTGCCGAACTCATCTTTATTATTCAGCACATTTGCGGTTCTCTCCTCACCTGGTTTCTTATCAAACAGAACAGAAAAGTCGCCCAGGTTATCGCCTATCAGCAAAACTATATTGAATTTTTGGGCTATATCTGAGCGCCGGGGTTCTTTACCTGATGTGGTGGTCATGGTAAGTAAATGCTCCTCATCGGCGTTGGGGAACCCGAATTTTTGCAGATTGCGGATGGTAGCTTCGCGCCCTTCCCGGTTCCGGTTGGTCACATAAAACACTGTAACACCTTTTGCTGCCGCATTTTTAAAGAACGCGGGTGCGCCGGGTATGGTATCTGCATCATCCCTGTTTACCCATTCGTTCCAGGAAGTATTGTCGAAATCTTTACCCTGCAAGGCACGGTGTATGGCATAAGGGCTGTTATCCAGAGCAGTTTCATCAATGTCGGTGACAACAGCAAGCGGTTTTTCAGGAGGATTTTGCAGTGATTCGTTCAGGCGAAGCTCCGCCAGGTTATATGCCTGTTCGCAAAGTGCCTTGTACTCTGCCGACTGCTGCATCCAGATGGCAGTAAATAGCTTGCCATTTGGTATAAAGTCAGCGGTACTGTTCACAGATGTTTGGCTTACCTGAGCCGTTTTGCAGCCCGAAAGCAGACAGATAAAAAGCAATATGTGTAATGCAGATTTCATAATTGTAAGTAAGTTGAGCATGCAAATGTAAGCAGACTAATGGTGGCTTTCTAGAAAGAATGACCAAAAGCTAATGCGCTGTGAGCACCTATTTGTGCATTTGTGGGTTGAAACTCCGCGGGTTTGTGGGTTCACCCTCAGAATTCCGAAATATATTAACCCCTTTAATATTTGATTATTAAATTTACAGCCAATAAAAATTTTGCCAATGAATAATCGTCGTGATTTCATCAGGAAAACAGCAATTATAGGCGCCGGATCTTTTTTGTCGGCTGATTTGCTGGCAGCGGTGAAAGGAAAAGTATCCGCTAATGATAAAATTGGTGTGGGTATCATTGGTTGTAAAGGCCAGGGATGGAGTAACCTGAATGCTTTGTTAAAAGTGCCGGAGGTGCAATGTGTGGCGCTGTGTGATATAGATGATAATATCCTGGCACAGCGAATGGGCGATCTGCAGAAATTGAATATAAAACCTAAAACCTATACCGACTATCGCAAGATGCTTGCCGATAAGGACGTGGATGTTGTGGTAGTGGCTACCCCTGATCACTGGCATTGCCTGCAAATGATTGATGCCTGTGCCGCTGGTAAAGATGTGTTTTGCGAAAAGCCGGTATCCAATTCTATTTATGAGGCGCAGCTGATGAACAAAGCAGCACAGCGCTATAATCGGGTGGTGCAGGTAGCGCAATGGCAGCGCAGCCAGCAGCATTTTAAAGACGCGATTGCTTTTGTACATTCCGGTAAACTGGGACAAGTATCTTCTACTAAAGCCTGGATGTACAGGGGCGGTACTACGCCATTACCCGTGGTTCCAGATGGAACCGTTCCGGCAGGAGTAAATTATGACATGTGGCTGGGTCCTGCAAAAAAACGCCCTTTCAATAAAAACCGTTTTCATTACGAGTTTCGCTGGTTCTGGGATTATGCTGGCGGGTTAATGACCGACTGGGGGGTGCATCTTATTGATATGGTGCTGATGGGCATGAAAGCAGGAACACCAAAATCAGTTATGGCTACAGGAGGTAAATATGTTTTTCCTGATGATGCGCGTGAAACACCTGACATACAAACCGCCTTATATGATTTTGGCGATTTCCAGATGAGCTGGGAGCATAATATGGCAACCGGTATAGGTTTGTACGGTATGCAGCACGGGATAGCATTTATCGGGAGCAACGGAACTTTATTGCTCAACCGCGGAGGCTGGGAGGTAAGGGGAGAAAAAGATAAGCTGGAATCTGTGCCCTGGACCAAATCGGTTGACAGGGGACTGGATCTCCATGCTGCAAATTTCATTGATGTTGTAAAATCCAGAAAAAAAGAAGATCTGAATTGCCCGTTTGATGCAGGTGCTAAAGTGGCCATTGTAAGTCATTTTGGAAATGTGGCAGTTCGCACCGGCGAAAAAATATACTGGGATGAAGCAAAAAATAAATTTAATGTGGATAAGGCAACACGGTTAGTGAAACCTGTTTATAACAACGGGTGGAAATTACCGGTTGTGTAGCTTTGCAACCGGGGAGCGTTCTTAAGACTTTTTGCTGATCGATCTCAAGTCTGGGGTAATGTAACAATAGGAACATCCTGATCAATATTAAAAATTAAAACATATGTTAAGAGTTTTATTATTAATAACACTATTTATTACTTTTTCCTGTTCCCGGAGGTCAATAGCAGTAGGAGAGGAGATGACAAAGAGCTATGCCTTGAAAATAAATGAAAAGGCGGCTATGGCTAATGTGGTTATCACACTGAAACAAGTGGATGATAACCGCTGCCCGGCAAATGTGAACTGTATAAGGGCCGGAGAAGCTATTGCGGTTTTAAATGTAGTGATCAACAATGATAATGAACGTAACATCAGTCTTTGTACCGGCGCTGATTGTAGTGGAAGAGCATTAAGCGAAGCCTATACCTTATCTGCGCCAGATCGGAAATACCTTTTTAAACTGGATAGCATAACGCCCTATCCCGGTACGGTTGCACAAGAAGAAAAAAAAGTTCATTTTTCAGTGAGCCAGCCTAAATAAAATGATAGAAGCTAACCATATTATTCTTTTTGACGGCATTTGTAATCTTTGTAACAGTGCTGTTCAGTTTATATTAAAACGGGATGAAAAAGGTGTTTTTAAATTTACAGCTCTTCAATCTGATAAAGGCAAAGCGTTATTGGCCGCATCCGGTATGCCGGCAGCTCATTTAAAATCTTTTGTTTATATACACAATAATAAAGTGTACACCCGCTCTGATGCGGCTTTGAAAGTGGCCGCTCAATTATCGTATCCGGCAAGATTGCTATCCTGGTTTATTATTGTGCCGAAGTTTATAAGAGATATTGTGTATGACTTGATAGCAAGAAACCGTTATAAATTATTTGGCCGGAAGAATGAATGTATGTTGCCAACCCCCGAATTAAGAGCACGTTTTATTGACACCTGATATAAGCTTTTTGATTTATTGACCATTTCATACAACGGCGTTAGCTGATCTCATCCTGTTGTATAAATAGATATCAATGCTGCAGATCCATAACAGAAAGGTAACAAACGTTATCTTTTGAATGACTGGTAAATAAACGATGAGTTCGCTGCTGTAATAAACGTAATTGTTTTGTGCTACAAGTAATATATTGAGGGTCTTCCTGAAAATATGTAATGCAGTGTAGGCTTGTATTTTATTAGCAAAAGAATATAAAAAATGCCTCATTTGGAGCAAAAATTGCTTTAAGTGAGG
>NZ_BAAGYM010000028.1:0-49443 GCF_054779315.1 Niabella aquatica
CCTCACTTAAAGCAATTTTTGCTCCAAATGAGGCATTTTTTATATTCTTTTGCTAATAAAATACAAGCCTACACTGCATTACATATTTTCAGGAAGACCCTATAGCATTTTTGTAAGCAGGCTTATACACGGATATTTTAGGACATGACCTGTGTCTCCTTTCCTTTTTGAAACAGCAGCCGGAAACACGTGCCTTTTCCCGGGGAGCTTTCTAAAGCTATATCACCGTCATTTTTGGTGATAAATTCTTTGGAGAGCAGCAGCCCAAGCCCCGCGCCCCTTTCGCCATTGGTTCCGTAAGCTGGATTTTGCCGGCTACTGAATAACTTATTTTTGATTTCTTCATCCATACCAGTTCCCTGGTCTTTTATATAAATGGCTACGCCATCTGCTGCATTTTCTGCAGAAACACTTACTTCCCCTCCGGGATAACTGAATTTTAGTGCATTGCCCAACAGGTTGCGCAACACCACCGCTACCTGGTCGCGATCTGCAAAAATCCGGATATTGTCAGGTACATTTACATTTACCGCAATCCCTTTTTGCTGCATAATGAATTCAAAAAAATGAAGCACCTCATTCAATAGATCTGTAAGGGGGAAAAAAACCGGCTTTGTTTGAATTCCCTGCATACCTGATGCGCTCCAACGCAGCAATTCCCCTATTGTGTTATTCAGCTGAGCTACTTTTTTTTGAAAAGACCCTGTCGCCTCCAGCATATCTTCTTTATCCAGTAGATCGCTGCGATACATGTCAAGAGCCCTTTCAAGGCTTAATAAGGGGCCCCTTATATCATGAGAAACAATAGAGAAGAGTCGCTCCTTGTTCTGGTTCGTCATAACCAGATCCTGCTGCCTTGCTTCTATTTCCTGCTGGTAATCTGATTGGACATATTTAAAAAAAACAACAGTTACTATAACGAACATTAAAGATATAGCAACAACGCTATTGATACGGCCCGGTGATATCTGCGCTTCACCCGGCAAATCGATATTGAAATTGAGAACGGCCAGGATTGCAGCCACAGTCAAAATACTCAGGCCACCAATGAGCCATTTATTATCAAATACAAGAATTAAAATCACAAGCGTTCCAACCAGGCAATATTCTGTTCCATTTTGATAAAACAGTCCAGACAATGTATAAATAATGATGGAAAAGGCAATTCTTACAAGCTTGGCGCTCTGATATAGCCTGTGCTTATGCATCAAAATCAGTAATAACAAAGAAATAAGATTCGCCAGGTTCAGCCCAACCAGTAAATACCTGTTCTGA
The DNA here is from genome assembly GCF_054779315.1 of Niabella aquatica. Classification (NCBI taxonomy): domain Bacteria; kingdom Pseudomonadati; phylum Bacteroidota; class Chitinophagia; order Chitinophagales; family Chitinophagaceae; genus Niabella; species Niabella aquatica. Next base: position 1,276 of record NZ_BAAGYM010000028.1, read on the forward strand.
ACAATATTGAGCGCAAGAAACAATACAACAAATGGCATGCATATCATGGTCAGAATATTCAGCATTTTTACCCGCCTCGATTCTATTATGGGCAAATCGGGGTGTACGCCGGTATTGATAATATCTGTTAAATAGCGAGATATCACTAAGCTGTTCTGGTTTCTGCTCATTCCTTAAAGATAGTATTATCTACACGCTTTTTGAAAATATCCCGGTTAATTATCCGGCTTTTTTTGAAGTGGGCCTGAACAAGTGTAACATTCTTTGCAATTTTGCGATTATTCTATAAAAGCAGCAATAAATATTGAATCTTACGGCTGAAATAACATTGGACGAACAGGTAGAACTTTGCCGTGAGGGTAACAGGCAGGCGTATTATAATATATATAACCGGTATGCCCGGCCCATGCTTAACAGCAGTATGCGGCTATTAAATAACCTGGCAGATGCAGAGGATATGGTACAGGAAGCATTTACAGATGCCTTCAACAGCCTGGAAAAATTTACTTATAAAAGCTCTTTTGAGGCATGGCTAAGGAGGATTGTGATCAATAAATCTGTTAACCTGCTACGGAAAAAGAAAATAAAATGGGTAGATGCGGAGCTTACAAACATCAACAGCAGCACAGATCAGGAGGTAGATGAAGACGATTTTAAGGCTGATATAGATAAAATTAAACGGGCTATAGCGAACTTACCTGAAAATTACAGGGTGATATTCAACCTGTTTGTAATAGACGGGCTAAAGCAGGAAGAAATTGCCGTGTTACTAAATATATCTCACAATAATGTACGAACCATTTATCACCGTGCCAGGAAAAAAGTGATAGATGCCGTAAACGCAACATAATGAGTAAGAAACTAGAGAATTTCATACAGGATCATAAGGACGCATTTGACAGCTACCAGCCATCTGATGCATTATGGCATCGTATTGAAAAAAAGCTGGAAGCATCAAAAAGTGAAAAAAAGGCGAAGGTTTTCTTTATGAAAAACCGGATCAAAGCGGCGGCCGCCGTAGCAGCTATACTTACTACTGCTGCTTTGCTTTATATTCTTAATAAAGAGGCAGGGCCCGTGCATGAGCCACAGATAGCCGGAAATGGAGGTAATTATATTCCAGACAGCAGCCCTCTTAACGAAAAGCAATCACCGGTAGTTATAAACAGTGATACACCCAGGGACCATGCAAACATAGGAGGCAATAAAAAGGATTTGAATGAAAGGCCGGAGCTACCCATTAAAAAAGAGGAAGAAGAGCTATATCATTATACAAGGCTTATTGAAATAAAGCAGGAGCAGATGCAGGCTTTGAAAAAAAGTGAACCAGAGTTGTATAAAGAATTTTCGAAAGACATAGAAATGCTAGAAACCTCATATGATGCGCTGAAAGCACAGCTGAAAACCGGTATCAACAGTGAGAAACTCCTGGAAGCCATGATTGGCAATTTAAAAATGCAAACAGATCTGTTAAATACACAATTAGGAATACTGAAACAAGTACACCGTAAAAATAAACAAAATGGCAAAGATTATAAAAGCTTATAGCCTCCTGCTTTTGCTGACAGCTTTAACACTGGTAGCTCATGCAGATGATGGTGAAAAAAATAAAACCTATTCCAAGACTTATTCATTACGCGATAACCAGGAGGTAAAGATCAGCAATAAATTTGGGAAAGTAACTGTAAACAACTGGAACAGGAAAGAAGTAAAAGTGGATGTTAGCATCACAGTGTATGCTAATGACGATAAGGTAGCACAAAATATTATCGACAACATCAATATTGAAAGCACTGAAGCCAATTTCATCAGTTTTACAACCAAATTCTCCGGCAACAATAACAATAAAGGCAAGAACATAAAAATGAAGGTAAATTATACGGTTTATATGCCCTCTTCCAACCCGCTTTCCGTTAAAAATGAATTTGGAAATACGTATATACCAGACTGGCCAGGAGAAGTAAATATAGATCAGTCTTTTGGTGATATCGAAACCGGGGTATTACCGAAAGTAAAGGATATTAAAGTACAGTTCGGCTCGCTTATCTCAAAATCAATAAACGATGGTAATATGAAGATCTCCTATTCGGACTTAAAAATTGATAACCTTTCGGGCAACATCACTACTAGAATTGATTTTTGCAAAGGCTCAAAGATCGGACTGCCAAGCAAGCTGGACCGGCTTGATATGAAAATATCATACTCTGATGTGACACTGCATATTTCTCCATCATTAGATGCTACTTTTACTATAAGTACCAGCTTCGGTGACCTAAAAAACAGCAGTAAGCTGAACCTGACTAATGAAACCAGGGAAAAAAAGTACGGGCCTACATTTGATAAAAAATATAGCGGCAAAACAGGTTCTGGAAAAGCTGTAGTTAATATCAGCAACAGCTTTGGAGATATCGTGCTGAAATAAAAAGATACAAAGGAGGAAGGAAGCTTAAAACCTCTATTCGTATAAAGAGAAATGCCCCCGGATGCCGGGGGCATTTTCATATACCTAATTGATTGCTCACAAACTGATACAGGAGTTTATCCCCGAAAAATACCACTATCTATTTTACAAAAGCATGTTTAAATCCTTGCGTACGGTTCCATGCGCCCCTTGTAAAATCAGGTATCAGTACAGGTGCGCTGCCATTTTCAATAGAAATAGCCGAAAGCTCTGTAAGGCAACACCACTCGGCCAGGTCGTAAACGTCCATATCCAGCGGAAGGCCATTTTGTAAACAGTATGCCAGGCGGTAATCCATAATAAAGTCCATACCACCGTGCCCGCCAACCTTTTTGGCAGTTTCTTCCAGTTCCTGGTGAATAGGATGCTTATACTTTTTCATCAGGGCTTCTTTAACCTCTTTGCTTACAAAGCTGTGCGCATTCAGCTTCTCATGATCGGGTGTTATATCTGCTGTTACCTGCTCGGCATCCAGTGCATATCCGTCAACAGGATATTTATTGGCAAAACCTTTTGTGCCGGTCAGCTGGTACATACGAGAGTAAGGACGGGGCGTCATCACATTGTGTTGTATCTGCATGGTTTTACCATTCTGGGTTTTGATCATGGTAATGGTCTGGTCTCCGTTCTTAAACGCACCAGGATCCTCTCCTTTCAGCTTCCTCCACTCTTCCCGGCCATTGAATGATCTTGTATCAATGGAAACCAGGTAATTCATTTTATCGCCCCTGTGAATATTTAAAGCCTGGCATATAGGCCCGATGCCATGTGTAGGATACACATCGCCACGATAATTTTTATTATAATCTAAGCGCCAGTTATTCCAGTAATCATTCCAAAACTCTGACAGGTTGTGAATATAGGCACCCTCAGCATGTATTACTTCGCCAAACAACCCTTTCTGTGCCATATTTAAGGTTGTAAGTTCAAAAAAGTCATACACACAGTTTTCCAACATCATGCAATGCTTGCGTGTTCTTTCCGAAGTATTGATCAAATCCCAGATATCCTTCATATTCATGGCAGCAGGTACTTCTATAGCTACGTGCTTTCCCTTTTCCATAGCATATAAAGCCATAGGAACATGATGTTTCCAGTCAGTGGCTATATAAACCAGGTCAATATCATCTCTTTCACAGAGCTTCTTCCAGGCATTTTCTTCTCCTGAATAGGCCGCTGCACGGGCTACATTATTTTTATCAAGGATTTTTTGGGCCACTTCTACCCTTTCCGGCCTCAGGTCTGCAAGAGCTACTATTCGGGTATTCGGGATCTGTGTCCAGCGCCCTACAGCGCCGGGGCCGCGCATACCTAAACCAATAAAGCCAACCCTTACTACAGGGATCTTAGGCGCTGCAAAAGCCAGCATGTCCTGTTGTCCTGCAGGACGCGGTGGTGCCGGAACAGCAATAGACCTGATGCCTCTGGCCTGTGTAGCTCCTGTTTGAGCAACTTTTTGAGCACTATTACAACCTTGCATTACCAGGCCCAGCAACGCAAAGGCAACAAAGCAAATTTTCCACCTGTTCATCATGGGCTTAAAAATTTATTTAGTTTATACCACCGATCTCAATGGCGAAGATTAAAGATAACCGTTTACCCTCTATAGTAAACAGGCAAACGTTTGCACAAAAAAAATTCACCATGAAAAAAGTATACATCCGGATTACTGTAAAGGCCTGACCCAATAACTGTAATGATACTCTCCAGGAATGATCCAATACTTTTTCATTGGCATAGCTCCCCAGCTGTCTATACCCTGAACACCTAATTGCAACAGGTCGATGTGCATGTAAATCCTGTCGCGCTCTGTAAGCTCACCAGAATGATACTGATGCTTTTCAGGAGCCGGATCCAAATCATTCAGGCTATAGGGTAACGCAGATACGGATAGCAGGCTGTCTGCAAAATCGATCCTGATCCCTTTGCCTTTATTGTTGGTGAGCGTTATCCACCGTACATCTGTTTTATTGCCGCTTTCCTGCGGTCGGGCATAAGGGAAATACTGTTGTTGCAGTGTTTGAGTATAAATACCTGTTTCACTGGCATACTTCCTGTCCCAATAATTTTCCCAGGGGCCACGTCCATACCACCGGATATGGTTTAGTTGTTTATTTACTTCAAGATCGTTACCAATGCGCATCACCGTTTTATAGCTTCCTTTTTCTATTTTAAAATTGTTATTTACTTTGATGCTGCCATCACCATACACAGAAAATACCTGGACCGTTTGCGCTTTGTTATCTAAAATATTTTTTGTGAAGGTGATCCTGTACTCATTATCTGCTACCTGCTCCGTTTTGACTGTTGCCACATCCTCCTGCCCGTAAGCATTCCGCCAGTTACGTAAAGACTGGTTCAATCCCGCACCTATATCATTATCTGTAGGCGCCCGGTAAAAAGAAGGCACCGGGCCACTTTCGAGTACTGGTATACTATTTACTTTATACGAAGTAAGCACTCCTTTTTTTGTATCGAAAGTGACCACAAAATTTTTACCCGTTACATGGAGCAAAGAGCTGCTTTGGCTGGCCTTCACTGCTGCTTTGGATATAGATGGTTTTGCTGCCGCAGGCATACCGGCATATGCCACCTGCTCATACGCTATTTCATATCCCTTGTCGAGCAAAGGCTCGCCATTTTTTAAAACATACCGCAGATTGAGAAGATATTCCCTGCCCTCTTTAGGGTTTAGCTTTACAGGTAACTGGATATCGGCCCCTGCACAGGGTTGTATATCCAGTTGCTCAACATTTCCTTTTGCTATAACGCGCCCATCTTCAAGAACCGACCACTCTAACTGTACATTATCCATATTTCTGAAAGAGTAGGCATTAGTGATATGGACCGTATTATTTCCTTTATAGGTTGTTTTTATAAACTGGTGCACTTTTTTCAGCTCCACTGCCATTGGCGTAAGCTCCCGATAGGCGGTAACCACACCTTTTACACAAAAGTTATTATCGCTGAAATCCTCATTTACAGGGCCTGTTAAAGGGAAATCCCCGCCATAGGCCATAATCCTTTTCCCATTTTTAACTGTATCAAAAGCCTGGTCGATCCACTCCCAAACATAACCACCCTGAGCACCGGGGGTAGATTCTATAGCATCCCAGTAATCTTTAAAGTTACCAAGGCTATTACCCATAATATGGGCGTACTCACTCATAATAAGCGGACGGGGGTCTTTCGACTTTCCCCAGCCTGCCACCCAATCAGGAGAAGGGTACTGGGGGCAAAGAACATCAGTATTGTAATCCCGCTCTGAACGCTCGTACTGCACCGGTCGCGTATCTTCTTTCTTCAGCCAATCATAAGCCTCGTACATATTTACACCGTTGCCGGCTTCGTTGCCTAAAGACCAGGTTATAACACACGGATAGTTCTTATCCCGTTCATACATCCTCTTTATGCGTTCTAAATGTGCGGTGCGCCATTTTTTATCATTCGCAAAAGTGTATTCAAGGTCATAGCCTCTGCCATGCGATTCTATGTTAGCCTCGTCAATAACATACAGCCCGTATTCATCGCAAAGCTCCATCCAGTAAGGGTCTGGCGGATAATGAGAATGACGAACTGCATTTACGTTCAGCTTTTTCATCATTTCCATGTCCTTCAGCATATCTGCTTTTGTTAAAGCATGGCCTGTTTTGGGATTGTGCTCATGCCTGTTCACCCCTTTAAAAAAAACACGCTTCCCGTTCACCAACATATCCCTTCCCTTAATTTCTATGCTTCTGAAACCTACGCGTACCGGCACTACTTCCAATATTTTGCCCTCTTTGTCTTTTAATGTTAAATTAAGCACATACAAATAGGGTGTTTCTGCAGTCCATGTTTTTACTGCAGGTATTTCCTTCTTAAAAGAAACATTGGTTTTATAGTGCCCCAGCACTGTATGAATACCAGAAATCTCTTTACAAACTTCTTTTCCGGAAGCATCGGTGAGCCGCGCTTCTACAGTAAATGAATCAGGTTTGGAATGAAGGGTTTTTACATCGGTTTTATAACTGTTTACTTCAACATCTACCTGCAAACTGCCATCCTTATAGTTATTTATAAGATTGCTTTGCACTTTAAAATCCCTTATATCCAGCTTTGGAGTAGCATACAGGTACACGTCTCTTTCAATGCCGGAAATACGCCACATATCCTGACACTCCAGGTAACTGGCATCGCTCCAGCGATATACCTGTAAAGCCACCAGGTTTTCCCCTGGTTTTACATACTCAGTTATATCGAACTCTGCAGCCAGCTTGCTGTCTTCACTGTACCCCGCTTTTTTACCGTTCACCCAAATGAAGAAAGCAGACTTTACAGCACCCAGGTGAATAAATATTTGCCTGCCATCCCAGTCGGCCGGGATCACTACTTTCTTCCTGTATGAGCCTACAGGATTGTTATCGTCCGGAATATCAAAAGGCGGGTTCAGCCTTCCTCCTCTAAATTTAGCACCAGCGAACTCATAAGGCTGGTTTACATAAATAGGCAGGCCATAGCCGTTCAGCTCCCAATTGGCAGGAACGGGAAAGTTCACCCATTTACTATCATTATAAGTAAGTGTATAAAAATCCTGGGGCCTGTCGTTAGGGTTTTGTACCCAGTTAAATTTCCATTGGCCATTAAGAGATAAAAAATATTTAGAACTTTCTTTTACCCGTTTTTCTGCTAAGGCAGCACTTTCATAAGCAAAAGCACTGGCGCGCATAGGCATCCTGTTCACAGAAACAATTTCCGGTGTTTGTAATTCAACAGGCAGTGATGATTGCGAGAATGCGGTTAAAACAAAAAGGTTGAGTACAAGCAAAAATGACAGGAGCTTCATATTATAAAATTACGATTGACAATAGCATAAACAATGTTTACAAAGAAACATGGAAACATCTTAATTACAAAGCCTTGTGCAAACGATTGATCTGCCTGTTATACGGGTTATAGTATAAACAGATTGTAGCTTTTCCCTGTTTTAATGAATGCTATCATACGCTGGCCATGCAGGTACTGCACTTCCACCCTCCTGTAAGAAACTGACAAGATTACGCCTTCAAAGCCCGTAATTCGGTCTGAAGGGACTCTATTTTTTTTAATAAATGGCTGATGGCCTCCATACCTTCCATATTGATGTCAAGATCAAAATGCAGGTGCATATATCTTTCCAGCAGTGACAAATGTTCACTACTGATAAAATAAGACTCGTTGGTATATTCCAGCTCAATCAGGCCATGCTCGCTCAGGTTTTTTACAAACGATGTTTCAATACTGTAATACCTGCAGCATTCCTCTATTAAAATATGATTCCCGTTTTCCATATATTATTTTTTAGAGGCTTCATCAGCCAGTTGTTGAAATAAGCTTTTTTCTCTTTCATTCAGGTTTCCAGGCAGCTTTACATCCCAGGTTATGTATAAATCTCCAAATACACCTTCTTTTTTATATACAGGGAACCCCTTGCCTTTTAGCCTGACCCTTGTTCCATTCTGCGTTTCGGGCTTCAAAGTAAGCTTTACCTTTCCATCCAGGGTATCAACCATTTGCTCGCCACCCAGCATGGCCTTATACAGGTCAATAGATGCATTCAGGTATAGGTCATTCTCCTTACGTGTAAAAGCAGTATTGTTTGTAACAGTAAAGGTAATGAACAAATCTCCCGCAGGACCGCCATTTACGCCTGCGCCACCGTATCCTTTAATTTTAATTTCCTGCCCGTTTTCAATACCGGCAGGTACTGTAATACGTATATTTTTGCCATTAACAGTAAAAGTTTGCTGGTGCGTTTTATAAGCATCGGTTAAATTCAGTTGTACCTCTGCCCTGTAATCCTGCCCCCTGTATTTCACATTTCTTTTCGAATGCGAAGCTCCGCCAAACATCTGCGAAAAGAAATCAGAAAAATCGCTGCCATCGCTGTAAGTAAAATGCCCGCCATAATCATCGCCGCCGAAAGGACTTCCGGTACCGGCTCCTTGCTGCTGCCGTTGCTGCCGGGCCTGCTCAAACTGCTCCGCATGTTTCCAGTCAGCGCCATACTGATCGTATTTCTTACGTTTTTCAGGATCGCTTAAAACCTCGTGCGCCTCATTGATCTGCTGGAATACTTTTACAGCCTCCGTGTCATTGGGATTAAGGTCCGGGTGATGTTTCCTGGCCAGCTTCCGGTATGCTTTTTTGATATCGTCGGCCGAAGCACTCCTGTCCAGGCCTAAAACTTTATAATAATCTATATAATCCATAATCTGAAATAAATAATGAGGGCAATTTAAGTTTTTTCTCCATTATATTACAATGAGAAAAACCTCTTTACATCATATTAACACCAACAATTATTATTAAGTTTGAGCTTTTAAACAACAAGGCATGGATGTACAAATAGAAGCCTCATGGAAAGAGAAGCTAAAAGATGAATTTGAAAAACCTTATTTTGGAAATATTGTCAATCACCTCAAAGCAGAAAAGCAATTAAAAAAGATCATTTATCCTCCAGGCCCGATGATCTTTAATGCCTTTAATTCAACTCCTTTTGATAAAGTAAAAGTATTGATACTGGGGCAGGACCCTTATCACGGCCCGGGACAGGCACATGGCCTGTGCTTTTCGGTGCCGGATAGCGTACCCCCTCCACCCTCACTAATCAATATATTTAAAGAGCTACAAACAGATATCGGGATGCCGGCGCCTCCAAGTGGCAACTTAAGCAAATGGGCTGCGGAAGGAGTTTTTCTACTGAACGCATCGCTTACGGTTCGTGCGGGAGAACCTATGAGCCATGCAAAAATTGGCTGGGCCCAGTTTACAAATGCTGTTATTAAAATCATTGCAGAACAAAAACAACACGTCGTTTTTTTACTATGGGGCAAATTTGCACAGGAGAAAGCGGCTTTTATCGATACTTCCAGGCACTTGATCTTAAAAGCGGCCCACCCCTCTCCCCTGTCGGCCCATAACGGGTTTTTAGGCTGCAAACATTTTTCTAAAACCAATGAATACCTTACCGCGCAAGGCATTGAGCCGGTAGACTGGAAGCTGTAAATGTGAAATATAGAATATGTAAACTATTGAATGGTACGGAATGATGTAGTACTACAAACCGAAAAAGTTTTACTTCGCCCTATCGAAACCGGTGATTATGCTCCGTTTCTGCAGCTTACACGGGAGGATAGGGATATGTGGGAATATTTTTCTTCCAGACTTAGCGATGCGGATCAGCTAAAAAACTGGTTGGATAGCGCCCTGCAGGAAAAAGCCGCAGGAACGCGCATGCCATTTACTATTATAGAGAAAGTAACGGGGCAGATTGCCGGCAGTAGCAGCATCGGCAATATTTCATGGCACGACAAACGCCTTGAAATTGGCTGGAGCTGGCTGGCAGCGCAGTTCAGAAGTACTGGCATCAACCGACATGCTAAGTTTTGTATGATGCGCCACGCCTCTGAAGAAATGAATTTCGAAAGAGTGGAATTTAAGACCGGTGTACTAAATACCCGTGCCCGCAAAGGACTTTAAAAAGTAGGCGGTGTGGAGGAAGGCATTTTAAGAAGCCATTCTTTATTGTGGAACGGCAACAGGCGCACTTCGGTATTTTACAGTGTTTTGAAAGATGAATGGCCAAAACTGAAAACGACTATTTTTGCCGATATTCAATAAAACAATGGGTATCCTTAAAGAAATAGCAGGCCGTATATGGGCCACATGGGGATTGATTTCCTTTATCATTACCTTTATTATCATCTTCCCGGTCTCTATGATATCTTATCTCTTTCCTGAACCCAAAGGAACAGACTTTCTTATCAGGGTATCAAGAATATGGATGAGGGTATGGATGTTTTTAATTGCCTGCCCCATAAAAATAACAGGCCGGAAGAACTTTGAAAAAGGGAAAAGTTATATTGTTACCTGTAATCATAATTCTTTATTAGATATACCGCTGTCATCGCCTTTTATCCCTGGCCCCAACAAAACAATAGCAAAAACAAGCTTTGCCAAAGTTCCTGTTTTTGGATGGTTTTATGCAAAAGGATCGGTACTGGTAGACCGTAAAAATGAACAAAGCCGCAAAAGAAGTTTTGAAAAAATGAAACAGGTGCTAAAAATGGGAATGCATATGTGTATCTACCCAGAGGGTACACGCAACAGAACCTCAGCACCTTTAAAACCCTTTTACAGCGGGGCTTTTAAGCTGGCACACGAAACCGGGGCATCTATTATTCCTGCTATTATTTCAGGAACTAAAGAAGCTGTTCCCCTCAATAAAACATTTTTCTTTTTACCTAAAAAGCTGGAGCTCCGCTTCCTGCCTCCCGTATCTTCTGAAAACATTACTGCTGCTGAGTTAAAAGAAAAGGTATACCATATTATGGAAGAAGCTATACTCAATAGCCGGCATATAGCAAATAACGGTTAACAGTTATGAGAAACAGAAAGCTAAATACAGAAAAGCTGGTAGCTGTTAAATAGTCAGCTATTTGAATAGGGTGCATTCAATATTCGAAAAATAGTTTATGCCTTTTATCTATCGTTTATCAACTATCATCTGGTAGAATAGAACGATCTGGTACGGTTGATCTTCAGATCCTGTAATATACCCGCTTTGGGGCTTATAGTAAAATTGAAAAACCGGTATAGGCCAATAGGCGTTACGTTAATGGCCATCTGCCAGCAGTGTAGATCCCTTGAAATAGCCATTGAAAAAGTCTGCACTTTGGCGGTAGCAAAATCATAATAGCCGTTTACGCTAAAGTTCCATTTAGGCGTAAGATTAAAGCTCCCGTTGAAATTAACGCTGGAGGTTACCGGGCTTACTGAGCTTTGAAGCGTATTTAAGTTACGCCCGCGGCGGGAGTAATTAAGCGAGTAAGACAGGCTGATAGACCACGGAGTATTAAAATCCACAAACTCTGCGGGATTCTGGCGCATATATTCCATAAGTCTTTGCTGATCTGCCTGCAACATAGGGTCGTTCAGATTTTGATTAATGGCTTTTTCGCGGGCCTTAGCCTTTTCGGGATCTGTAGGCTTGCTTTGAAAGCTGGTGCTCATGGAAATACTGGCATTAGTAACGGTTCCTACTTTCCATCCGCCATCGGCCCAGGCATATTTGCTCGTGGCATAACCACTCTCGCTAAGCTCATAAGGTACGAGCGTGGCGGAAGCGTTAATATTTATTTTTTCAAAAAGATTGGTTCTGAAATACATGCTGATCGGCGACAGCTTCATGCTATCGGCCAGGAAATTATACGACCCGTTAAAACCAAATCCATCCGCCAGCTTGATTTTTTTAATTCCGTTTTCAGCATCTTCTTTCGATGTATTGGCATACGAGTCGAGTGTTTTATCGGGTACATTTTCATCAGCAGGGTCTTCTTGACCTGAAGACTTTGCTTTCTTCTTGGGCTTTGCCCTTACTTTCATTTCGAGATTATTATCCAGCCCGAAATTGATGCCGCCCGACCGCCTGCTGGTAAACTGGTTAACAGGCCTGGAGTACAAACCGTCTAATTGGTTATAGGCTGCTTTTGTACCTATACTATCAATCTGCACGGCGTCCCAAAAACGCTGATTCAGGTCGGGGGTATAGCTCAGCCCGAATGTAGGGCGCATCACATGCCGTATCGCGATTATTTTTTCAGTAGGCAACTCGTATAACCCGTATAATGCCGTATTAAACGAGATACCAAAAGACGCCTGCTGCTTGATCTTAAATGCACGTTTCAGGTTAGCCACAATAGTATCTTTTACATAAGCGCTGTCGCCATACCAGAAAGTTTTCGGCCCCCAGCGCATGGTAGTGATCCCATCCACCCACTCCTGCGAGTAAGAAACCGAGGGGGCTATTACCAGGGCACCACCAAGAATAGGCGGCAGTGACAGAGTGATAGGTATATTATGATTGGCGCTCCAGCGGGCAGTATCTTTCAGGAACTCAAAAATCCTCCGGTTCCCCATCCGGTCGTTAGTACGCGAATAATTGATACTGTCGTAGAAATTAAAATCATTCCTGAAGCTGCCTGTATAGCCTATCCCCAATTGCTCGTACCATCTTTTTTTGCCTACAGCATCTTTTTTCTGAAAAGGATATAAGGTAGTGACTGAAAAATTAGCTGTAGGAAAATTAATGGTCATTAACCGGGAGGTATTGTTCTGGCTGTGGTTCATAGCCAGGGTAAGGTTGAACGGTTTATCGATCCATTGTTTGGAATATGTTATAGATGAGCTGAGGTTATTGTTATAGGGCGCCATCGGAACATTGGACAGGTTCCGGTTATAATTGGTAGAACTGAAGTTCACATTAGAAGAAAAATTAATACCCGGCCTGGCCCGGCTGTCTGATGAATGTGACCATGAAAAAGAGTATGTGTTACTTTTATAATAGTCAGGATCGTCCTTTGTATTTCTTTTTGTACTCTGTATACCCAGGTTCAGGTTTCCCTGGTATTTATATTTTTTAATATATTTTGGATTGGCATTTACCCTCCAGGTACCGAAAGAATAAATATCCCCATATACCTGTACATCCCAGTAATCACTGATGCCAAGGTAATACCCTAAGCCGGATAAGCCCACCCCTTCCTGGTCGTTGGTTTCAAAGCTGGGTGCCATAAATCCTGAGTGCCGGCCCTGGTAAAGCGGGTAAAACCCAAACGGTAAATAAATAGGAACGGGTACCGAATCAAATTCAGGACGCACAGCGCCGGTTACAGCCAGCTTTTTATTTATAATCTTTGCCTTGTTGGCACGAAAGCCGAAATGCGGATGATCGAGATTACAGGTTGTAAAAAAGTTACCTCTTGCATAAAAGGTATTTTCATTTACTTTTTTAGCTATTTGTGCGTGCACAAACATTTCACCCTGCTGGGAAATAGTACCTCTTAAAATACCCTGCTGGCTTTTAAAATTATAATCAAGCGTATCAGACCTTTGGGTACCATCACCATAATCTATGTTTACATATTCCACAATGGTCCCTGTGCTGTCTCTCTGGGGTCTTGCCGTTACAATACCTGTAGCCTGGTTCAGCCTCATATACGGAGCTTCCAGTGAACTGTTCTGATACTCCGTCTTTGCCTTTCCGTACAACTCTATTGTCTTGCCCTGAATCATACCAATAGCGGAATCCTGTGCCTTATATATAACGGGTGCAGATAAACTGTCTTTAGAGAGTTTTAAAGTAAATGTATCGGTTGGGGCCTGGCGGGCAGAATCAATAGGAGTGACCGTAGTATCCACAATAGCAGTATCGGTAATAATAACCGAATCTTTACGCGAGGGAACCGTATCTTTCAGTTGCAGCACACCGCTTTCCACCACTAAGCTATGATTAATGGTAGCGGAAGTTTTTTTTGCAAAAAAATTAATAGCGCCAATTTGTTTACTGACCGTTAAAAGGAAGATAACAGTAAGTATAAGTACGGCATGGTAAATTCTTTTAAATTTGCGCATTGGTTTTCAAAGTTCGCAAACGTACAGTAAATTTTTCATTCTAATTTCAGCAGGTCCGGATGAAAAATACATATTGAGGGTGCCAGAGTTGATTTTTAACAAAAAATATGTCAGGCACGTTTGAATATTATAAATTCTGTAACTATTGTATAAACAGAAGTTTTGTCAATGATTATTAAAAAATAAAAATATACGTATAAATTAATGATCCGATACATACTTATTGCAGGCTTTTTTTTAAGTTGTTGCTTTTCTTATGGGCAAACGGGGTCTTCTGTAAAAACCATTATTGTAGATGCTGGTCATGGAGGCCCGGATGTGGGCGCCAGAGGTACCGAAACCAATGAAGCCACGATTACCTTACAGGTAGGTATAAAATTAGCAAAAGCATTACGAGAGCAGTTTCCATCTGTTAAAATACTTGAAACCCGGCCCTCTTTTGCACTTCCCGGTAATCATACCAACGCAAATGCCGCCAACAGGTACAGAGCAGAATTTGCTAATAATAACCATGGTGACCTTTTTATTTCCCTGCATTGTAACGCTGCCGGAAAGAAACCCGGCGGCTGGTACGCTAAAAAAGTAATAGGCAGGGAGGCCAGAACACGTTATGTAAAAAAAGGGAAGAAAAAGGTAAAACAAACTTATTATGTAAATAAATATCAGGATGTTTGGGTAGAGAACGGAGCAAAAGGAACTGAAACGTATATATGGGCTGTAAACAAGAACGACCAGAAAGTGTCTTCCCTGAAAAATACCCTACCGGAAGATGGTGATGAGGATTATTACAGCGAAGAAGGAGAAGACCAGGAAAGCGACAGTCTTGAATTGCCGGACCTGAACGATCCGGCCGAGAAAGCAAGAATGCTGATATATGCCCAGCATTATTTCAGGAAAAGCTATGCTTTGGCTACCCTGGTAGAAAAAGAGTTTATTTCCAGCGGGCGAACAAGCCGTGGGGTGCAGCAGCGTAACCATAAAGGCATTTGGGTATTACAGGCTACAGGAATGCCCAGTATACTGGTTGAAATGGGTTTTATAAGCAATAATGAAGATCAGGCTTACCTTATGAGCGAAGAGGGACAGAACACCATTGTTAAAGATATTGTTAATGCTGTAAAGGTTTACCTGGAAAAATATGGTTAAACTAACTAATTTAACCTACTTTGCGAAACTTTGGCTATGAACTGGTTAATGAAAATTCAGGCATATATTTTGTCTTATGGCTTATATTGCATGTGATCAATCAAACATTATCGTCTAACTACCACTACAAAACCCTAAGAAAATATAAAAATGAGAATCTCAAATGAAGTAAAAGTCGGGGCTTTAGCCCTTGTATCCATAGCTTTATTAATCATTGGCTTCAGATTTTTAAAGGCAAAAGATATTTTCAACCGTACACCAAAGCTGTATGCTGTATTCAAATCAGTTGGAGGGCTTGAAAAGTCGAACTTTGTAAAAATAAACGGGCTTACGGTAGGCACAGTCTATTCTATGGAACCCGCAGATGAAAACGTAACAGCTGTAAAAGTCGTACTCAGTATAACAGAAGATGTGCATATACCATCCAATTCTGTAGCGTATATTGAAGGGGCATTGCTCGGATCTTCTAATATTGTTATAGAAAGAGGCAATTCAAAAACCAATCTCCAGAGCGGCGACAGGATCAATACAAAAGAAGAAGCAGGCCTTTTAGGCAATTTGTCCTCAGAAGCTAAACCGCTGATGTCAAAAATAAAAACAGTAGCTGATTCTGTAACACTGCTGCTTTCCCATTTCAATCATATACTCAATGAAAATACGCAGAGAGATGTGCAGAATGCCATAGCCAATCTCAATTACTCTACAGCCACGCTTAATGCCCTACTCGCAGGTATCAATAAGCCCTTAACCCATACGCTGGATAACGTAAGTGCTATTACAGGCAACCTTAAAAATCAAAATGAGGCCATTCAAGGAATTTTAAGCAATGCCAATACTTTTACAGCCAACCTGAGGCAGCTGGAGTTTCAAAAAACTGTTGATACCCTTAACGCGGCTATAACAGATCTTCATAGTACTATTAATCGCATATCTGATCCAAACGGTACGCTGGGTGCCTTGACCAACGACAGGCAGCTGTATAACAAAATGAGTGATGTTTTGCTAAGCGCAGAAATATTACTGGACGATCTTCGTGTACATCCAAAACGCTATGTCAACATTTCAGTATTTGGTAAAAAAAATAAAGCCGGGGAATTAACAGCTCCTGCTATAAAAGACTCTGTTCCCCGGTGATAATAAAAACTTTCACATCCCGCATTTTATCATTCCACGTTGCTTTTGCAGTATTAGGCTGCCTTATAGTGTATGGCACTACTGCCAAATATAACTTTGCAATGGCAAATATCAAAAGTGGAGCTCCGCTACGGGATACCATTAAAATCATTAAGTCCAACACTTTATCCATCCAAAAGGAAAATGACAGCACTACGCTTACCGTTCTGGAAGGCAATGTAATATTACAACAGGGAAAAACCATTTTCAAAGCGGATAAGGCTATTAAAAACGACAACCTGAATACATTTGAAGCCTGGGGACATGTACACATCAACGATGCCGATACTACAAATATTTATTCCGATCACTTAAAATATTTTGGTACTACACAAATCGCCCATCTTGATGGCAATGTAAAACTTACCGACGGGCAGGCCACGCTTACCACACCCAGCCTGGTTTATAATATGAACACCAATATAGGCGTTTATAAAGAAGGGGGCAAAGTAGTAAACAAAAAAAGCGTGATCACCAGTAAGGAAGGCGAATACTACTCTGATATAAAAGATGTGTTCTTTAAGAAAAATGTGGTAGTTACCGACCCAGCCTACAATATCAAAACAGACTCCTTACAATACAATACCGGTACGCAGATAGCTACTTTTATTACCCTGACACATATAAAGGATAGCGCGCGCCGAAGTATCGATACCAGAGAAGGGTATTACAACCTCCGAACAGGCCAGGCCGAATTTGGTCAGCGGCCTTTTATCAACGATGATAATAAGTCTACCCTTAATGCGGACAAAGTATACCTCGACGACAATATAGCCCGCGCCGAAGGAAACGCCATAGCCGTAGACTCTACCCGCGGCACCATCATTATTGCCAACCTGATCTTTCAGAACAGGATCAACGAAGCGATACTGGCCACTCAAAAGCCGGTAATGATCATTAAGCAGGACAACGATTCTATTTATGTGGCCGCTGATACTTTGTTCAGCGCCAGGCTTTCCGATCTTTTTGAAACGCAGACAGTGCCTGTAAACAATGAATCCGGTACTAAAAACGATATAAATCACATAGCTGATACAGGAGAAGACAGTATTATTGCTGTAAAAGAAGAGGTAAGGAATGATACGGGTGCTATAAAGCAGAAAAAAAGCGCCAGACCTTCTGATGTTTTTGAAACGCAGGCAGCACCTTTAAACGGCGCACCTGTTGCTAAAAACAATGCAGATACAACAGCCGCTTCAGGCAAAGACAGTGTTGTTGCCAACACGGTTATCACTGTAAAAAAAGATATAAGAAGAGATACTACTACTGTAGCGCAGAAGAAAGCTGCAACGGACAGTACCGACCGCTATTTTGAAGCGTTTCACCATGTAAGGATCTACTCAGACTCCATGCAGGCTGTTTCCGATAGCCTGTTCTATTCTTTTAAAGACTCGACCTTCAGGCTTTTTAAGGACCCTGTAGTATGGGGTAAGGATAACCAGATCACCGGAGACACCATACTTCTGCATACGCAAAATAAAAAACCACACTGGATGGAAGCCTTCAAAAATGGTTTTATGGTTAATCATATTGGCAGCCAGGCTTTTAACCAGATCAGTGCTACCCGTATTGATGCATTCTTTATAGATGGGGGTCTCGACTCTGTCCGGGCTAAAGGCACAGCCCGGTGTATTTATTACTTGCAGGATGAAGACAGCGCCTTTACAGGGATCAACCAGTCTCAATGCGATATTATTGATTCCTATTTTCAGAATAAGCAATTATATAAAGTGGCTTTCCGAAGCCAGGTAGAAGGTACTATTTATCCCATCAGCCAGAAATCACCTGCTGAAATGAAGCTGGACGGTTTTATATGGAAAGAGGCCCTGCGGCCTAAAACCAAGTACGAATTATTCGAGTAGACTGTTGGTTACTGGTTAGGTATATATATTTTTTTCGTTTTAAGCATAAAGGAAGGACCGCCGAACACACCCTACAAAGCCTACCCCTGATCCATGTCCCCCCCGAAACAGGAAATGTTAGGCTCCCTTTGGTTTAGATATCAATTAAATATTAAATTGCGGAACAAAAATAATTAATACTATCCGTCGCACTTTAGAAATAATAGGTAATAGTTTCAAGATGGCCCTGCAGGAGCTGCTGAAAAATAAACTCCGGACCTTTTTAAGTCTGTTCGGTGTTACTATTGGTATTTTTTGCATTATCGGCGTGCTGGCCACTGTAAACAGCCTGCAGCGTAATATCCAGAACGAGATAAAGTCCATGGGGGATAACATTATCTTTATCGACAAATGGGTATGGAGCGGCGGCCCCGATTATCCCTGGTGGAAATTTGTAAACCGCCCCTATCCCAAGTATTACGAGCTAAAGCAGATCAGGGAAAGATCACCCAGCACTCAATATGCCGCCTTCTTTTATGATCTTTCGGACAATATAGAATTTGGAGGATCTTTACTGAATGGAGTGAGGGTATATGGCGTTAGCGAAGAATATAATGATATTCAAAAACTGGCCTTCGCCAATGGAAGATATATTTCTGATGCAGAATTCAGTTATGGCACCAATGTAGCTGTAATTGGCGATGAAGTAGCTACCAAGCTTTTTAGTATACCCGAAATGGCCCTTAACAAACAGATCAAGCTAAAAGGCCGCATGGTAAAAGTAATAGGTACTATTAAAAAACAGGGTAAGCAGATCACAGGCGGCTGGAATTTTGACAAAAGCATTATAATTCCTTACCAGTTTGCCAAAACCATTTATTTAGAGCGCTATTCCGACCCCAAAATAATAGTCAAAGGCTACGACCGCATCAATAGCACCGCGTTAAAAGATGAGCTGGAAGGTGTCATGCGCAGCATTCACCGGTTAAGTCCCACAAAGGAATCAGATTTTGCGCTGAATGACCTGAATGATATCAGCAAAGAGGTAGAAGCGGCTTTTGTGGGCTTAAATATCGGCGGAGCCATTATAGGCGGTATCAGCCTGATCGTGGGACTTTTTGGGGTGGCCAATATAATGTTTGTAACAGTAAAGGAACGTACCCCTCAGATAGGATTAAAAAAAGCGATTGGTGCAAAAAAACATATCATCCTCACCGAATTTTTGCTGGAAGCAGCCTTTCTTTGTATCATTGGCGGCCTTATAGGCCTGGCGCTCGTGGCAGGGCTTGCAGTAATACTTACCAAAGCGCTCGAATTTCCTATTTATGTTTCTGTTTCCAATATGGTATGGACCTTTATTATCTGTATACTGGTTGGCATTATAGCAGGTATCATTCCTGCCATGCAGGCAGCCAAAATGGATCCTGTAGTGGCTATACGGAGTTAAAGAGATGTTAGTTAGTATTCAGACAATAGATATTATATGATACCAGATGACATTACCTATTACCAACTCACTACTCACCATGAATATCAATCAAATCATATCGTATTTAGAAAGCATAGCACCTGCGGCCCTGCAGGAAAGTTACGACAATGCCGGTCTGCTTACAGGCCAGCCTGATTGGCCATGTACCGGTGTCCTTTGCTGCCTCGATGCTACTGAAGCGATAGTGGATGAGGCCATCGAAAAACAGTGCAATCTCATTGTTGCCCACCACCCCATTATTTTTAGCGGGCTGAAAAAAATAACCGGTAAAAATTATGTAGAGCGTACCATCATCAAGGCCATAAAAAATGATATCGCTATTTATGCCATCCATACCAATCTTGACAATAGCCTTACCGGCGTAAATGGTAAAATAGCAGAAAAACTCGGCTTAAAAAAAATCCGCATACTGGCCCCCAAAACCAGGCAGCTTTGCAAACTATATTTTTATGTGCCCGCCGATCACTCCACCACTGTTATGAATGCGCTTTTTGAAGCCGGGGCTGGCAACATAGGTAATTACAGCGAGTGCAGCTTTCGGGTAAACGGCACCGGAACCTTCAGGCCTAACGAAAAGGCCCATCCTTTTACAGGAGAAATTGACAAAAGGCATGAGGATGAAGAGCTCAAAATAGAAATCCTTTTTCCATCCTGGCTGGAAGCCAAAATCACTGCCGTACTAAAAGCCAACCATCCTTATGAAGAAGTGGCTTATGAGGTGATCCCGCTCAACAACCAGCATCAGCAAATTGGCGCCGGTATTACCGGCGAATGGGAAGATGCCATTACTGAAGACCGTTTTATGCAAAAGCTGAAGGATATTTTCGGGTTGCCCATTATAAAACATACCCTTAAAACCGGCAAGCCGGTAAAAAAAGTAAGTATTTGCGGTGGGGCCGGCATCTTTTTACTTAAAGATGCAATAAATTCAAAATCAGACGCTTACATAACATCTGATATAAAATATCATGAATATTTTGATGCAGACGGGCATATTTTACTGGCAGATATAGGCCACTACGAAAGTGAACAATTTACGATTGAGCTGCTGACGAATCTTTTAGAACAAAAATTCCCTAACTTTGCCGTCCTTAAAACAGGCATAAATACAAATCCTGTCCATTATTTTTAAAACCTTTAAACCAGGTTTTAAAAAGATTAATATTGAAAATATATGGCACAATTAAAAGAATTTTCCATTGAAGAAAAATTAAGTTCATTGATCCACTTGCAAAAAATTGACAGCAAGATGGATGAAATTAAAATTCTGAAAGGCGAGCTTCCTATGGAAGTAGCAGATCTTGAAGATGAGCTGCAGGGATTACGTGCAAGGCAAACACGTATTGAAGAAGAGATCAATGGTGTTACAGAATTTATAGAAGAACGTAAGGCCGCCATTAAAGAGAGCGAAGCGCTTATTAAGAAATATGAGAAAGACAGTGAAAATGTAAAAAATAACCGCGAGTTTGAAGCTATCAACAAAGAAACTGAAATGCAGCAGCTCGAAATTAAGCTGGCTGAAAAGCATATTAAAGATGCCAACGAAGAAATAGCCGAAAAAGTAGTGCTTCTTGAAAAAGCTAAAAAGAACATTGCTACAAAAGAAGGCTCCCTGGAATTAAAAAAATCTGAGCTGGAAAAGATTATTACTGCAAATGAAAAAGAGGAAAAAGAATTTGCTAAATTATCTGAAGCTGCAAAACGCGAAGTAGAGCCAAGATTATTAGCCAGCTACGAAAAGATCCGCGGAAATTTCAGAAATGGACTGGCAGTAGTTCCGGTAGTAAGAGATGCCTGTGGTGGATGTTTTTACTCTATTCCTCCGCAAAAGCAAAGTGAGATCAAACAGCACAAAAAGATCATTGCCTGCGAAAATTGCGGCCGTATCCTGGTGGATGAGGAGCTGCACACAAACATTGATGTGAAATAAACTATTTTTTCTTTTTTTATTTTTCTCCAGCCCGCAAGGCTGGAGTTTTTTTTTCCGCTGGTCTTATACCTATTTAAAAATACCGTTCATTCATAGAAATGATATGAACGGATACGGGATGGGTTGTTAAAAGTACTGCCGGAACAGCAAAATGAACTACCTCCCGCGACTGGCAATCTGGGTAATGCAAATACCCGGGATTATTTTTTCAGCTCATCCCTGGCTGCATCCACACCAGCTTTAGCAGCATCTTTAATTTTTTGGGCGCCTTCTTTTAACTTCCCCACCCCTTCATTTGCCTTTTGCCTGGCTGCATCACCCAGATCTTTAGTATGTTGCTTAATCTTATCCGCCGCATTACTGATATCCGCTTTCAGCGAATCACCGATTGAAGATAAAGCAGTATCTGCCATAGATACAGTATCATTAATGGTGGCGTCCACCGCATCTATCGAATCCTGTTCAGCTTCTTTTGTAGTAGATGCCGTTTCGCAAGAGACAAATAAAATGGTACCTAGAATCAACCATCCCGGAAAAAACTTTTTCATTGCTTATCTTTTCTTCTTATTCAAAAAATAAAGAATAGTAACCTTAAAAATTGCTTAATTATTTCTTCCTGAAAAACAATCTTACCGGTACCCCGCTGAAGTTAAAATGTTTACGCAGCTGGTTCTCCAGGTAATTCTTATACGGGGTTTTTATATCATCAGGAAAATTACAGAAGAACGCGAATGATGGCACATGTGTAGGAAGCTGCGTTACAAACTTAATTTTAATAGCATGGCCCCGAACCACCGGTGCATGGTGCGCCTGTACCGCTTTCAGCATTACGTCATTCAGTTTAGCTGTAGGCACTTTCCGCCTGCGGTTCTCATACACTTCCAGTGCGGTTTCTATTGCTTTAAAGATCCGGGTCTTTTCCAGGGCCGAAACGAAGATCACCGGCACATCAGTAAACGGCGCCAACCTTTTCTTCAGCTCATTTTCATAGTCCCTTGCCGTATTGGTTTCCTTTTTTACCAGGTCCCATTTATTCACCAGCAGTAATATACCTTTCCCTTTTCTCGCAGCAAGGCTGAATATATTTAAATCCTGCGCGGTGATACCTTTCTCTGCATCGATCAACAGCAAACAAATATCTGCTTCGTCCACAGCCTTAATTGCCCGGATCACCGAGTAAAATTCCAGGTCCTCATGCACCCGTGCTTTACGGCGGATGCCTGCTGTATCTATCAGGACAAACTCTTTCTGAAAAAGATTATAGTGCGTATGAATAGTATCGCGCGTAGTACCGGCAATATCGCTTACAATAGTGCGCTCCTGCCCTACCAATGCGTTGAGCAAAGAAGATTTACCGACATTGGGCTGGCCAATGATAGCAAATTTCGGCAATGCTTCCTTGTCTGTTTCCACTTCTTTTTTCTCTTCGGGGATCAAATCGGCTACTGCATCCAGCAGTTCACCCGTACCACTACCGCTTGCCGATGCAATAAAATAAACATGATCAAAGCCCATGCTGTAAAATTCAGTAGCATCCAGCATCCTGTCATTATTGTCCACTTTATTTACCGTCAAAAAAACAGGCTTAATACTTTTACGCAATACATTGGACATTTCTTCATCCAGATGCGTAATACCTGTACCGGCATCTACCATAAATAAAATGGCATCGGCTTCATCCACCGCAATCAATACCTGTTTGGCTATTTCACGTTCAAATACATCTTCGCTGCCATGCACAAAGCCACCGGTATCAATCACATTAAACAGCTTACCGTTCCAGTCGCTGATCCCATACTGTCTGTCGCGCGTAACGCCGCTGACATCGTCCACGATCGCTTTTCGTTGCTCCAGCAAACGATTAAACAATGTGCTCTTGCCCACATTTGGCCTGCCAACTATTGCTACTGTAAAACCCATATAGCCCCCTTAGTCCCCCAGAGGGGGAATTTTATTTTAAATATTATTATTTGTTTATTCAACAATGAACAAATCTCGTCTTCCTTGCCACGCTCGCTTCTTTTGTAATACATTACCCCAACCTATATAAACGCTGCCATTCTTTATTGCTATATTAAACAAAGTCTATGTCAACCCTTAAACTTTTAAACGTATCAACTACACCCCGTATCCATACTCTTTCAGATGCAGATCATTATCACGCCATTTGGGTTTTACCTTTACAAACAGCTCCAAAAATACCTTTTGTTGAAGAAAAGCCTCAATATCCTTTCGTGCCATGGTGCCCAGCTTCTTGATCATACTGCCCTTTTCACCAATCAGTATCATTTTCTGCGTTTCGCGGTGAACAATAATATCTGCCACAATCTTTGTTAATGTTTGCTTCTCCTTAAATTCCCTGATCAGCACTGCGGTATGGTATGGAATTTCATCCTGCGCCAGTTCGTATATTTTTTCCCGGATCAGCTCGCTTACAAAAAATTTTTCGGGCAGATCACTGATGCTGTCATCTTCATAAAATGGTTCTCCCTCCGGCAACAGATCTAATATCGGCCGGAGAAACTTTTTAAAATCAATCCCTGTTAATGCAGAGATGGCTGCTGTATTTTTGCAATACGGCTTCTTAGAAAAAAAATCCCTGGCCGCTGCTATCCGTTCTTTGTTTGCTTTATCTACTTTATTCAATACCACCACTGCCGGTACACGAAGTTTCAACGCAGTAAAAATGGCATCACATTCTTCCCAGTTATCATTTATATCTACAATTAACAAAGCTATATCCGCATCTTCCAGCGCCCCCTTTACCGATTGCATCATCTTTTCGTGCAGCTTATACTCGGGCTTAATAATGCCAGGCGTATCGCTGAAAATGACCTGGTAATCTTTTTCAGTAAGAATTGCTTTTATACGATGCCGGGTAGTTTGTACTTTATGCGATACAATAGCCAGCTTCTCGCCCATGAGCGCATTGAGTAATGTGCTTTTCCCCGCATTGGGCCTGCCGAATATATTTACAAAACCTGATTTCATTGTTCAGTTGATAGTTGACGGAGGACAGTTGACAGATGCTGTTCGAGGCATCCTCGCCTCGTACCTCCTATGTTATCGCCTCCCGGCAACAAAAATAAACCTAAAACTACTTTTCTTTGCTTAATAAATAACGCTTTCTATGTTTCTCCAAGACCTTTTCCGCTTCAGGTAATTCCTTATAATAGGTATTCAAATCCCAATCCATTCCAAATTTATTTTTTAAATAATATTTTAATGGTAACAAGTAAACAGTGTTTCTTAGAGAATCTACCGATTCCGGCTTTTCAACCGGGAGCATATACGATTTCGTGCTGCCAATAGTTACTGACAATTGCGTACCGTATTTTTGTTTTAAACCTTTGCTTACCAGTATCCTATCTTCCAGGTATGCCGCATCTGCCGGCTCAGCCTTTAAATCTGCAACTGCTTTTTTTACCACAGGAAAATATTTTTCCTGTACCACAGGATCCGCATGCTGCAATACCGCCCAAATAGTTCTGGATCCCTCTGCCCCAATAACTTTCTTATCCGGCCACCCCATGCTATCAAGCAACTTTAATACCTTAATCTGGTTCATTGAATCTGCCACGCTGGTTTTTTTTCCTAATAAAATAAAAGCCAAAGTATCATTGCTGCCTTTATTAACCAGCTTTTCCGTTTCACGCCTGTATCGCTGATCCTCCTCATCTATTTCCTGTAATATTTTTACCAAAGAACTATTAGATATTCCCAATGCCACTGACCTTTCGTTTTTGGGGTTAGGTGTACACCTAACCCCAAAAACGAAAAATGTTATTCCTATAACAAAAATGCTTTTCAAAATTGTGCATCAATTGGATGATATATTTTTTGACAACCTCCTGTTAGGAATATTCCTGGCAGAAAACTAGTGTTACTCTGTGTCCTCTGAACAGCAGGTGGTGCTTTATGCAATGGAATTAAAACCTCCTCAATGAGCAATGTCGTGGTGAGCTTGCCGGACCATGATTCATTTGAAAAAAAGTCCTTCTGCAGGCTCAGGAAGACAACACTTTTTAAGCTAAAAATGATATGATTCCCTACAGCCGCTCAAATAAAAAACCCGCCACAATCGGCGGGTAAATTTAGTTGCGAAGGCAGGGATCGAACCTGCGACCTTCGGGTTATGAGCCCGACGAGCTACCGCTGCTCTACCTCGCAATGCAAATATAGAACATTTCCCGGTAACTTCAAAAAGATTGTTTAATTATTTCATTTCGCCGGAGTAATTATTATGTTCCTGAACTCAATAGGCCCGTGATCTCCCTGGAAATATATGGGGCCCGGTTCTTCCTCATTACTGTCTAACGCACCTCCTGTAATACCCGGGATCTCCTGGTTGCTGATCACGGTTTTACCGTTTGCTACTACGGTAACCATTCTTCCAATTAAGGTAATATCATAACGCTGCCATTCACCCGGCCCCCTGGAATTGATCTCGCTGGGCGTTAGAAAACCATAGATACCGCTAAACAGCACATTAGAGGGATGCTCACTTTTATCATTATCCAGTATCTGTGTTTCATACCGGCCGCGAAGGTACACACCGCTATTGCTACCCTTCTGATAACGAAACTCAATATGCAGTTTAAAATCATTAAACTTTTGCTCAGAAATAAGGTTTGCTCCCGATTTCGGACTGGTTAAAACACCGTTTTTTACGATCCATTGATTAGGGGCACCAACCGCTTTCCATCCTGTCAGATCTTTTCCATTAAATAGTTTTACGGGAGCACCCCATACAGGAGCTTTCGTTCTTTTTAAATAAGGGGCTTTTACACCTTTCCATTTATATTTTTTCCCATTAGGATACACTACCGTTCCTTCTATGCCATTACCTGTTAAAGTGCCTTCAAGTACCATGTTATTGGGCTCGCTTTCCCATTGCGGTGGTATAGAAAATGAGAATGCCCCATTATCAAATTTTACTTCCGATACAGGTCTGGCGCTACCGCCTTCTGCCACAAAGTAACCTACAAGCGTTTTAAAACCAGATAATTTTACTTCAAGCCATGAAGGAGCATTTATCCCGCTCTTATCTATTGTAATATCCCAGCGGCCAATAAGGTCTTTGGAATCGTAAGCATAGGTATGAAATACTGATAAACCGGCGGCAATAAGAAAAAGTAATTTTTTGAACATGAGATGCTGTTTATTAAGTTTAAATATACCTGACGGATATGAAAATTCTCACTGCAAAATTATGCAAGCATAGCTTGAAAAATTCACCGAAAATTTTCTTCTGCCAATATAAGCATTTAACCATCACGCAGGATATAATTTTTTCAGGGATGAGCGCATAACAATAGTATCTTTATTGAAGATATAATTGAAATGAAAAAGCTCAGCTATAATTTTTCCTATACAGTTTTTGATGACATTAACGATCTTGACAGCGCCGACGCTGATATTTTGCGGCAGGCGCGCGAGTTAACTGAAGTGTCTTATGCTCCTTACTCCCGGTTTCATGTAGCCAGTGTAGCAAAACTGGCTAACGGAGCAACAGTAAAAGGCACCAACCAGGAAAACGCATCGTTTCCAGTAGGTATTTGCGCCGAAAGAAGTTTACTTGCCGCTACCGGAACCTTGTATCCCAACGAAGTGATCGAAGCAATTGCCATTACCTATCAGCCAGAAGAAGGTAAAAGCAATCAACCCATTTCTCCCTGCGGTATGTGCAGACAGGCGTTGCTGGAATATGAAACAAGAGTCAAACATCCTATAAGAGTGATCCTGTCGGGCATGGAAGGGCCTGTTTATGTAATCAATACTGTCAAAAACCTGCTGCCTTTCGCATTTGAAGGGGAAGATCTGCAATGAATCATATCGTTAGCTATCGGATCCCTTCGGTTTGACGGCAACGATATCTGTAACACATTCATTGAAACGCCTCATTACAATCATCAGATTTTGCAGATGACAATTCAATGCATAGATCAATTGAATAAACATGACCATTGTCGCTGATTTTCAAACGGTGCTTCTCAGGATACAACAAATTTAATCGGCGCTTTACATTTGCAAGCCCAATACCGCTTTGTTTTGCAGGCCGGTCTTCATAAGAATTGCTGCAATGAAATAGTATATGCTCTTGTACTTTTTGATGAAGGGAAATTTCAACAAAACTATCGGTATCTCCTACGGCCAGTCCATGTTTAAACGCATTTTCCACGAAGGGAATAAAGATTAATGGAGCAATTTTTACTGATTGTTTGGGCGCTTTAACGGAGAAGCTTATTTCCAGGTTTTGATTTCTTCTCGCTTTTTGCAGTGCTACGTAGTTTTCCAAACACGCTATTTCCTGTCCAAGTTCGACCCATTCTACGTCCGCTTCGTACAAGCTATACCTTAGCAAGTCCGAAAACTGCAATACTATATTTCTGGCTTCTTCATTCTCACTATTGATGTTTCCATAAATGGTATTTAGACCATTAAATAGAAAGTGTGGGTTTATTTGAGTCCGGAGATATCTTAGTTCAGATTGCAATTGTGTTATCTCAATATTCTTCACTTTATCTTTTTGATCGATCCATCTAAGGCTGAACAATAGCAATGTTGAGATCAGAATGGCCCAGAAATTGTCAAGCAATGTCCAGGTAAAATAAGCGTAAGCTGATGGGGTTTTTGAAGGCCATAATAAAGAATCACAATAACGCAGAGCCACACTGCGCGCAAACGTACACAAGGCGATCAGCAATATGATACATACGGTGTAGCCGATAACCCTTTTCTTATCGAGCAGCAGTGGTACCAACAAATAAGCATTGACGTAAATTAATGTAGCAGTCAATATAAGCGTCATGAAAAAAGGTAACATTGCAAACAGCCACCCGCTTTCCTGTACATATTCCTGCATTCGCATCAACGTATAAACGCTATACACCATCCAAACAAGGGTATGGAATAAATACTTCTCTGAGAATAACCTTTTTAAAAACTTCGGTGCCATCACTTCAAAATTAACCGTTATTTTGTGCTGCCGGGTATTGAAAAAGTTTCACTGTGTTAGTCTTTTGGAGCTTAATTGCATGGAAACAAATATTTATTATTGCAGCAAGCACCGCACCAAATCCTCTTATTGAATTTTGAGAGCAAGAAAAGATACCATCACTTGAATTAATATACCTGCAGCTAAACAAGAAATTTTTTTAGGGGTTGAGACGGTAGGCTGGTAACGCAAAAGCCATCTCAAGGATAGTGGCAGCCAAAGCAACAATGCGGATACAAGACCTGGTGAATAAGAATTTGTCACTATACTCCCAATAAGATGTAATAAGGCATTTGATAGGATAATACCTGCCAATACCAAGGGGATTCGAATATCACGCCGATACAATGCTATTACACAAGCCGCGATCATAATAATAAGGCATATCGCATTTAATACCAGAAAAGAATTTGCTGTCATTCTTGCCCCGGCAAAGTGGTTCAGCCAATTAAAAAATCGCTCTCCAAACCAATATTCTTCCGCAATATGAATCAGATAGGTGGCAGGAAAAAGTAATACGCGTTTTGCTTGTTTTTGAATTTCCTCCATTATAGTTTATTTGATAGCACCCTCATTGTTACCTTTACGGTATCAATTACCCGGCTATTTTAATGGCTGTGTGCAATCCGCCTCTATATCAGGAAGTACACCAATTCCTTCCCAGCCCTTGCCTGTTAGCGGATCTACAATTTTTCCGACAGGAATTGTTATGATGAAGTCATGCGTTAGAAAATGAGGCCCGGCTATATTTCCGGCTCCAGCAGTAGTACCACCTATGATAACAGCCCGTTGCCGGTTCTTCATGATTAACGTAAAGGCTTCGGCTGCGCTAAAGGTATTGTGATCACATAAGATGAAGATGGGGTTCGCGTAAATCATCCTGCTGGTGTCTGTATATGTTTTTAACGTTACCGTATCGCCGCGCCGGTATATAATCTGTAATAACGGCTCACCACGAGCTGGAAGAAATGAACTGCATAACAGTTGAACCATGGACCCACTCCCACCAGAATTACCCCTCAAATCAAGGATCAGTGACTTTGTACCTGCAACCGATCCTAACGCCTTTAATGCCGCCTGCTTCGAGTTACCGGTATCGGCAAAGTATCTAAGCCTGATGTAACCAACATTGCCGCTAAGAATGTTGGTTTGTTCAAAACCATAATTTTCCTTTCTCTCTTTTGCAGCCTGTTCAACTTTGTCATCTCTGTTGCTTTCGAGCTCTTTGGCATAATTGGGATTATATTCTACGGATAAATGCTTGTCTTTAGTATACTGAAAAAGCAATTTATTCAATCGTTTCACAAATTCGGTTCTATTGTTCACGGCTTTGAACTGTGAGTCATTTAGGGAATCCGATACAATCTTTGATTTTTCGTTGCTGATAAAGTGCTCCGTTAACAGCTGTTTAGCCTTTTCGATGATGGCAGTCTTTTCACCGGCAGAGATGTTTTGCGCATGAGCGATAAAGAAAAATGATAACAACAGGATCGTAAGAAATGATCTTTTCATTGACATAGGGTACTTTGAATATTCTAAAATCGTATTCGTAATTGTTTTTACAAAGATATTTTGACAATTATGCGCATTGTCTACGCAATAGTCTTTATAGCTGTTTTCCTAACGCCCCATTATCACGAAAACAGGCTTAATTATGGTGCAATTATGATTAGTCATCAAAAACATTTCGCCTGATCAATATACATTTTGGATATTAAGGAATAAAATTGAACCCTTTTATGCTATTGAACCGCTTCAGACGGATGCTTCGGAGAATTGGGAAGAATAAAGCTGCAACTTTCATAAATGTTATTGGCCTGTCAGCAGGGCTTACCTGTTTCATTTTAATCAGTCTTTGGGTAAAAGATGAACTAAGCTTTGATAAGTTTCAAACAAACGCTGACAGGATCGCCAGATTAGTCGAAATCCGAAACATTGATGGAAAGACGGAAGAATCGGCGCGGACAAGTGCGCCTATGGCTGCGGCTCTGGAGCATGATTATCAGGAAATTGAAAAGACTGTTCGACTGCGGTTAAGAGAAGAAATCGTGCAGCAGGACGGAAAGCAGTTTTTGCAACCAGGTATACTTCTTACGGACCAGTCATTCTTTGACATATTCAGCTTTCGCCTTTTATCAGGGGATAGGACTCAGGCATTGACCGATCCTTATTCCATCGTCTTAACCAAAACGGCTGCGAAAAAATACTTTGGAAACACCGATCCCCTGGGTCAGTCTCTGTTGATATTTATGAACGATACGAGTGGCCGGGGGGCCAATTACAAAGTGACCGGCGTAGTGGAAGATCCGCCGAAGCATTCACACTTCACTTTTTCTATATTATCCTCTTTTAATACTGTAGAGCAATTCAACCCATCGATCTTGTCTAACGAAGGATGGAAAGAGGCAAAGTTTTACACTTACCTTTTACTTAAACCGAATGTTGATATAGATGTATTCAAAAAGAAAATCAGCAAATTTTATCTTTCTCATATAGAACAGCCTGATGATTTCCGGTCCAATTATTCATATACCTTGCAGCCATTATCAGCTATTCACCTGCACTCAAACCTTCAGAATGAAATAGCTCCTGTAGGAAGTATCGCACAGGTCTATGTATTTTCTATAATCGGTATTTTTATACTCCTTCTTGCGGCCATCAACTATACCAACCTGTCAAATGTGCAATCATTGAGCAGGGCGAAGGAGGTTGGCATTAAGAAGCTTATAGGTGTGTCGAAAATGAATCTGGTTCTGCAGTATTTATCTGAATCTGTTTTTCTAACCTTTTTGGGGTTACTCATTTCTTCAATACTGGCGAAGTGCCTGCAACCCTTGTTCCTGCAGGTGACGGGAAAAGATGTTTCCTTGCTGGCTTCTCCGGGTTTGGTGCTGTTCCTTCTTGGCGTGACATTGCTTCTCGGTATCATTTCAGGTATCTACCCCGCACTGGTATTATCTTCATTTCAGCCGATTACCGTATTGAAAGGTTCCTTCAAAACATCTATAAAAGGTGCATTGCTCAGAAAATCACTGACGGTTTCGCAGTTCGTGATCACTCTAATATTGTTTATCTGTATAGGGGTCATTTACTCCCAAATTGACTATATAAAGCATAAAGACCTGGGCTATGATAAAAATGCATTATTGTTTCTGAGAGTCAATGGGAACGCCGATGTAATAAAAGGCTATGAGGCCTTCAAAAATGACCTATTAAAACACACAGCGCTTAAAAACGTAGCCGTTTCCAATTCATTAATTGTCTCGGGCTTATCGAGCAGCGATATAGAAACCACAGATCAAAATGGCAGGCCCTTGAAAAGGACTACCTCCAGGCTGGGGGTCGATGAAGCGTTTTTGAGTACTTACGGCATTAAGCTTCTGGCAGGAAGGATGTTTGATCACAACCAGAACCTTTCCGGATCGAACGATATCATCCTGAATGAATCGGCTGTGCGCCAGTTTGGATGGAAAAATGCCGAGTCTGCTATAGGGAAACCGGTTAAATTCAATGATAAATCCGGAACCGTTATCGGTGTAGTCAGAGACTTTCATTACAACTCTTTCCAGCATTTAATTGAACCTTTAGCCATTAGCCAGCTGGGTGAGAACTTCTCCCGGATAACGGTAAAGATTAGCGATGGAGAGTTATCAGATGGGGTTAAAGCTGTCAGCAACGTTTGGAAGAAGCATTATCCTTCGGCATTATTTGATTATGATTTCGTGGATGCGGAATTGAAGAGACAATATATAGCCGAAGAACGGTTCTCGAAGATCATTACCTTCTTTTCCACACTTGCGCTGATAATAGCCACACTTGGTTTGTATGGCCTGATTGCCTATGAGGTGACACAGCGGACTAAAGAAATAGGGATCAGAAAAGTACTTGGTGCTTCTGTGCTGGACATTTCTTATCAGCTTTCCAGGAAATTGTTATGGCTGATGGGAATTGCCGCGGTTATTTCCCTGCCATTTTCCATCATGTTTGCTCATAAGTGGTTACAGAATTTTGAATACCGGGTGAATATTCCATGGCTCTTATTTGTACTGCCGATGGTTTTCGTATTCACTATTTCTTTGCTCGTAATTGGTATAAAATCATTCAGGGCTGCATTTGTGCAACCAGTAACCGCGCTCCGGGCAGATTAATAAAGCATCGGATTATAATACATTTTATGAGGCAGCCCCATGCGCTAAAAACAGAGGCATATATTCCTTTTGCAAACGGCAATGGGAACCGTGTATGGGCCATGATCTGTGCGGCTATTGGAGGCGATTTGGAAAGCGTGCAGAAGCTCGCGGAAATCGACAGGCGGCTCCTGACCTGCGAATATGAGTATTTTACCCCGATGCATTTTGCGGTCAGGGAAAACCACAGGCATATCGTGGAATTCCTTTTAAGACAAGGCGTGAATGCTGTATATGAGCCGGGTGAGCCATTACTGACCACTGCCGCGGACAGGGCATATACAGAGATAATGGGATACCTGAACGCCGTTCTAAAGGAACACTATAACATTTCACCTGAAGGAAATGCTATCGCCGAAGCGATAAAAAATGGCCAAACTCAAGCGGCAATAGCGTTAATTGAAAGCCAGGATGCGATGATTGCAGCTGATACCAAAGGCAATCAACCGATGCATTGGGCTGTTTTTACGGCCAATTATGAACTGATTGAATATTTATTGGCGCATGGAGCAGACATCAATGCGAAAAGGCCAGACGGTGCCCGGCCTATCGATTTGGCGAATGTTTATCTTCATCAAAGAACATGGCATGTTCCCAGGGATTCAGATCTTTTTGCGAAGAATAATGAGTTGCTCAACTTTCTAATAAAAAGCGATGCCGACTGTGATATAGGCACAGCCGCCAGGATCGGCGACTATGATCTTGTGCAAGAAATTGTCAAAGGGAATCCAGACTCGATCAATGCGCAGCCTCTATATGCTGATTATTTTTCCGGCCTTCCTTTACGGATGGCAGCCGGTGCCGGGTATTTTTCTATTGCCGAGTTTCTCCTGCAGCACGGTGCTCGCTCAAATCAGGCTGAACCAGGGGTAGCACCTGAAGGAGGTGCATTACATGCTGCTGTTTGGGGACGACATTTCGATATCGCACAGCGATTACTTGAACATGGAGCAAATGTTGATGCAGAGGTCGAATCCTCGGGTGATGCCATTTTTATGGCAGCGTGGGTTAAGGCTCCAGCCGGATTTATTGCTGCTTTGAAACAACATTCAAAAAACAGGTTGAAAGATATCCTGGAGGGTGATTTGATTCAGTTTAAAGCGATGGTGGCTTCCAATAATTCTTTGGCTGAGACTTTTATTGACCATCTCATACGCGAGGATCTGCGGGACCATATATCCGTCCTATTGGAAAGCCGGGCAGATCTATTACGCCACCGGGATTATGATCCCGCCGCGTGGTGGGATTCATTCACTTTTAAGTCTGCCGGAAGCGCCCGGTGGTTCTTAGAGCATGGGCTTCCGGCAAACCGGTATAATTGGCTTGGCATTACACCGCTCCATAGAGCCGCAGGAAGTGGTGATATTGCGATTGCTGAAATTCTTTTGGCCTATGGCGCGGATATTAATGCTGTAGAAGTGGAATGGTGTTCCACACCACTTGGTTGGGCGGCGAGAAGCGGACAAAAAGCTATGGTTGAATTCCTTTTAAAAAATCGGGCGCTCACAGACGTGAAAGGCCAAAAAACCTGGTCGACGCCCGGCTCCTGGGCTGAAAAAAAAGGATTTGATGAGATAACGTCGCTCCTAAATAATTAAGGTTTATCTGAAACACGATCTTGTAAAATAGCATCACATGAGTGTATTTAAGCTGCTATGCTTCTCCACGACATGATCATTGTGGGCATTGGAAATATAGATCGCACAAAGGATCTGACGCCCACACATTCTACTATCGGAAACAATGGAAAAGCTGACACCAGCATGGCCGCTACATTGAAAACAAACGGTAATGGCGAAAGATTGCTTCGGTTTATGCGAAACGAGCTGCCGTGAGTTTTTTTCATGAATTATAGCCTGCCGTTGATTATTTCGTTGTTTAAACCCGTCCCCTCCCCGGCCTCAATGACCAGGCTACCGGCACTTTCCCCAAACTTGCATTTTAACGTATAGTTATTGATAGCGCCTACCATGTCGATCTGTATTTCCAGCGAATCATTATCGAGCCATTGGGCGGTACAAGCCTGTTCCAGCCGTACCAGCGGATTCATCGAGAAGCGTGGTACCCCATCGAGGCCAGCTTTACAGCTTACAGGGTTCCCATTCCACGTTATGTCAATCAGGCATTCTTTTTCGCTGATGGTTTTTAGCTGGATAGATGAAAATCCCAGTGAATTGGAATCCAGTTTATACTGCTTCCCCTCCACTAATGAGGCTATGGGAGGTTTGGCTTTTATTACCGACGGTCTGGGCGGAGCAACAGCACTTAAAATGTTGCCTTTTAGAAGCGTATAGGCTGCTTGATCCTGATTCAATGATCCTTTTGCCTTTATAGCCTTTAGAATGAAAGGAACGAGGTCTGATGTGTTAAAGCCACCCCCTGTAAAGACGATAACTATATCGTTTGACGGCCAGATAGTAATCCGCTGACCTCCACGCCCCACCGCTTCGAATACATCGGGATAGTCGCCGCCCGGTACCCACCAGTAATAGCCGTAGCCATCAGAACCGCCGGTTTCTTTGACATGCGCCTTTGTTGCTGTGTTTAGCCAACCCTCGGAAACAAGCTGATGACCGTTCCATTTGCCTTTATGAAGCATCAGTACGCCGATTTTGAGCATGTCATAAGGATGCAGTTGCATATCTGCCCAGCCATAGTTAATTCCCTGCGGATCGGCCGGCCAATAAAAATTCTTAATACCCAAGGAGGCAAGAAGCTCCCGGGTACCAAAACTTTCAAGGCTTTCACCGGTGGCCTTCTGAATAATAGCAGAGAGCAGATGGCAATTGGCATTGCAGTAAGCGAATTTTTCCCCCGGTTTGCGGATCATCGGTATTTGCAGCGCACAATGGATCCAATCAGTACATTTTCTCATCTCAGCCAGTCGTTCGTCCACATTTATCGAAGGATCGCTTAGATCAGTTCCACAATCCAATCCTGATTGCATAGTGAGCAGGTTTTCTATAGTTACAGATTGCTTTAAGGCATCCATAGAGTTGTACCCCGGGAAATATTTAAAAGCAGGATCTGTTACCCGGGGGATAAACTTTTTATCGATTGCGATACCTGCCAGCGTGGAGGTAATGCTTTTCGTTACGGAAGCAACCTCGTGTAAAGATGTACCGCTGTAGGGGTAGAAATAAGCATCCAGTAACAGTTTATTATGTCTTAAAATCTGAATGCTGTGAACTTTTATTTTGTTCGCATGGATATAATCAAACATTTCATTTAATACAGCAGAGGAAAGACCCTGTTCTTCCGGAGTGCTCTTTTCCCAGATACCAGTAAAGACGGTGGTTTTAATTGCCGGTTTTTGCGCCGGAACCGCCAATGATCCAAGTAATGCGAAAACAATTAAAAAAAAGCACTTCATCTTCGTGATATTGACTTTTGGTATATAATGTAAAAAAATTACAGCGTAAGTTTCACCTGCATTTCAGTTGCACCCAGATCGCGTAAATAGTCTTTGATCTTATTGGCCGCATCTGTCCCCACGGTTGCGTGATGCAGCGGTGTAAAGCCATGGGGGCCTTTTGCGTGTACGAGGTCCGGGTAAAGGTCGAGCATACCTTTCACAATATCGTATTTTCCCAGCATGCAAAGCGTAAAGAAATTAATTCTGGCGCCTTTACTGAGCAGGAATCGGGCAATTTCCACATTACCTACATGCCCTGCGGCTTCAATACCATTTTCAAAGTCTCCATTTTGCCAATCATGGGAAGCATAAATTAACATCGGTTCCTGGGCATAAAGCGCCTTGACTTTGGCAAGATCGCCGTGACAATTGGCTACAAAGTCTTTTACTAGGGCGGGATTGAGTTGAGGATGCTCCATATTCTTTTTTTTATTTTCAGCATGTAATTGAATGGGAGTAAAAAAATAACCGAGTATGCCTGCAGCACCCCATTTCAAGAAAAGTCTTCGTGTTTCAAACAGCAGTTTCATAACATCAGTTGATCAGTTATAAATATTGTTACCTGATATTTGCAATGAATTTTTTGATTACGGGATACGTTTTGTCTGGAGCATCTTTCCAAACAAATACGCCTGCGTTATCAATATCCACAACTGTTATACTCGTGTTTTCAGATTTTACAGAATCCCATTTGTCAATGAATTGGGGTTTAATATAGTTGTTGATTGGATTTTTTAAAATATCCGGCGTAAACAAGGGTCGCAGCACCAATACCGGACATTTTAAATGATTAAAGAGACCGGATATATCTGATGCAATATATTCGCACAAATAACGGATCATAACAGGCAAAGGGACATTTGCTGAGATATCCCATAGTGTACTTCCCGTTTTACTATCCGTAGAATAGACTTCAGGTAAATAATTACCGGTATCCCAGGCAGTTTTCGAAATTTTTTTGAACATAACTGGTGCTGTATAAGTATCAGTGAAACGGATAAGATCAGCAAGAGCGTAGTCTTTAGGCTTGCCAGCTTCCATAGAAATGAACTTCGCCGGCCCTCCAATCAGAACAAGTCCACCAATTTTTTCCGGATATCGCGCTGCGACTTCCGTGGCAATTTGAGTACCCGTTACGAAATGCCCAACTAAAATAGGACGTATAATTTTTTCTTTCTCAACAAGCCGCATAATACCTTCTCCGGCACTTTTATTCCATGAGTTTTCTCCATAGCTAGTACCGGATGCGGGCATCGGCGGGGCCTTCGTATTTCCGAAACCCGGAAGGGTTATTACGTAAATCGTAAAGTCGGACTTTGTTGCACTGATGAAATCTGCGAAAGCTGAAGCGTCGAAGCCAAGACCGGGGACAAGGAGAAGGCTTTTTTTGCCTTTACCAAACTTTTTGTATTCCGGCAAGCCATTCGTTTCGGATGACTTATAGTTTAAGCTATGGGTCAAATTATTGACAGTATCCACATGCTCGTTGGGATGGGCCTGAGCGTTTATTGTTCCCACAAAAAGAAAGTTAAAAAGGATCAGGAGTAATGGGAACTTCATATCCATTTAGTTTATGACTAAAAATATGGGCTGAAAGGAGAATCGAGAAACATTTTTGATATATTGTACTAAAAGCTACTTGAACACCCGCTCTGTCTTGACACAATTAAAATTGTGTCAGGACAGGTTTCGGACTAAAGGAGGACGAAAAAAGATTTAATGCCTGTTTGACAAGAAAAACAAGCTAAGTGTGTAACTAATTTTATGCAGCAAATGCATGCTACTAATTTTAGCTATAAAGTCATACAAGAGCAAGGTATGTTAATACTATGAATTTGAATTTCGGCAACAGAATGGTGCAGACAGATCGGGTATATTGAATCATCCCTGACTGAAATTATTGCCAGCGTTAATGATTAAATTTGTAAGAGCAGCCCATATAATAATATTCAATGGTAAAAAAACAAATATTAGCCTGGGTGACCGGAAAGTATATCTATCACCTGCTTTTTACGATTGCCTATATCATACTACTCATTCCCAGCAGAAAGCTGTATGTTGGTCATGAAGACTGGCAGACTTTCCTGCCAATATTTTGTGTACATCTACTTTTAATGTTAATGATGATCTGTGTGAACAGCTCTATTTTGATGCCCCGCTTAGCCGCAACACGGCGTCTCACACAATACATCGTTTTTGTCAGCCTCTTAATTGCTGTATATGTGCTTATAAAGGGGCTTTATGATGCGTACACCGTTTCCAGACTTTATAGTATGGAAATAAAATCCTATAGCCCGTACTTCCTAAATGCCCTTCCATATGCTATCTGGTTCGCCGTTATTTCCTCCATGCTGTACATCACACAAGCGCAGTATGAAAGCAAACAGGAGTTGAAGAATATAAAGATTAACCAATTGGAAACTGAGCTCAAATATTTAAAAGCTCAGATTAACCCTCATTTCCTGTTTAACGGATTAAATACGATTTTTGGTTTCATTGATAAAAACAACCAGCAAGCTAAAGATGCTCTTCTTCAATTTTCGGATTTGTTACGCTACAATCTTTACGAAGCGGATGCTGACAAGGTAGATTTGACAAAGGAAGTTATATACATTGAAAACTATGTTGCTATTCAAAAGGCCAGAAGCGACAGCAATCTGAAAGTAGATTTGCAGGTTGATATGGGTCAGGGCGAAGTAAAGATCGCCCCGCTGCTATTTTTGCCCTTTATCGAAAATGCGTTCAAGTATGTATCACGCGATGAAAACGATGATAGCGCTATTAAAATCTCTTTATCCTACGATAAAAAGATTATTACGTTTGAATGCGAAAACTCATTCGAAGAGGTAGCTGATAAAGGAAAAGGAATTGGGCTTGAAAACGTTACAAGGCGGCTAGACTTATTATACAAAGATGCTTATGAGCTTTTCACCTGGAAGCGCGACAATGTTTGGCGTGTTAAACTAAAATTAATGATATGAGTAATTTAAAATGCATCATAGTGGATGATGAGCCTGTGGCAAGAAAGGTTGTCAGGGAATATATCGAGGAAATTGCTTTTCTCAATTTGGCTGGTGAATTTGAGAACGCACCAAAAGCGGATACATGGCTAAAAAAGCATCCTGTGGATATCATGTTCCTGGATATTGAAATGCCTAAGAAAAATGGAATTGACTTTTTGAAAGGTTCTCAGATAAAACCTTTAGCTATACTTACAACAGCCTACCCTGAATATGCCCTTGAGGGATACGAATTAGATATAATCGATTACCTGCTAAAGCCGATTTCATTCAAGCGCTTTTTAAAGGCTGCGCAGAAGGCGAAAGAATACATTGAACTACGGGCGAACTATACCGGACCAGACATGCCATTTATTTTTGTAAGGAGCGAAAAAAAGATCGAAAAGCTTCCTATAGAAGAAATCCTGTTCATTGAGAGTGCCGGCAATTACATTTTTATCCACACGGAAAGCCGGAAAATAATTGCCTACTTAACCTTGAAGAGTATTGAGGGCCAGCTACCCAGTAATTTTGTTAAAGTACATCATTCATTCCTCGTAAACTTTATGCTCATAGATGCCATAGAAGGGAACACTGTAAAGTTTAAAAATAAAGAAGTTCCTATTAGCAGACAATACAAGGAACAGTTGATGGAATTGATCGTTAAACGTCTTTTAAAAAGATAATGTCTATTACCGTAGTTATGGAAAAAGAAGATATTGAAAAATACTATGAAACATTTAACGAAGACCTAAGGCTAAAAAGTGCTTATGGTAAACTGGAGGAAGAACATATACGCCGTGTTATCTTAAAAAATACCCCCGATAAAACATCAGTAATATTTGACATCGGAGGGGGTACTGGTCATTACTCCAGGTGGTTAGCTGAATCGGGATACCAGGTTCATTATTCTGACGTCGTTCCTAAACATGTGGAGCTTTTTAATGAACGACATCGTGGTTTGGAAGGTATCGTAACCAGCTCCGTACAGGATGCCCGGAATCTGTGTTACGATGATAGTTGTGCAGACGTAGTAATACTAAACGGGCCACTCTATCATTTAACTGAAAAAGAGGACCGGATCAAAGCTTTAAGGGAATCAAAACGAATATTGAGAAGCGGAGGAAAATTACTGGCCGTTACAATCGGTAGACTCGCAGGTCTTCAGTACGCGATGAGTTCAGGAATGATATTCGATGACGACTATTACGGTATGGTTGCAATGGAAGCTGCTACCGGTGTACGGAAAAACAATTCTTCAAAACTTTCAACTTTTGATATCGCCTATTTTCATACAGTCCGGGAAATTAACACAGAAATGCGTGAATCAGGTTTTAGTGTTTTATCAACGTTGGGATTAGTTGGACTGTCCGGTATCTCACCAACGCTGGAATCTGACATGGGGGACGAACACAAAAGAGAACGTTTGCTCGCTGCTGCTGAATTGACTGAGATGTATCCTGTTTTAAGTCCAAAGATGATGACAATCGGAATTAAAAACGTTGACATTAAATTTAAAACCTAATTTTTTGTAATTAAAATCCAACATGAAAACTAAAAATCGATTGGATCTATGTACCGCACTAGTCACCGGCGCCAGCCGTGGAGTGGGCAGAGGGATTGCGATAGGTCTTGGCGAATACGGTGCTAAAGTTTATATCACTGGGCGAAACTTAGTGGCATTAAACGAAACTGCTGAAGCTGTCAGGGAGGCAGGCGGCATATGTATTCCCGTTCAGTGTGATCATCGGCACGACGATCAAACAAAATCCGTTCTCGAGCGGATAAAATCTGACGGTTGTACGATATCGATATTGGCCAACTGCGCCTGGGGCGGATATGAAGACATGGTAGAGAATGGTAAGTTCACCTGGACTGATAAATTCTGGGATCAGCCTGTCAAAAGATGGGACAAGATTTTTGAGGTTGGGGTCAGATCAATATTTGTAACCAGCAAATTTGCATTGGAGCTAATGAGATCTGATGAATCTGGCCTTATCGTAAATATTTCCTTCTGGGCTGCAAAGAAATATGTTGGTAACGTTATTTATGGTGCGTCCAAAGCAGCGGCTGACAAATTAACATCTGATATGGCATTGGAGCTTCGGGATACAAAGATTTCTGTGGTCTCGTTATATCCTGGTCTTGTAAGAACAGAGGAGGTCATGAAAGCTGCTGCCTACCTTGATCTAACAAATTCCGAATCTCCACAATTCATTGGACGGGTGATCGCTAATATGTTCCTGGATACTAAAATACTCGATAAGTCAGGAAAGGTCTGCATTGCTGCTCAATTGGCACTGGATTATCATATTACTGATATCGATGGCAAGCAGCCTCAACCGCTGACACTGGAAAAGATCTGAGATCTGTTTCGAAGGAAATGATGATCGTGAAGTGATACAAGTTCTAGTCTTCATCATTCAAACTCCTTTCCTTTATCCATACTGAAATGGGTTTCATCCATGCATCGTATGGCTTAAAGATAAACCCATGACCATTACCCATTGTGAGATTTACTTCACGAAAGCGGTTTTTGCAATCGGATTGGCCCAGCAGTTCTCTGCAACTTTTTTTGCTATCAGAACTCTCAAAAATTGAAAGGAAATTCCCGCAAAGCTGCTTCTTAATTTTTTTATAGTAATTGATATTATATTCATTACAAATGGCAAGTACCACATAGTTGATTTTATTATTCCTCATTAGGTGGGCAATTTCAATTGTAATAAATCCGCCCTGAGATGCGCCTACCACTACAATATTTTTTGGAGAAATTCCTTTTATTAATAAGCTATCTATTTGTCTGCAGACTTTTTTCGCATAATTAATTTCCTGGGTTCCGCGGGGCCTTACTTCGCTAATAACATGAAAACCCTCTTTTTTAAATGAATCGAGAATTGCATGATATTCATATCGTCCAAAATCTTTGCTGATGGCATTTGCTCCCTGCTCCTGGACAATGCCCCCATGCAGGTAAAAAAGATATACTTCATTTCTGTCAATATAGCCAGCCAGATTAATCGTTCCTGATTTTGCATAAGTGTAATACAGGGTCTGGCAAAGCATAACGACCATAAGTACAGTAAGCTTGATAAATTTCTTTATGCTCTCTTCTGAAATCTCAAACGAAATCTGCTTCATCGTATTTAACTGTTCAAATACTTATTAGGAATATTTGGTGGCATGTAACCTTTTCCGTGAGCTGCCTCAAGCAAAATCGAAACTACTTCATAGATTAATTTTTCTTTTCTTTGGAACTGTGGTAACAGTCCCATCATAGCATAGCTGATAGGGTTGACTGCGGGTATAAAAGTTTCCCATTCATAGTTCTTTCCCCAGATAAGTCCTTTTACAGTAATGTCCAGATCGGCGCTTTGAGACACTAAAAATTTCAACACGTCTATACATTTATTGTCCTTTTGATTTACGGTATGAAAGATAGCAGTTTGTCCGCCAAAGCCGTGTTCATCAGTGCCTGCCTGGGTATTCACATGGAGACCGTGCTGTACTAAGATCTCAGCACAGGCCAGGTGATTGTATTCGGCGCATACATGCAGTAAGGTCACATCCAGCATTTGTGTAAAAGCACAGTCAAACGAATACTTTTTATCTATCAAATGGTTGTCCTTTGCTAAAAGTGATTTAAGCATTTGAGGATCATCAAGTAAAACCGCAAGCAGTACTTTGTCTTCAAAGGTGACCCCGTATTCTACAAAAGCCCTTATAGAGTTCCTGAATCCCTCCCCCCGGGGATAGCCCGAGATTACCTCATAAATCAGCGGCCGGTTTTTAAAGTCTGCATCAGGCGAAATGCCGTGCTCAAAGCATTCCTTTATACCTTCTATCGACTGGAGTTCGATATCGATGATGATCTTCTCTAAATAATTTGTCATAGCTTTCTTGTTATGCCTTCTTGAAGAGACACCAGGAAATGTAAGTTAGTGAAGTAAACGGGATCTGAAACTTTTTTTGACAGTCTGCAACAAAAACTACAGAAAAAGCGCATCTGTTATGTCAACTGTTGATTAGATGGCAAACCTTAAAATTCCGGTATTGATCTCAACTTCTTTAAAAAGAAAGTTCTTAAAGTTTTGATATCTTAATTTCCGTAAATCTATTCTCGCGTTCTATTTAATGTATAACTGAAATTATTGTCACCCACCATAAAGTTCTTCTTTTTATCAAGAAAGAATAACACGTTATCATCGCCCTTATAAAGGTAGATCGCTTCATCGGGTTTCTCGGTGTCAAGCTGATAAACCGTTGCGCTCGGGTTTGTGCGGGTACCTTTTACGATACGCCATTTACCGGTTCGTGGAGGATTTTTGTACACAAATCCTTCGAGGCTAAATGTTGTTGGCGCATGGGTAACAGCGTCTTGATACAAAATGAGCCGCCATTTGATTTTTATACATTCAGGGATCGTTTTTTCATTTAACGCTCTGGCAATGCCCTGGCAGGGCGTTCGTCCATCGAAAACGCCAAGCACAGTCGGCCCCTTTGGGAGCGGCAGAAGCGAGGTATTGGGAGCAGGTACATTTTCTGAATTTTGATTCTGACCAAAGAGGTTGGCTTGCAACAGGCCGCAGAGTACCATAAGTTGAATAAGCTTAGCCATCTTTCTAATTTTTGATTTTGTTGAGTGTATAGCTCCATCCGGCATCACCGATCATAAGATTCCGGTCGCGATAGAGCAAGTGTAATATATCTTTGTCTATCCTGACAAATGACATCGATTTGTCACCGTTGTGTAGCCGGTAAACAATCGCATCGGGATTGACCGGTGTACCTTTATTAATCTCGCATTTGCCTTTAATTTGCTTACTTGTGCCTCCGCCGGAGAATCCGGGACCACTTTGCTGTTGCATTCCATAAGTGTATTCTAAACTAAAGGCTACAGCGCCGCTCGTGTCAGTATCGTGTAACAGGGTAAGCGTCCATTTAACCCGGTCACAATCTCCTGAAAGGGGAATATTCAATAATGACCTGACGTAACTTCCGCATGGGCTATTCCCTGCATAGGTGGTCTGTCGCTGATCCTGGTACTGTGCGTTACTGCATTGGCATCCCAATATAGAAAGGATCAGGGCGCAATAGAAGATTTTTACATAATCGCTTAGCATTGTTATTGCTTTTGAGTTTATAAATATTATGCTTTTAAAATTCTTTTATCTATTGTACTGTTTAACGATAAATAAAGCCGACAGGCACCTTATTACCAATTTTAGTAGATGAACTATCAGAAATTTAGACATCCACACACAATAAGTGATCAAGGCAACCAGGTTGATAAAAAAAACTTTGCATAAGAACATTTGACTATAAATTGAATCCCGTTTATGAACCTAAAAAACTGTTAGCTCAATTTGAAATAAATTAGATATATGGCAGATTTATCTACACAATTGCATCGGTTGCCGCGAATAATTTATAACAGTTGTGCACTATCTGATACTATCGTCACTAACTAACCCGGACTTTCTTGCCGCATTTTTCTTTAGCTTTCCAAACGGATATTGAATGCTGTTGTAAGAAGATACTTCTTGACAGTTTGTGTGATCTCCATACTATTAAGATCGATGAAGAATCCGCAATTGCGGAATAGCCAGGAATATGTATATAAGGAGAAATATGCTGATTACATAGAAATCATGCGTAGCTGTCACAAAATCTTAGAACAAAGTTTCATTTTTTTAACTTTGAAGTTGTTTAAACTTATTTAACTATGAATACAAAATTGCATGTCAGGCTGAGCTTGCCGAAGCCTTTGTACGGGAAAATACAAGCTCCGACAACAGTTCGACAAGCTCATTGTGACATTAGGAGTGCATTTTTCCAACTCTGAACAGTAAAATTAAAAAGTTTAAGCAAGTTCTTTATAGATTTCTAACG
This sequence comes from Niabella aquatica, assembly GCF_054779315.1. Lineage (NCBI taxonomy): Bacteria > Pseudomonadati > Bacteroidota > Chitinophagia > Chitinophagales > Chitinophagaceae > Niabella > Niabella aquatica. The sequence goes on from NZ_BAAGYM010000028.1 coordinate 46,239, forward strand.
GCCATAACAGGGCTAATTAAAAATACTAACTATGAATGGTAAGATAAATAGCGTGCCTTACGAGTACCAGAACATCGTACCTTATATCATGGCCGACAACGTCGCCGGGTTAATTGCGTTTCTGCAACGAGCATTTGGCGGAACTTTGAAATATAAACTGGATAGGCCCGATGGGTCGATTATGCACGCGGAAGTTACTATTGGAAAGAATTTTATCATGATGGATGAGCCTACCGAGCAATTTGGGGCCATGCCAGTGGCAATTTATTTATATGTAGAAGATTGTGATAAGGTCTATGAACAAGCTTTGATCGCCGGGGCAGTATCCCTGTCACCCGTGAAAACCATGCAGCATGCCGGTGAACGTTACGGGTGCGTACGTGATCCTGCGGGCAATATCTGGTGGATCGCTTCCCATGTTGAAGATATGAGCCTGGAAGAGAGTCAGAGAAGAATTGCAAACACGGATCATCAATCTCAACCCTATGAAACAGGCCAGCCATAGTCAGAAAGATTTAATCGTTGATATACTCAGCAACGCCTTTAATGACAATAAGAGCGTAAACTATATAGTTCCGCAAGATGCGCACAGGATCAAAAGAATCAGAGCCCTGATGGCATACGCTTATGAAATCTGCTCGATGTTTGGAGAGGTGCTTATAACGGAAGATGAAAGTGCCTGTGCCTTACTAATGTATCCTGATAAAAAGAGAACTTCAATAAGATCTGTTTTTCAAGATGTTTTACTTGTAATAAGATGTCTTGGTTTCACAAACATTAAAAAAGCAGCAAAGCGGGAGGCACTGATCAAACGCCTCCAGCCTAAGGGAGTAATGACCTATCTATGGTTTATCGGAGTAGATACCGGCAAACAAAATAAAGGAGTCGGCAGCCAGCTGCTGCAGTCAGTGATTTCGAAAAGCGATCAACAAGGAAGAGTGATATGCCTTGAAACTTCCACACTGAAAAATATTCCCTGGTATAAAAAGTCTGGATTTGAAGTTTATAAAGAAGTGAACCTTAGTTACAAGCTGTTTTTTCTAAAAAGAGAACCTCAAAGATGAACTGGTGCGGCTTGTATTTGACACATGTTATTCAATACTACTGAGAAGAACTGAACCCAAAAAGATGTCAATTGCGCAGGTGAGCAATATCAGGATAGTGCCTTTTTCTCCCTGATTGACTTCTATATACTTTATCAATACTTCCTGTAAGTCAGCTATCTCAAAACCAGGTCACGTACGTATGGCAACATGCGATTTACGTAAATATTTTTGAATTCAACAATAGTTCAATTAACTTTGTAATGCAAAGCACTTTTTAATTATTCTAAAACGCAATTGTATGAAAATTATAAAAACAAAATTCGTCATCATTTTTCTCGTTTTGGCGTTTGTCTTTCAATTCATCTCTAATTCAGTTTTGGGCACTGAGGTCAGCCTCTTTCCCCGAAACGGCGAATGGTTTCCGGGAACCGGTTCACCAATAGCCTGGAAAAGCACCTTGGCTACTATTTTATACCCTGTTAAATTTGTTTTAATAGCACCCTTGTCTTTTTTAGCTAAGGACCCGGATCCGGCACCCCCCGTTTTATTTTTTGCGTTTGCTTGCTACTGGACTGTCATTGCATTGGTTCTTCATTTTCTGGTAAGCAAAACATTTAATCGCAAGAAGATATGAGTTGTGCCTCAATCTCGATTCAGACAGGAACTCATTCAAATGCTTTGATGATATGAATAGCATTGAAGAAATATATCATGAAGCCAGGTCTGACAAATGGTTTCAACACTTTGCTGTTTTTTGCCGCATCGCCCTGGCAGCGAGCTTTCTTCCATCGGGTTATATTAAAATAATGGGACAGCGTTTTGCCGAAGGCCTATCCCATAATAATCCATTGGGGCATTACTTTGACGCCCTGTTGGCCACAGGGTATTACTATACTTTTATTGGGCTTACTCAGATTTTGATCGCTCTATTATTGCTGATACCGAGAACCGCCCTACCTGGTGCGCTCATGTATTTCTGCATGATCGTCAATATCGCTGTACTTACGTATGCCACCCGGTTTCATGGAACGCGGATTGTCACGATAATGATATTGGCCTGCCTGTATTTACTGATATGGGATTATGACCGGATCAAATATATTTTGCCATTCAGACAACTTCATGCTGCTCCCCGGGTAATCAAAAAACCGTTGGGCAACCGTCTGCGCTTTCTATTTTTTGGTGGTTGTATCGCAGTGCTGACCGTTATTATCATAGGCACTCCGTATTTATATGAGATCGCACCGGGCGATACTGAAGAAGAGGCCCGAAATCAATGCCCCGGCAGTGAAAACCCTGAAGCTTGCGAGGATTTCTGCAATTGCATCTATAAGCAAGGGCGACCGCTGGATAGTTGTTTGGCTGCTTATGAACAAAGGCGTGGGCTCTATTGCGCACTGAAACCTTGAAAAAGCCGCTGACAGAAGAGTCGAAATTCCGGGTTGCTTCTATTGCAAAGACTTACACAGCTGTAATGATCTTTCAGTTGATTGAAGAAGGAAAATTAAAACTGAGTGACCATTGGATACATTTTTTCCGCAGGTACCGAATGCCGGTAAGATCACTATTGAGCAGATGCTGAACCATCGGAGTGGTATTCCGGAGCTTACGGTCGGCGCAGGCTGGAGAGCGCAGCTCAAAACGCATCAAGAAATTTTGTCGGGTACATTTTTAAGTTTCTTACACTACTATCTTGAAATTTTTATCAGTAGCCAGTAAAATAATTGTAAGTATGCACATCATCAAAGCGTTGTAGAAGTGATGATATTCTTGGTGAGCCATGTGTGCCGTAAATGCACCAACCGCAAAAGGAAACAAGAATAAAACTGCGAGATTTTTGTATTGAGGTTTGAACAATCCGATTAGGAGCAAAATAACACCAATTAATTCTCCAATTCCAATGAGGATAGTCCATGTCTTATTGAAGCCTAAATGTTGCATATTTTGCATCATAGATGTTTTTTGAAATACTTTGAATAGGGAAGCATAGCCAAATACATACAGATAATAAGCATAGCTTAACCAGTGAACCAGGGTTGTAACTTTTTCCATTTTTACATTTTTTTATTTACTGTACAAATATCTTTGATAACTTGCATTAATGAAAGAACGTACAAAATTGTATGATACCAACAAAAAAGTAAGTATGCTAAAAAAAA
>NZ_BAAGYM010000028.1:49552-383543 GCF_054779315.1 Niabella aquatica
ATTCTTTCTTACCTTTTGAACGAAAAGAAACTTAGGTACAGCGAATTGAGAAAACGACTGATTGGAATTTCCGAAAGAATGCTAATTGCAAAACTAAAAGAATTGGAAAATGATGGTCTGGTAAACAGGATTGTTCATCAGCAAATACCACCAAAAGTTGAATACGAATTAACAGAACTTGGGCTTTCTCTCAAACAAATTTTAAAGTTAATGGATAAATGGGGCGAAGATAATGTAGCAAGGTAAACGGGGTTAAAACTTCGTTTTACGAGAATAGTCTGTAGAGCATATATAAAAGCGACAAAGGATCTGCAAGTCCTCTGTCGTTTTTTCTTTATTTACTAACTTACTCGTGCTGTATCAAATGCTGTAAATCGGGTTCATTCTTGATACGTTCCATTTCGCTTTCCACAATCTGCACTACGTCTGTTTTGACCTGCCTGTAATCGGAGCTGCCGTGTATTCGGAAAATTGAACGGTTTGTTTTAGTTGATATTTCAATGGCATAAATAAATAGTTGTTGCCTGATTTATTTAATTTAATATAATAACACTTCACAATCAAAACCGTTATTCTGCAAAATTTTGATTACTACTTCCTCTGATATTTCTGACAGACAATCAACGCGTAAAATTTTGTCGCAATCTTCAAGGTCAAAATTCCATTGCGTTTGTTGAAGTTCATCCAAATGTGGTTGTAATGACTGAATGTCAATCTCTGTGAATACCGAAGTTTTAAATATATAAATCACTATACTGAAATTTATTTTTATAATCCTTTTTTACCTTCAAGCCAATAACCTTGTGAGCGTATCTTTCCTGCGGTTTTGCTTTTCAAAACCTGTCTGAATGTTTGAACTGATTTTACGTTTCCTGATAGAACAAAACTTGCGGTATGCCAGTCCAATGTTTGAAAAAAAGGTAAATCACTTATCCATTTTTCATTTCTGAAAGAATCATTTTTGGGAAATACAGTATAGCTTTCCAAGTCTAATAATTCGGGAACATTTTTATTTTCTTCGTCCAATTCAAAATAGAACTGAAATTGCTGTTGATTTTGTTTCAAAAGTGGAAGAAACGAACAGGCAAGTCCTAATGAAGTTTCATCTCCAAAAACAAATTGTTGTTTTATGTTTCGTTCATAAAACTTTTTCCCTCTTGGTGGACTGACAAACAATTCGTCATTTGTTTTTAACGAATTGATAAGCTGGCTTCCAATTCCGTTGCCGTGAATATGAAAAACAATGTCAAAAATTCCATTTTCGCTATCGTGATAAGCAACTGTATAATTTCTAAATTCTGTTTCACTTACACGAACTACGCTTGCGAAACCGATTTGAAAGGTCCATTTTGATATATCTCCTTGAAAACGTATCTTTTTTATTTGTGGACTTAAATAAGCTATTTCCATAATTTTCACATTGGGTCGTAAAGAATTTCCAAATAAATTACTGACCCATTTGGGTATACTTGAAATCATTGTTTGTTATTTTAAAACTCACTGCAAAGGAACAATGAACAATAATATCAAACAATAAAAGAAAAAGGTAAGTATTGGACTATTCACGGTTTTTGTTCCGAAAGGTTAAAGCAGACATTCCCGTGACTTTAGTAAACAAGCGTGAAAAATAGGGGTAATCATCATAACCCAATTCGGTTGCAATTTCTTTTACCGATTTGTTAGAATGATAAAGCAAACGTTTCGCTTCTAAAATCACACGTTGTTGTATATGATGTGTAACGGAATAACCTGTTGTGTTTTTTACACACTCGTTTAAATATGTAACCGAAATGTTTAATTGCTGTGCGTATTCTGTCGGGCGTTTTGCGGTTGTGAAGTTATGCTCCAGCAAGGCTTTAAACCCTTTTGATACAATTTCAAAGCGTGAAAGTTTGTCAAGCGGTTTTGATTGGATTAAATATTGTGAAGTAACTAAAGCAACCAAAGTATTGCAACTGTCTTTTAATAACGAATGGTATAGTTTGTTGTTTTTTCTTTCAAAAATTTTTATGCTCAATGATACCGCTTCGCAAATAATATCAAATGTTTCTTTGCTTAATGATAAAGGTTTTGCAGGCGTAATGTCTTCCAAAAAATTCAGGTATTCAGAATTTAGATTTTCATTACTGATGGCCCAAATGCTTACAACTGCGTTTTTAAACGATAAGGTTCGATGCACCTGATTTTGATGAATAAAGATAACTGATGACGGTTTTATGGTGTATTTCTGAAAATCAATTTCAATTGTAGTTGTTCCTTTTTCTTGCAAGAAGAACAAATGATATTCGTCCCTGTGCGACTGTTTTATGGTGTCAAATTCTTCAAAATGTTCGTAGGAATAAAAATCTTCGCTCGTCATTCTTCCAATAAAAATGCCTGTGCCGAATATATGCGCAATAGAATTTACAGGTATGGCATTTGATTTTTTCGACATTGTTTTTCAATTCATTGTGCAAAGATAACTTTTTGTGTTTTGCTATATATGCCAATCACTATAGGACAGTGATCAAAAGCTCGCTCGATTTGGAAATGAAGAGCAACCGTAAAACGGTCATCGAAAAGAAAAGCCATTTATTTGCATGAAGTCGGGGAAAAATTGTTTCCGGTCGAAGAGAGATGCATAAAGAACGAAATCAACAGGGACACCTACGACCGAACCTCAAAGGTGCGATTGAACGGTTGAATAATGACCAGGGCAAAGCGTTTATCTTAGAAGACAATCACCTAAACCTATTGATCGATATGCACCACGTATATAAGGTGTCCGATGCTCTGCAAAAAAGGGAATTTGTGAACACGGTGTTCGACAGCAATCTGTACTACGAAAACGGTATTTATCGAACATCTACAATGCTCGGTTTATTGTCGCATAACCATTTTGAAAATGAAAGAAAAAGAATTGCTGATTTACGAAAGAAAAGAGGGATCTTCTTGATGAAGACCCTCTCAGCGGAGAGAGAGGGATTCGAACCCCCGGACCTGTTACAGTCAACGGTTTTCAAGACCGCCGCATTCGACCGCTCTGCCATCTCTCCGGGCGCAAAATTAGGGGTGTGGCCTCAATCAGCAAAATAGATTTTGGTTTATCGCAGATTTTTTTTTGAATAAAAAAGACCCGCCGGTAGAGGGCAGGCCTGGTCTTCATATATACGGGTATTAAAAGTCAAATTTTAAACGGATCCCCGCTCCGCCGTAATTCAGGTTTTGACGGGTGCTGACCTTCACCTGTCTCTTAATAAATGGCTCAAGGGAAACAGCATTCCTGCCGGAGATTTTTTGCCTGAAACCAACAGACAGGTTATAAAACCCCAGGAAAGGTATATGCTCATCGGCCGTTACAGGTTGCGATGTTACATTTTGCTCATTGAACATTACCGACCGGTCTTCTTTCAAACCACCCATATTACTTTGTACAGTCACTTTTTCATTCCGGCTGTCTAAATACGTATATTGCCTCTGATCATTAATAACCACCAGCCCTGAAACCCCTGCAGAAGCGTAAAGCTTTTTACCAATATTATAATTCACCTCCACCGGTATATCAATCCCCGAAAGAGAGCCGTCAATTTGCTGCAGGGTGCTGATTTGCTGCGGCGCGGTAACATAACTGTTAGAGGACATGACTCTTTGTGTATTTTTTAATGAGCCGGAAGCAGAGGAAACCTCAGGCATACTGAGCGGCTTACTGGCCATTGCTGCATCTCCGAGTGATGGTGAGGCGGCACCCTCATACGAGCGCGAAGCTGTAACTTTGGTATGGGCAATACCTGAGCTGATCCTGATCTTGTCATTAATAGCATACCCTAATGAAAATCCATAACCCATGTTCACTCCCAGATCCCCAAATAACGGCGATATAAAAATACCTGGTTGCCACCTGCTGCTTTTTTCACCCCGGTTTCTTTTTTCTGCGGAAGCCGCAGTCGAAACTGTAATAAGCCGGGCATTATCTTTTAAAACAGCTTTTTGGTCCTGGTTGTTATCTTCAACAATTTTATTTTTCCAAAAGTCAATTTCGGGTTGTTGTGCCTGCAGTTCCTGAATAGCCGGTACATGCGCTGTTTCCGGAGATTTATCAGGCAATGCGGCAGGAATTACAGTGGGGCCGGGCTGCACTAATACGGCCCGGGATTGTGTTGCAGTTTTTGGGGCGGCAAAAACAATAATTCCATTATTATTATGAACAGTGCTGTTTTTCTTATCAAAAGAAACAATGTCTTCTTTTTGCTCAGCAGATGCCAGGGTATTATTACCAGAAAGCTTATTACTATCAGCCGATTGATGATGAGCCTCCATATCTCCTGCAAGAGGAATATTGATATTATCCTTTTTTCCTGTGTCAAAAACACCGGTAATTAAAATTAAACCGGCAATAACAGCGGCAGCAACAGCCCATTTCCACATCGCAACAACAGCGTTTCTTTTCACAGCGGGTTTGTTCCCGGCTGCAAAACGCTCCCATGCGCCTTCGTCGTACAGCTCCTCATGGTTCTGTAAAACGCTTTTTAAGTGGTTAAAAATATCGTCGTTTTGCTCCTTCATGCTCTAAAATTTTCGCTATATAAAGCCTTTAACTTTGTTTTAGCCCTGGATAAATACGACCGGCTTACATTTTCGGGGATATTAAGAAGCCCCGAAATTTCCTGGTGCGTAAATCCTTCTATTTCGTATAAATTAAAAATTGCTTTCTGGGTTTGAGGCAGCTCATTGAGCAGTTTTAGAATATCCTTGGCCTCTGAATTATATATATTAGCGTAGTTAACGGAGGCCACCTGCACATCTGTTACCTCCTCCCTGCCAAATTCGATCCGTTTTCTACGTAAATAATCAATAGCCGTACGTGAAGCTATTTTGGCCACCCATGCTTTAAAAGACGCCGTTATATCTCCTGTCTGCCTCAGCGCATTAAAAGTTGTTATATTATTAAATATCTTAATAAAGCTATCATTTACCAGTTCTTCTGCAAAGTGAAGATCACTTACATAACGAACCACTACACCCTTCAGGTAGCCATAAAAGCCCCTGTAAAGTGCCTCCTTATGATGCTCAATGTTATTTTGGCATCCTTTCAATATAAGCTCCAGTGCTGCTCCGCTTAATGCCAATGTCTGTTTTTTTAGCCGGCTTATTATTCCTATCGTCAGTTTTGCCACGCTCGCATGTACACCTGTGCAAACATGAGCAAATTATACAATCACGCCTGTTTCAAAGTTCCTGCCCCTCCCCTGATCCTAAAAAATCAGCCCTGCCTGTAAACAAGCGGGGGCTGATTGCAGTTTCCATAAAGTACGGATCAAAATCTAATAATACAAAGGATTATGTGTAAAAGAACTGATCCTTATACGGGTACCGGCAGTCTCATTACCGTTTATATAGCCACCGTTCCACACAGTGTATATTCTGCTGTTCACTAAATTAACCGGGTCTGACGTAGCCAGCAAGGTAGATTGTCCTGTAGCTCTTATCTGAAATACCACATTTACTCCCGATTTATAACTAAAGAAATTACCGGCAGTTTTATAAGTAATATTCGTAGCTATAGGTGTCGGATTATCTTTTACATACAGGTCTAACGCCGGTGCATCGGGGCTCATATTGGCAAAGCGAAGGCGAACAGAGTCTGTACCGGCAGCCCGGCTGCTGTCCCTCAGCAATACTACGTCCATTTTAGAAGCGGTATCTACTATAAAAACGCTGTAATGTTTACCCGCTTCAAACGCCAGGTCTTTGGTGAATAGCGGAGTGGAGCTTGCCGCCCAGGCACTGAATACCTTGAAATTGCGGTTCCCAGGAGTAGCTCTCAAATAATCGATCCGGTCGGTAAAGTTAAAAGTAGTTACCCCCAGGCGGTTATTATCAAATGACACATCTAAAGCCGGCGCACCGGCTGCGGCATGTATAATTTCCACCTGCGCGAACTGGTTAACAGGATAGTCTGATCCAGAATCGCTTTTGCTGCACGAGGCCAGGGCCAGCGCTGCCAAAACTGCTACAGTAAAACCCTGTAGTGGTTTGATACGTAGAAAATTAGTAGCTTTCATCTTTTAATATTCTTTTAAATAAAGTATGGATTAAAAATCAAAAATCAGCTGATTTAAATGTTATAACGTTAATCAAAGTTCAAACGCAACACAGGTAGCAAATTAAATAATCTTTTTTTTAAGCACTGCATAAAAATAAGGACACCCGGCATTCTGCCATTTTTGCATATTTACAGCTTCGGCACAATCATTGAAAATACGCTTATGCTGTACTGTAGGAAGCACAACAGCAAATTATATAAAACAAAAAATCATAAATATTATGGGTAAAATTATTGGTATAGATTTAGGAACTACCAATAGCTGCGTTGCGGTTATGGAAGGTAATGAGCCGGTAGTTATTGCTAATGATGAAGGCCGCCGCACCACGCCTTCTGTAGTGGCGTTTTTAAAAAATGGCGAACGTAAAGTAGGTGACCCTGCAAAAAGACAGGCTATCACTAACCCTGTAAATACGATTATGTCTGTGAAGCGCTTTATGGGTCGCCGCTTCGATGAAGTGGGTGAAGAGATCAGCCACTGGAGCTATAAGGTAGTCAAAGGCGACAATAATACAGTTCGGATTGATATAGATGGCAGGTTATACACTCCCCAGGAAATTTCTGCCATGATTTTGCAGAAAATGAAGAAAACAGCCGAGGATTACCTGGGCCAGGAAGTATCTGAAGCCGTAATTACGGTACCGGCGTACTTTAACGATGCACAGCGCCAGGCTACCAAAGAGGCGGGTGAAATTGCAGGGTTAAATGTTCGCCGTATTGTGAACGAGCCTACTGCTGCAGCTTTAGCCTATGGGATGGATAAAGGAGGCAAAGACCACAAAATAGCCGTATTTGACCTGGGTGGCGGTACTTTTGATATTTCAGTATTAGAACTGGGTGATGGCGTTTTCGAGGTAAAATCGACCAATGGCGATACACACCTGGGTGGAGATGACTTTGATAAAGTAATCATGGACTGGTTAGCAGACGAGTTCAAAACCGATGAAGCTATTGATCTGCGCAAGGATCCAATGGCTTTACAACGCCTGAAAGAAGCTGCTGAAAAAGCTAAGATAGAACTCTCAAGTTCTTCTGAAACAGAGATTAATCTACCTTATATAACTGCAGTAGACGGTGTACCTAAACACCTGGTTAAGAAATTAAGCCGTGCAAAATTTGAACAATTGGCTGATGATCTTTTTGCCCGTTGCTTAAAACCTTGTGAAGCGGCTCTCAAAGATGCCGGCATGAAACCAGGTGATATCGAAGAAGTGATCCTGGTAGGTGGTAGCACCCGTATCCCAAAAGTTCAGGAAATTGTAGAGAAATTTTTTGGTAAAAAACCGAATAAAGGCGTAAACCCGGATGAAGTAGTGGCAATAGGGGCTGCTATACAGGGAGCTGTGCTGACCGGCGAAGTAAAAGATGTATTGCTGCTCGACGTTACCCCGCTGTCTTTAGGTATTGAAACTTTAGGCGGCGTAATGACAACGTTGATCCCTGCCAATACTACCATCCCAACTAAAAAATCAGAAGTATTCTCTACAGCATCTGATAATCAACCTGGTGTACAAATTCATGTAGTGCAGGGTGAACGCTCAATGGCTAAAGATAACAAGAGCCTGGGTATGTTTAACCTGGATGGTATTCCGCCGGCTCCCCGCGGTGTGCCTCAAATTGAAGTGATGTTTGATATTGACGCAAATGGTATTATGCATGTTACCGCAAAAGATAAAGGAACCGGTAAAGAGCAAAAGATCCATATTGAGGCAGGTAGCGGTTTGAGTAAAGAGGAAGTTGAAAAAATGAAAGCTGAGGCAAAAGTTAATGAAGCGGCTGATAAAGCAGAAAAGGAAAGAATTGATAAACTGAACCAGGCAGACAGCCTTATATTCCAGACTGAAAAGCAATTAAAGGAATACGGTGATAAAATTCCGGCTGATAAAAGGACAGTTATTGAAAATGCGGCAGCAAAGCTGAAAGAAGCCCATAAGCAACAGGACATCACTGCTATTGATGCTGCTATGACTGAATTAAACAATGCGTGGACCTCGGCAAGCGAAGATATCTATAAATCTGGTCAGGCAGCAGGTCCAGATGCAGCAGGTGCGCAGGCACAGCAGCCCGGAGACCAACAGGCAGGCAGCACTGGTTCCGCAGCTGAAGACGTAACAGATGTTCCTTATGAAGAGGTGAAGTAAAATTTTAGTTAAAAACTAAAATATATTGATAATAAGAGTTGTCGTTTTATACGGCGACTCTTTTTTTGTAAATGTTGGGAGCATGAGGCAAAGCTACATAATATGTAATATTATTTACAAAAGCACTGTCAGGCAGAGCTTCATCTGATGCAATTTATCTAAATGGTATAAAACTGCCTGACCTGCAGGTATTAACAGGAACAACATATAGCTGCCTTTCGCAGCAATGATAATTACGCTGCGATGAAAAAGTTGTAAGCCTTTAAGCTGTTTCTTTTTTTAAACTTTTTTATTGGTTCAAAAAACAGCTATCTTTTTTTATTTCCTCCTATCTTTGCGATACTAAAAAGATGGAAAGATGAAGCTATTTATTGCCGGTATCCTTGTACGCATACATTAAGTACCCCCGGTTTTTGCATTCCCGAATCAGGAGCTGAGACTTCAGCACCTGGTTATACTTTCCACTAACTTCACAATTACATATAAATGACTTCAATTCATAAAGGTGCTGGTAAGGCAGTCCTATACCTGCGATTGCTAAAAGAATCTTTACAGGGCAAAGAAATTGACTATACTACAGTAAGCATACCTAAAGCCGTCATTATGCTGGCTATTCCCATGATGTTGGAGATGATGATGGAATCGGTATTTGCATTGGTAGATCTGTATTTTGTAGGCCACCTGAAAGAAAGCAGTATTGCTATACAAACGGTTGGGTTAACAGAATCTGTGTTAACCGTTATTTACTCTGTAGCTATTGGTATGAGCATGGCAGCAACGGCTGTTGTAGCCAGACGCATTGGAGAAAAAAACAGCGAGGAAGCATCCCATAGCGCTGCCCAGGTGATTATTATTGCATTTGCGGTTAACACGGTTTTAAGCATTGCAGGGGTGATTTATGCCAAAGAAATATTAATGGCAATGGGAGCAACTGAACCGGCAGCAGCACATGGAAAAATATTTACGCAAATAATGATGGGTAGCAGTATTGCTATTATGCTATTGTTTTTAATAAACGGTATTTTCCGTGGTGCGGGTAATGCTGCAATCGCTATGAAAAGTTTGTGGGTAGCCAATATATGTAATGTAATATTATGCCCCATTTTCATAAATGGATTAGGCCCCATCCCTGCCATGGGCCTTACAGGCGCAGCAGTGGCGACAGCTACCGGAAGAAGCATTGGGGTGCTGTACCAGATATACCACTTATTGAGAGGCAATGGGTTAATACGTTTGGCAGCGAGGCATTTTAAACCTGACCCAAAGATTATCAGGTCGCTGATAAAGATCTCAACCCCCGGTATTTTCCAGTTTGTAATAGCTTCCTGCAGTTGGATCGTATTAGCAAGACTGGTAGCTGTAACAGGTGGCGAGGATGGAAGTGCAGGTTACCAGACCGCATTGAGATTAATGATGTTTTTTATGTTACCAGCCTGGGGATTGAGTGGTGCCGCATCAACATTAGTAGGACAAAACCTGGGTGCTAACGCGCCGGACCGAGCCCAGCAAAGCGTTATGAAAACCGTAAAGTACAACGTTGTTTTTATGATCGGGGTATCGCTTATATTCTTTCTATTGGGAGACTGGCTGGTTGGTTTCTTTAGTGAAGTGGAACATGTGCGCTCAGTAGCTAAAAGAGCCATGTATATCATGGCATCCGGATTTATTTTTTACGGAGTGGGTATGGTGATGATCAATGCATTTAATGGATCGGGTGACACGTGGACTCCAACCAAAGTTAATTTTTTTGGATTTTGGCTATTCCAGATTCCGGTGGCGTACCTGCTGGCTAATTATTTAAAGCTTGGGCCAACCGGTGTTTTTATAGCCATTCCCGTAGCAGAAGCTGCCATTACTATCGTATCTTTTATATTGTTTAAAAAAGGCCGCTGGAAGCTAAAAAAGATATAACATTCTATATGCTATAGAATACCGGCAGAGCGATATTGCTGCTATTTTTTAGTATAAACCAGGTAATCCCAGGGCTGCATACTAAAGCTTTTCGAAGCCGTAAATTCTTTCAATATGCCTGAAAATATTTCATTAAAGGATCCGCTCAGTTGTTGATCTGTAATATCAAAATGAACAGGTTCCCGCGACCAGTTCAGCACTACCAGCACTTCATCCTTCCCGTTTTTCCGCAAATAGGCAAAAATCTTATCATCAGCAGTCGTTGTCAATAGAAGGGTTTGCGCCTGCGGGTCGCCACCTCTTAACGCCGGGTTACTGCTATGAAGGTTCAGCAATGTTTTATAAAAATCGTGCAGTTCATACCTGCCCGTCCAGGGAATAGGATCTTTATCAAAAAATTCCAGGCGCTTATCTTTTAAAGGCAGCTCCTGCCCGCTATAAATAAGTGGCACACCATTCCAGGTACAGCTGAACACTGCAAGCGATTTGGCCATATCTCCATATTTTTCGTATTCCGTTCCGTTCCAGCTATTTTCATCATGGTTAGTGGTAAACCATGCGCGCATGCTGCTATCTCCTATTGCATTATACTGTTGCAAAAGGCTGGACAGCTCATGTAATGGCTGATGCTGCTGATAAAAATCCTTTGTTTTATGCATCCATTTCCAGGAATAACTTGCATCGAAAACCTTACCGTAGTCTGGATTTTCGAGCTCATCAAACTCTCCCAGCCAGAATAAAGGCTTTACCGCATCTACCTGAGGCCGTGCTTCCTGCCAGAAATCTACTTCTACCCACGATGCCAGGTCACACCTGAAACCATCAATATCACATTCTTTCACCCAAAACTTCATGGCTTCTATCATCGCTTTACGCAACCCGGGATTCTGATAGTTCAGCTCAATAATATCATCCATACCGCTGGCCACATGAAAAGTGCCTGTAGCAGAATCGTGTAAATAATAATCAGGATGAGATTTTGTCCAGACATGATCCCAGCCGGTATGGTTAGCCACCCAGTCTATAATTACTTTAAAACCCTGCTGATGAGCCGTATCTACCAGGTTTTTGAAATCATCCAAAGTCCCAAACTCAGGATTGATAGCGGTATAATCGGAACAGGCATAGTAGCTACCCATAGTTCCCTTCATTTTTTCCTTCGCAATAGGTGTTACGGGCATAAACCACAATACCTGCACACCCATATCTTTCAGGCGGGGCAGTTCCTTTATAAAAGCATTAAAAGTTCCTTCCGGTGTATATTGTCTCACATTTACCTCATAAATATTCGTTGAATGCTTCCAGTTTGTATTATGCGTGATTTCTGACATTTTGCTTGTTTTATTTTGTTGATGATCTTTTCCTTCTTTTGGCATCAGCTTGCAGGATGTTACTAAAGTAATGACTACGGCTAATAAAGCTAATTTGCTCATAAAGAAATGTTTTGAGATGAAGATAGGAAAATATTTTGTTCCGGCTGGCAGCTATTTATGTGGGTGCATTTCAAAATTATTATAAAGTAATCGTGTCATTTGAGAAGTCCGTTTGGATCAGTGAGAAGTAAGTCTGTCTCTTGGGAGAGGAGGTTTTCGGGCACGACAATTAGAATGCCCTATTTCTGTTTCTTCAATGCCAATACCCTGTTCCTGTTTATCTTTGCATGCATGAAGCAGTTTGACGTACCCGTTTTTTACAGAAGCGCTCTTATATCAGCAATTAAAAAGCGTAGAAAGGAAAATGACAAGCTTAAAAAAGATTTCACTCCTACCCTGCTCGATTTCGGACCTGTACACATTTATCTTGCAAGGCATTTTGGCTTTTGCTATGGCGTGGAAAACGCCATTGAGATTGCATTTAAAACGGTTGAAGAAAACCCGGGCAAACGTATTTTCTTATTAAGTGAAATGATCCATAATCCACAGGTAAATGCAGATCTCGTAAAACATGGTGTACAGTTTTTACAGGATACATACGGGAAAGAGCTCGTTCCTTTTGACAGTCTTACCAAAAGCGATATTGTGCTAATACCGGCCTTTGGCACCACACTATCCATCGAAAAAAAGTTAAATGATATAGGTATTCCCACCGAAAAATATAATACCACCTGCCCTTTTGTTGAAAAAGTATGGAACAGAAGCGCTGCTATTGCGAAAAAGAATTACACTATTATTATACATGGCAAGCCTTCTCACGAAGAAACAAGGGCTACTTTTTCACATGCCGCTTCAGGTGCACCTGCAGTTGTAGTAAAAGATATGGAACAAACTGTAAGGCTGGCAGGTTATATTACAGGTGAGCGCTGTGCTGATGATTTTTATGAAGAATTCAAAGGGCAGTACAGCCAGGGTTTTGACGTATTAAAGGACCTGGAAAGGATTGGCGTGGTCAATCAAACCACTATGCTGGCCAGCGACACGCAGGCGATAGCCGATTATCTCAAACAGGTAATGACGGATAAATATCAATTGACAAAAGAATCTTTAGCCGAACGGTTTGCCGATACCCGGGATACGCTTTGTTATGCCACAAACGACAATCAAACATCTGTGTCGGCCATGCTGCGTACCGATGCCCACCTTGCTTTTGTTGTAGGCGGGTATAATTCGTCTAATACTTCGCATCTTGTAGAACTTTGCGAAGAACAACTACCTACTTATTATATAAACAGCCCTGAAAAAATTGTTTCTGATAAGGGAATATTGCACTATAATTTTCATACCGGCCAGGAACTGCTGACTCATAATTATTTACCAGTAAAACAGCCTGTAAAAATATTAATAACCAGTGGTGCCTCCTGCCCTGATGCCCTGGTAGAAAAAGTCGTAGAAAGGGTAACCGGATTTTTCCCCGGAGCAACCCCTATCGAAGAAATGGCATTACTTTTCAGTAATGCAGCAAATGATCAGTAAGCGGTTTGAAGCAGGGCTTCCAGCTGGTTATTACCCTTAGAAAGCATATCTTTAATAATGCGGTAGCTCCTCATAGCGCTATCGTTCAGGTCGTTCTTTATTGCCTTTTCTTCAAGCAGCTCAAAATGCGGCATCAGCTTTTTGCCTATAATAACTGCTGTAGAAGATTTCAATTTATGGGCCAGCGCTTTCACGTCAGCATAGTTACCGGAATTAACAGCTATGTCCAGTTCCTGCATCTGAGGGGGTACCTGTGTAAGAAACAGCTCAATAACTTCTTTTTCAAATTCTTTATTATTATCGGACAGTTCATGCAGGTAACTCAGATCTACTACAGAAGACTCTGTTGAAAATAATTGCTGAGACTGGATGGTTGTAATATCAGCCTTACCGTCTTTAGCATGTACAGACGGTTCTATATTTCCGGCCATTAAAGCACTTATCATTTCGAACAGCTTTCTTGTATTTACCGGTTTCGTCAGATATTCATTCATTCCGGCTTCGAGGCATTTTTCTCTTTCTCCTGCAAGCGCATGCGCTGTGAGCGCAATAACCGGCAACTTAACTTTAAGATCGTTCCGGATAATTTTAGTGGTATCATATCCATTCATATCAGGCAGCTCAATATCCATCAATATAATATCGTAAAAATTTTTTTTCACTTTATCTATAGCCTGAGCGCCAGTTTCTGCAACATCTATCTTCACATTCGTACCCAGAAAAATACCGTTGATCAATTTTATGTTCAGCATATTATCCTCTACAAGCAATATGCGCAGGTCTTCTAAAAACGACAGGTCCGCCACAGATTCCACAGTTTTGGCATTTACCATTTTAGTTGAATCGTAATGAGCAAAAGGCATTGTAAAGGTAAATATAGAGCCCACGCCCAGCTCACTGGTTACAGATATTTCCCCACCCTGGCTTTGAACAATATGTTTAGCAATGCTTAATCCAAGGCCCGTGCCCCCGTAAAGGCGTGTGGTTTCTACCCCTGCCTGTTCAAATCTTTTAAACACACGCGATAATTTGTCCTTGGAAATACCAATACCCGAATCTTTTATTTTAAATTCTATTACCGATCTTTTTTCATCAGATGCGATCATCCTTGCAAAGATCAAAATACTTCCTCTTGGAGTAAACTTAATAGCATTGCCAACAATATTGGTAATTACCTGGGTTAAGCGTACCGGATCTCCAATCACCACATCGGGTACATTGGCATCACATTCATAACTGAGCGTAATATCTTTACTCCTGGCTTTAGGCAGGTATAAACTGCAAATGGAGTTTAAAATACCATCAATGCTTACAGGATGTTCTTCAAAAACCATCATATTGGATTCGAGCTTGGAAAAATCCAGTATGTCATTCAATAATCTCAGTAAATTCTCACCTGCTGACTGAATAATCCGCACATATTCATTTTCTTCAGCGCCAATATCCCGTTTGCCCAACAATTCGGCAAAGCCCAGGATCGCATTAATAGGTGTCCTGATCTCATGGCTCATATTGCTTAAGAAGGACTCTTTTAATTTTAAAGATTCCTCAACCAGCTTTTTAGCCTGTATAAGTTCACGTTCAAACTCCTTAATATTACTTATATCATCAAATACAGAAATAGCATATTCCAGTTGTCCCCTTTCGTTATAAATGGGTATAGCGCTTACCCTGAAAGGAATTTCTGCACCGTTTACCACAATGGTGGTTTCATTAAACCCTATATTTTCTTCTCCGTGAATAGCATGGGTAATAAACAGTTTATCGCGTAGCTCATGCTTGAGCGTACTGTTAGGCACTGTAACATTATCCGGAGATTCAAAAACACTGCCATCCGGAAGCAGTTGCTGGCTAAGTGATGCTACAGCCTTATGGTTGGCATGGTACTCATTGCTTTTGGTATTTACTATGATAGTACCAACCGGTAGCTTGTCGAGAATGCTCTCCAGCCTTACTTGTGATTTTAGTAAAAGCTGCTCTGTATTAATCAAACGCTGATAGATTTTTCTGATATAGCCAAGGGTAAACAGTATGATTAAAACAGCAACAATAACGCTTATTATTACCACATAGATCACTTGGTTGAAACTATCATTTTCCTGCTTCAACTTTTGTGATTGCAGCGCTTTTTCGGTGTTTATAAAATTCAGAACACTATATCTTAACTTATTAATAAGCCTGTTTTCTTCGCCATTATTAAAAAAGCTCCATGCTTCTAAAAACGAAATGTACCTGCGTTTAACGATGATGCTGTAAGCTATTTGTCTTTGCTCATTTACCAGCACATCAATACTGTCTAAAAGCATCCGCTGCCTGTACAGCATAGGCAAACGCTTCAGAGAACTGATCCGGATCTGTAAGATCCGGCTTGAAATATCAAATGATTTAAGATAAGAAGAATCGTTGGATATAATATAGCCCCTGTAAGCAGCCTGAACATCCTGTACCGCATTCAGTACATCCTGGGATTGGGTGATAATAATACCGGAAAGATTGACATCGCGCATGGATTTTTTATACCGGACGGTTCTTGAGTTAGCATAAATTCCAAGTCCTATTAAAATAAGCGCGCTTATAGATAAAGCGATTGTTATTTTTACCTTTTCAGATAGCTTTATAGATTTCCCTGCATTCATTTATACTTTGACTGTCAAATTGTTGAAAGGACTCACCTTGGCCTCTTTAGGAATGTCCCAAAGCGGGTTTAAAGGCAAGACGTAAATATAAGCATTAATCTATCACAAATATTAGGGATTCCAAGTTTGCTGTTTTTTTTTAAATTTGCACTGTCGTTACTTATGATATAATATACCAAAAATGAAAATCTACCTCAAAATTAATCTGCTGTTCAAAAAAACATGGTTCTTCAAAAAATCGCCGGGAAAAAAGAATTCAGACATTTATAAACTGATCGAAAAAAAATGGTGGATGGGAGATGATGTATTTGCCGATCAAAAACCATTTCTGATCAATCCGGGTAAAAATATTTCCAGAATATTGTAGTTAATTCATTATTTATTATTCATCATTACTGTATTCAGCCTGTTGTTTTATTAAAAAAACGTTTGTTAAAATCAATTTTATCCTTACCTTTGCCGTCCCCTTACGCGGAGTTGGCTGCGTAGCTCAATTGAATAGAGCATCTGACTACGGATCAGAAGGTTTTAGGTTTGAATCCTAACGCGGTCACTTAATAATTAAGCAGTTACAATAATGTAGCTGCTTTTTTAATATAAGGTAATAAAACAGAATGCGTAGCAGATATGCTATTTCTTATGTTTGTACACATTTGCTCTTTGGGGAGTACAGAGCTGCAGCTTATCGGCTTCAGTAAGAGGCGAAATTTTCTTCGTTTTTATATTGAGTTCAACATACGGTAATAGTGGTTTTTATAGATTACCATAGAAGTGTTTGCCTTTGTCGTTTAACGTATTTCAGCTAAATTCGCAAGGTTTAATTCAAATAGTCCAAGGGGCGAACAATTCTTATCTATCAAACTAAAATATAAAAACTTATAACACATGGCATACGATGTAGTAGTGTTGGGCAGCGGCCCGGGCGGTTATGTAGCTGCTATCAGGGCGTCTCAACTGGGTTTTAAAACCGCGATCATTGAAAAAGAAAGCCTGGGTGGCATTTGCCTGAACTGGGGCTGTATTCCTACCAAAGCCTTATTGAAAAGTGCCCAGGTATATAACGACATTAAACATGCGCAGGAGTTTGGTATTCAAGCCAGCGGTACTCCTGATTTTGAAGCGATTGTAAAACGCAGCCGTGGCGTTGCAGATAAAATGAGCAAAGGCGTTCAGTTTTTGATGCGCAAAAATAAAATTGATGTGATTATGGGTTTTGGCAGTCTGAAAGCCAAAGGAAAAGTAGAAGTGAAAGGCGCTGATGGCAAAACCCAGGTAGTAGAAGGCAAACATATTATTATTGCTACCGGCGGCCGCAGCCGCGAATTGCCGGCTTTGAAACAGGACGGTAAAAAAATAATCGGCTACCGTGAAGCTATGGTATTACCTCAGCAACCTAAAAGTATCATTGTTGTAGGTAGTGGTGCTATTGGTATTGAGTTTGGTTATTTCTATAACAGCATTGGCGCCAAAGTTACAGTGGTGGAATTCTTACCACGCATTGTGCCTATTGAAGATGAAGATATTTCTAAAGAACTGGAAAAAAACCTGAAAAAGCAGGGTATAGATATCTTAACCAATAGCGAGGTAACATCGGTTGATACATCCGGGAACGGGGTTAAAGCCAAAGTAAAAACGGCAAATGGTGAAATTGTTTTGGAAGCTGATGTTTTATTGAGCGCTGTAGGCGTAGCTGCAAATATTGAAGGCATTGGGCTGGAAGCTGTGGGTGTAAAAACCGATAAGGGAAAAATTGTGGTAGACAAGTTCTACAAAACCAATGTAGATAGTTTTTATGCCATTGGTGATTGCGTTCCGGGCCAGGCACTGGCACACGTGGCAAGTAAAGAAGCTATTATTTGTGTGGAAGCTATTGCTCACGCCGAAGGCAAATACAAACACAAACCGGAAGCGATCGACTACAATAACGTTCCGGGTTGTACCTATTGCTATCCTGAAATTGCAAGCGTGGGATATACGGAAGCTAAAGCTAAAGAAGCTGGTTACGAAGTAAAAGTGGGTAAGTTCCCGCTAAGCGCCAGCGGGAAAGCAAGTGCCGCCGGACATACAGAAGGTTTTGTAAAAGTAATTTTTGATGCTAAATACGGCGAATGGCTGGGCACCCACATGATCGGCTACAATGTTACCGAAATGATCGCAGAAACGGTGGTAGGCCGTAAGCTGGAAACTACTTACCATGAAGTATTGAACAGCATTCACCCGCACCCAACCATCAGCGAAAGTATTAAAGATGCTATCGAGGTAGCTTATGGTGAAGCGATCCATTTGTGATTTTTATTTTTGAACTTTATATCAAAGACCTCCCCGGTGGAGGTCTTTGATATAAAAACACCTTTTGTATGATCATTGAATTCCAGGAAACAACGGTCATGCTGAAAAATATCCGGCATAAAGACAATAAATAATCACCCTGATCTTTTAAATCAAAAGGTTTCCGCTCACTCAATTTGTTAATTATCCCCTACACTTACACTATTTCGTTTGTTTCCAATAAATTTGCCACAAAATTTTCTGGCCCATGCCTTTTAATCATTTATTAGTTATATATTTTATTAGCCTACTGCTTGTATTGTTACCGTCCTTTGGTTTGGCTCAATTGTTTAAAAAGGCGGGCCGTGAGTCGTGGAAAGCCTATATTCCCTTTTATAACACCTGGGTGATGCAGGATATCGCCCAGCGCCCAAAGCATTGGGTATTCTGGCAATTTATTCCCGTAGTAGGCTGGTTTATCACCCCTGGTATTTTCATAGAATTTGCAAAAGTATTCTGCCGTTTTTCGTTCCTGGATCATGCCGCGGCAGCAATAGTTCCTTTCTTTTACTTTCCGTGGCTGGCAAATAATAAAGATGCCCGCCTTATAGGTGCAGAAGGTGTAAAAAAACATAAAAAACCCGGCTGGCGTGAATGGGTGGATGCAGCTATTTTTGCTGTTGTAGCGGCTACCCTCATACGTACTTTTGTTTTTGAGGCCTATACCATTCCATCCAGTTCTATGGAAAAAACACTGCTTGTAAGGGATTTCCTTTTTGTTAGTAAGTTCAGTTACGGACCACGTATTCCCAATACACCGTTATCGGTGCCTTTCGTACATAACTACCTTCCCAGGATCAATACAAGATCTTATTCCACTTTGATCGAATTACCTTATATCCGCTGGTTCGCTGCACCGGTAAAGAGAAATGATTGCGTGGTATTTAATTTTCCAGCAGGAGATACGGTAATCCATAAGGAAGGCTTTGAGTCGGCTGTTCCTTATTATGATATTAAAAGAGGAGCAGAAAAAGGAGATCAGCAATTCCGGTATATATTAGATAATCCTTCCGAGTTCCCGGTTGTTTCGCATCCGATGGATAAAACCGATAATTATATCAAGCGTTGCGTAGGGATAGCCGGCGATTCTTTAAAAATCGTTGACGGCATTGTTTACATTAATAATAAACCGGCCTATGTATCTCCTACCGCTGCTACTTATTATATCTTTAAAACAAAAAACAATCTTCAGATTGATGAAGATTTTCTGCGCGATGCAGGTATTGCATTGAATATGGAAAGCGGCAGTCCTGATTTCAGCGCCTGGGGAAATGGCATTTATCATATCAATCTTACCTTACCGGAACTGGAGATCCTTAAAAAATTACCTGCTGTTGATGCCACATCTGTAACAAAAGAAATAATTCCGGCCAACGCGGGCTCCGAAAGCCTTTTTCCCTACTATGACACCGTGCATCAATGGTCTGTGGATCATTACGGCACCGTATGGATTCCCAAAAAAGGAATGACCCTTACGCTTACTCCTGAAAATTATCCTATGTATGAGCGTGTTATCAGATCTTATGAAGGCAACACCTTAGAAAACAGAAATGGCCAATATTTCATTAATGGAAAGCCAGCCAACACCTATACCTTTAAAATGGACTATTACTGGATGATGGGCGATAACCGTCATAAAAGCCAGGATAGCCGTTTCTGGGGCTTTGTACCTGAAAGTGCCGTAGTAGGTAAAGCCTGGATGATCTGGTTCAGTTATGAAAATGGCCCCAGATGGAAACGATTGTTTAATATTATTAAGTAAGGGAGCAAGTCGGAGGCTTATCATAAGAAGCCAACCTGAAACCTTCAAACATTGAATTTTAAACCTGCCGCATTTTAGCTTTCAGTTTATAAACTTTTCTCCTTACCTTCGCACTGCTTTTTTAAAGCAAATGTCCCGTTCTGGCGGGGCCGGTTTCCCGGGGTGCTGATCCGCCGAATGGCGTGAAAAGCTGAGATAATACCCGTAAAACCTGATCAGGGTAATGCCTGCGCAGGGAAGGATGAACATAGACGCCTTTCTTTTCAGCATTTCCCTCTCATTTTTTAATTGTTAAAACAAAAAAACAAATGAAGAGGATTTTTCTTTGGAGCTGCCTGCTCCCGGCAGCGTATGGCGCAAACGCGCAAACAGATTCTACACACAACAAAGACAGTTTTTACCTGCTGTCGCCCATCGAGGTAAGGGCTTTGCGGCTTAGTACCAAAGCGCCGTTTGCAGTAACCAACATCGGCAAAAACGAGATTCAGAAACAAAACCTTGGACAAAACCTACCCTACCTGCTGGACCAGGTACCATCATTAATAACAAGTTCTGATGATGGCCTGGGTGTTGGCTATTCCTCCATGCGCCTGCGCGGCACAGACATTTCCCGCATCAACGTTACCATTAACGGCATCCCGGTAAACGATCCTGAATCGCAGGGTGTATTCTTTGTGAACACGCCCGATCTGGCCTCCTCGACCAGCTCTATACAAATCCAACGCGGGGTAGGCTCTTCCACAAACGGTGCAGGTGCGTTTGGCGGTTCGCTTAATATCTCCAACAACGAACAGAACCGCGAGGCTACTGCTTATGCCTCCAATGCTTATGGTTCGTACAATACCTGGAAGCATACCCTGGGTGCTTCCACCGGGATTTTAAAAGGAGGCTTCCGGTTTGACATGCGCGCATCCAAACTCAGTTCAGACGGTTATATTCAACGTGCTTCCTCCGACCTTAAATCACTGCATTTTATTGGCGGTTGGACATCGCTTAATGAAATGACCAATATCAAATTCAACTTCCTTACCGGGAAACAAACCACCGGGCAGGCATGGAATGGGATCGGCACCTACTTTACAGATAAAGATGACCCCGCTACCGTTGATTACAGCAAACAGTTAGACGCTATCGGCAGGCGTACCAATACACTGGGTAAAATGCATAAAGACGAAAACGGGAACGTTACATATTACAATGACCAAACAGATAATTACCAACAGGATTATTATCAGCTTTTCCTGAATCATAAGTTCAACAGTAAATGGTCGTCCAATATAGGCCTGTTCATGACAAGAGGCCGGGGTTATTACAATGAATATAAAAGGGGAGAATCTTTTTCATCTTACTTCTTACCGGGCAGTATCACCATCGGCGATAGCGTAATCAAACAAACTGACCTTACCCGGCAGCTCTGGTTAGACAACCATTATTACGGAGGCATTTTGTCTGCATCGTACAATTATAAAAACACGAACCTTGTATTGGGCGGTGGATATGCACAATACGATGCCAAACATTACGGTTTTGTTAAATGGGCTGAGATCGGTATACCGGTTGATTATAAATGGTACAACCTTACAGCCTACAAAACAGATTTTAATATTTACGGTAAATTACAACAACAAATTATTGATAACCTGTACGGGTTTGCCGACCTGCAATACCGTTATGTTTCCCATGACATGAATGGCTTCAGGAAAAATCCTGAAATTGAATCTTCCGGCTCCTTCCATTTCTTTAATCCAAAGCTGGGGTTAAGCTACTTTATCAATCATCTGCAAAACAGGCTTAGCAAGGTTTACGCCTCGTTCGCCGTGGCCAATAAAGAGCCCAACCGGGATGATTTTGAGACAGCTGATAAGGCCTCCATGGTTAAGCCGGAAAGATTGTACGACGTTGAGATCGGCTACGGATTTGAAAGCCCGCTATTGCAGGCAGGTATTAACGGTTATTACATGAACTATAAAAATCAGCTCATCAATACCGGAAAAATAAACGATGTAGGTGCTTCCGTACGTGCAAACGTACCCAAAAGTTATCGGGCAGGTATAGAACTAACAGCGACATCAAAACCGCTGGATTGGCTTCAAATCAGCGCCAATACCACTTTCAGTAAAAACAAGATCAAAGAGATCACTGAATATTATACTATTTACAATAATGACGAGGACTGGGAAGAAATGGGTCAGGGGGTGCAGACATTCAGGAACACTGATATTTCCTTTTCACCAAATGCAATAGCCGGCGGTAGTGTAACGATTGAGCCTTTTTTCGGTAAAACCAGGGGGCACCGGCTGTTCCTGGATCTCACGGAAAAATATGTCGGACGCCAATATCTTGACAATTCCTCCAACAAGCTAAAGAGTATCAACCCCTATTACTTAACAAATATCAGAGTAAGGTATTTTGTACCTTCAAACACCTTCAAAGAGCTGGGAGTAATACTCACAGCAAACAATATTTTTAATAGAAAATATGAAAACAACGGGTACACTTATTCTTATTATTTCAACAACAGCGCTATCCTTGCCACAGAAAACTACTATTTTCCGCAGGCCGGCATCAACTGGAACATTGGGATAAATTTTACTTTTTAGAATGGCCCGGCAATACTAGAACAGACTCAAATTTCTGAGCGGGAGTCTGGCGTAAGTTAAGTTATCCCGTTTCACATTATCTTAAAGCTTAAAAGCCCTGTGAGTTTTTACATCACAGGGCTTTTAAAAATTTATTACTGCAATTTTTATTCGCTGTCGAATGTCTCTTTCCAGGCTAAAATGCCTCCTTCCACATTTACTGTTTTCTTAAACCCGATTGAATCCAGGTAAAGACAGGCTGCAGCGCTTCTTTTTCCGCTACGACAATGAACGATAACCTCTTCCTCTTCTTTTCCCTCGAGGGAGCCAATATTTCCGTTTTGAATATCGCCCAGAGGAATTAGGGCAGCGCCAATATTATATTCTTCATATTCGGCTGGTTCGCGGCAATCGATGAGGTTTACTTTTTCACCATTGTCCATTCTTTCTTTCAGCTTTTGAACTGTAATGGTTTCCATGCTTATTTAAAGTTTGATTTGAATAATTATTTTCAAAGCTATTCTATTTCAGCTTCGGTACCTGTATGATCAGGCTTCATGGTATGCAGCGAATCTGTTACAGGTGCCGCTACGCTTACCCAAATATCCATCACCTGCCCTGATCGTATGCTGATCACATGTCCCTCGTCATCAAACCTTTCGGGGCTTTGGCGGTACACATATGCATTAGCAGTATCCCTTACATCCGGATTAGGAATAATAGATGCCAGCATGATCCCTTTGCTTTCGAGCAGCGCTCTTGCCTGGCTGGTGGTAAGTCCTATTAAATTAGGAATAGCATACGCAGTTTGACTAAGCTCAGAACCAATCACCAGGTCTATTTTACTCCCCATTGCTATTTTAGCTCCGGGTTGAATAGTGCCTCCTTTATATAACTGCTCCAATACCGAGTTTTTTGCAAAATCAGGACGGAAGGTTGTATCACCCAGCTTCAGCCCTGCATTTTCCAGTACCATCAGTGCATTCCTGAAACTATACCCGACAATATTAGGCATTTCTATTTGAGGAGGATACATCCTGTTATAGGTAAGATAAACGGTTCGCGTAGATTTCACAACTTCCAGCTCATCCGGAACCTGCCTTATTATCTGTGTGGGAGCTAAAGTATCGTAATAAAGGCTATCCTGGATTTCTACAGTAAAGCCGGCATCTGTCAAAATTTTTTCTGCCTCCGCTAATGGTTTTCCTATCACACCCGGTACCGTTTTAGCACTATCATGATTAGTAAACCAGCCTAATGAACTGATCACACCCACAAAGAATAATACGGCTAATAAAATACCGACCAATACATTTGCCCAAAGCGACTTACCTGTAATGAACTTAAACATTCAAAAAATTTATTTAGTAAATATAATGTTTACGCAAAACATTCTTCTACCAGTAAAGTATAAAATTCTTTTAAGCTTTCGCCCGCCGCTGCAACCTGCTGCGGGATAATGCTGGCAGCACTTTGCCCGGGAACAGTATTTATTTCCAGCATAAATGGCTCGCCGATAGCGTCATTAAAAATAAAATCGATGCGGATAACACCCCTGCAGTTAAAGACCGCGTACACTTTTGCAGCAGCGGCTTTCACTTTTTCAGTAACCGATATGTCCACCAGGGCTGGTGTGATTTCAGTAGACTTTCCTTCATATTTAGCCTCAAAATCAAAAAATACTTTAGAAGCATCCGCTGTTACTTCCGTCATAGGTAATGCAATGATCTGGCCTTTTGATCTATACACACCAATAGTGAACTCGCGGCCTGTGATCATTTCCTCCACCAATACCTGCCGGTCTTCTTTAAAGGCTTTTTCAATAGCGGCCTGAAGCTCCTCAGGATTTAAAACCTTGCTCATACCAATACTGGAACCACCACTGTTCGGTTTTACAAAAAGAGGCAGTGTTAGCGTTTGCAACAATGCTTCCGCCGGTACAGGAGAATGATCGAACAATAAAACCGATCGCGCCACATGAATACCTGATTTGGCCGCTACACCGGTTGTATAACTTTTATTCATGGTAATAGCCGATGTGGCAGCATTACACCCTGTATAGGGTATATTGAGCATATCAAAATAACCCTGAAGCTTTCCATCTTCCCCGGGCGTACCATGCAGCGCTATAAGCACTGCGTCAAATATTATTTTTTCCCCGTTGCTGACAATGGTAAAATCGTTTTTATCCACATCCGACCGGGTTCCGTCTTCTGCCACGTAATACCAGCCATTCAGCGTGATATCTATTCTAAATACATTATATCTTTCTTTATCCAGGTTGTTTTGAATGGTAACGGCGCTTTTATAGGAAATTACGGCCTCGCCTGAATAGCCGCCTGTAACAAGTGCAATATTCTTCTTCATAATATAAAAATATGCCACCCGGGTTAAAATACTCTGGTGGCATAAATAAAAATTTAATAAAACGAGTGGTGTTTCATATTTCAAAAACTGTTCGCCAGGAAAATGAAGGGCCGTAATACACTAGTGACCTTAGATTAAAAAATCAAACGTGTAAACGGTCTTTCTTTGCCATTAACTCTTCCACCGTCTCCTGATACATCTCGTCAGGCACACAACAATCCACCGGGCAAACCGAAGCACATTGAGGCTCCTCGTGAAAACCCTGGCACTCTGTGCATTTATCGGGCACAATATAATAAGTATCAACCGCAAGTGGTTCATTCTTATAGTGCACGTCCACCACATTCCCACTCATTAAAGTAAATGCACCGTTAACAGAAGTGCCGTCTGAGATAGCCCATTCTACCCCACCTTCGTAAATTGCATTGTTCGGGCACTCGGGTTCACACGCTCCACAGTTTATACATTCATCCGTAATTTTTATTGCCATAGTCTATTGTTTGTTTTATGAAACTATATTTGTTCGTAATAAAACGCAAAATTACTGAATGGATATGAATTTATCTACACGCATTGAATTAATGAGCAGGCTGGGACAATATATACAACAAAATAATGAAGAGTGGCAAAGCATAAAAGAAAGGGCCTCTGCCCATAACGCCTGGTTTTTGCCCGAATTCATTGATCTCAGTATTCGGAACATTACCGGTCATTTTTTACAGGAAGAGGCCTTAAAGCGTTGGGTAAGGCAATATCCGGGTATTAAAGAAGACAACCCGGCACCCCGGCTTATTGGCATTGTAATGGCAGGGAATATACCTCTGGTAGGTTTTCACGACTTTTTATGTGTGTTTATCAGCGGCCATAAATGCCTGATCAAATTATCGTCCAAAGACGAAATATTAATGAAGCATATAGCAGAAAAGCTGATGGAATGGCAACCCGAACTAAAAAATTTCATTGCATTTGCCGAACTGCTGAAAAACTGCGATGCCTATATAGCTACAGGAAGTAATAGTACCGCCGGTTATTTTGAGTACTATTTCGGAAAATTCCCACACATTATCCGGAAAAACAGAACTTCTGCCGCCCTACTTACCGGAGCTGAAACAAAAGAAGAGCTGGAGCTTCTGGCAGATGATGTGTATCAGTATTTTGGAATGGGATGCAGAAATATCACCAAGCTTTACGTTCCTGAAGGCTATAATTTTTTGCCATTGATCGATGCATTCAAAAAGTATGAATACCTGGCAGATCATCATAAATACAAAAATAATTACGACTATAACCTGGCATTGCACATTTTAAGCAATAAGGTATATATGAGCAATGCCGCTCTCCTGCTCATTGAAGAAGAAGCCATTTTTTCTCCGGTAAGCCAGCTCAATTACCAGTATTACGAAAGCATAGACGCTGTGAAGAGATTACTTGAACATAACGAATCTGTTCAATGCATCGTGGGCAAAGGCTTTACACCATTTGGAGATGCCCAGCGTCCACGCCTCACCGATTATGCCGATGGTGTGGATACAATGAAGTGGCTGGAAGCCCTGAGGTAACTGCCTGCTTTCTAATACCGGGAATAAAGTACGAAGACTTTAGTAAAACTTTGTTAAACTCATTTATTTGTAGAAGAAAAACGTCTGACAATTTGTTATTTTGTATGTACTTAGGAATAGTTTTTGAATCATTCATTATAAAAAGTGAAAAAGAATATGAAAGTTAAACAGTTATTATTAGTGGTAGTAATTAGCTTACTATCAGCTTTTGCAGGAGTTTACATTTACGGAAAATTTTTCAGGGGGCCATCTGCCAATTTGGGCATGCCTGTTGATGGTAAGCTTCCGGTAAATTATGCAGGTTTTTTTGACAATAAAGGCAATGCAGCAGAGGCAACCGATTTTACAAAAGCCTCTCAATCTGCAGTACCTGCAGTTGTGCATATTAAAACCAAAATCCCGGCTAAAAAATTAACCAATGACCTGCCTAACAGCAGAAGCGGGGATCCGTTCGAGGACTTCTTCGGGGACTTTTTTGGTGGGTTTGGCCCCCAGATCGTTCCGGAGCAAAGAGCATCAGGTAGTGGCGTTATTATAAGCCAGGATGGATATATTGTTACCAATAACCACGTTATTTCCGACAGGGACGGAAAAGGTATTGCCCCTGAAATTAAAGTAACCCTGAATGAAGGCCGCAAAACTTATACCGCCAAAGTAGTAGGACGTGATCCCAGTACCGATCTGGCTGTTTTAAAAATAGATGCCACTAATCTTCCTTACCTGATCTATGGCAATTCCGATAACCTGCAGCTAGGCCAGTGGGTATTGGCTGTAGGGTATCCATTCAATCTTGAAGCTACTGTAACAGCCGGTATTATCAGTGCCAAAGGAAGAAGCATAGGTATCAACAGCCAGCAAAGTGAATCGCCGGTAGAATCATTTATTCAAACTGATGCGGCAGTAAACTCGGGAAATAGCGGTGGTGCATTGATCAATACCAACGGAGAGCTTATTGGTATCAACTCTGCCATTCTTGCACCCGGTGGCACTTATGCAGGTTACTCATTTGCCATACCATCAAGCATTGTTAAGAAAATAGTGAATGATATTGTGAAATTTGGTGATGTAAAACGCGGCTATTTAGGCATTACCTATTCTTCTCAAAGCGCTCAGAACGAAGAATACCTGAAAAGGGCTAAAATTCAGGATGGAGTATATGTTTTAGGAACCGATCCCAATGCAGGAGCTGCCAAAGCCGGTATTAAAAAAGGCGATATCATTACCAAGATCAATGGCAGGAACATTACTTCAGGTCTTGAAATAAGCGGCTCGTTGGCCAGTGCACAACCTGGTGATAAGGTACAAATTACCTATCTGCGCGGCGGAAAAGAAACCACAGCAGATGTAACACTTTCTGCACAATCCAAAATAGCCCAGATCTCATCTGCAGAAGCCATTGGCGACAGGTTGGGCGTTGATCTGAAAAACCTTGATACGCAACAGGCCACCAAATTAAGAATCAAGGGGGGTGTTGAAGTTTCCAATATCCGTGCAGATGGGCCATTAAGGAGAACAAGAATGGAAAAGGGCTTTATTATTACCTCCGTAAACGGAGCAGAAATTAAAAATACAGATGATCTGGCAAAAGCCCTGGCAAGTGTAAGAGGAAGTGTAATTGAGCTGGTGGGTATTTATCCGGGCTATAGCGGAAGATATAGTTACCAGATCAATTTATCAGGAGATGATACAGACGGAGGCACATTCTAATAAAACCGCTGAATAATAATGAAAGGGCTGTCAAAATATCTGGCAGCCCTTTTTTAAAATCGCCCGGTAAGGGCGTGGAATTACTTACAAAATTGATTATAGTCAAACTTGTACATCCCGGTAAGTTTGGTTAATTTCGCGCTTCTATTTTTTGACGAAAAGCCCAAACGCTTTAATATAATGATCCACTTCTTTGTGAACCCCCGGAACACTGTTTATGGTGTTCAGACTGATAAAAACCTTTCTACAGACGACATTCAAAAGCTGAACTGGCTCTTCGGCAATGCTAAAAGACTGGACGACAGCATCATACACCATTATTATATAGGCCCTCGCGCCGCCATGATCACTCCCTGGAGCACCAACGCAGTAGAGATTACTCAAAACATGGCGATCAACGGTATTACCAGGATCGAGGAATTTTACCCCGTGCCTGCCGATTTCAATGATTTTGACCCTATGATCTCACAAAAATATGCGGCGCTTACTCAGGAAATGTACACCATTCATATTACACCGGAACCGGTACTGGAAATTGAGGATATTGATGCTTACAATAAGCAGGAAGGGCTTTCTTTAAGCCCTGAAGAAGTGGCATACCTGGACAATTTATCGGTAAAGATCGGGCGTAAGCTAACGGATTCTGAAGTATTTGCCTTCTCCCAGGCCAATTCTGAACACTGCCGCCATAAGATCTTCAACGGAACTTTCGTGATTGACGACGAGGAAATGCCGGCTTCTTTATTCAAGCTGATCAAAAAAACTTCCGAAAACAATCCCAATGAGATCATTTCGGCATATAAAGATAATGTAGCTTTTATTAAAGGCCCTGAAGTAACACAATTTGCCCCCAGATCAGCCGACAAGCCGGATTTCTATGAAGAAAAGGAATTTGAATCTGTTTTATCTTTAAAAGCAGAAACCCATAACTTTCCCACAACAGTCGAGCCGTTTGCCGGTGCAGCCACAGGTTCGGGTGGTGAGATCCGTGACCGTTTAGCCGGTGGCCAGGGAGCTTTGCCTTTGGCCGGAACAGCGGTTTACATGACCGCTTACTCGCGGTTGGAACAAACCCCTGTCACCATCGAACAGAGAGCTGTTACGGAAGCAGCAGGAGAAGTGATCAACCCAAGAAACTGGGAAAAAGCAATGAAGGAGCGCCAATGGTTATACCAGACACCGATGGATATTCTTATCAAAGCATCGAATGGCGCTTCTGATTTTGGTAACAAATTCGGTCAACCTCTTATTGCAGGCTCTGTGCTGACTTTTGAACATGAAGAAAATGGCCGCAAGTTAGGATATGACAAAGTGATCATGCAGGCCGGAGGCGTTGGATATGGCAAATCCGACCAGGCAAAAAAACATACACCCAGGCAAGGCGATAAAATCGTAGTGCTGGGTGGCGAGAACTACCGGATCGGGATGGGAGGTGCTGCAGTTTCATCCGCCGATACCGGCGCTTTTGGTTCGGGTATTGAGCTTAACGCGGTTCAGCGCTCCAACCCTGAGATGCAGAAACGCGCAGCCAATGCCATTCGCGGGTTGGTGGAATCTGATAATAATCCGATCGTTTCCATCCACGACCATGGTGCAGGCGGCCATTTGAATTGTTTGTCGGAACTGGTGGAAGAAACCGGAGGCTTAATCGATTTAGACAAATTGCCGGTTGGCGATCCCACGCTTTCTGCCAAAGAGATTATCGGTAACGAATCGCAGGAAAGAATGGGATTGGTAATCAGTGAAAAGGACATCGACATTTTACAAAAAGTAGCCGACAGGGAACGTGCGCCCATGTATACCGTAGGTGATGTTACCGGCAACCATCGCTTTACTTTCCAATCGAAAAAAACCGGTGAAAAGCCAATGGATTATGCGCTGGAAGACTTCTTCGGCTCTTCCCCAAAAACCATCATGAAAGATAAGAAAGTTAAGTATCAATATACCAGCCTTTCTTATGATGTCCAAAAAGTTCCGGTTTACCTGGAGCAGGTATTGCAATTAGAGGCAGTAGCCTGTAAAGACTGGCTGACCAATAAAGTGGATAGATGTGTGGGCGGCAGAGTGGCTAAACAACAATGCGCGGGGCCATTACAATTGCCCTTGAATAATGTAGGCGTGATGGCTTTGGACTACAGATCTGCCGAAGGTATTGCTACAACGGTAGGACATTCGCCCCTCACTGCATTAATAGACCCTGCAGCCGGTTCAAGAAACGCCATTGCAGAAGCTTTATCGAATATTGTTTTTGCTCCTATTAAAAAAGGCCTGAAAGGTATCTCCCTTTCTGCTAACTGGATGTGGGCCTGTAACAATGAAGGTGAGGATGCCCGTTTATATGAGGCCGTAAAAGCCTGCTCTGACTTCGCAATAGCGCTTGGCATCAATATTCCAACCGGAAAAGATTCGCTTTCGATGAAACAGAAATACCCGGATGGTGAAAACGTGATTGCCCCGGGAACGGTAATTATTTCCGCTGCCGGAAACTGTACAGATATTAATAAAGTAGTAGAGCCTGTTTTACAGAGAAATGCAGGTGCGGTTTATTATATCAACCTGTCGAAAGATGCATTCCAATTAGGCGGTTCTTCATTTGCACAAATCAATAATAAAATCGGCGCAGAAGCACCCGATATAAAAGATGCTTCCTATTTTGCAAAAGCATTTAATACAGTGCAGGAATTAATCAACAATAATCAAATCGCTGCTGGGCACGATGTGGGAAGTGGAGGATTGATTACAACATTACTGGAAATGTGTTTTGCAGATGTGAACCTGGCGGCAAATTATGATTTAAGCGTATTAAATGAAGCCGACACTGTAAAAGCTTTGTTCAATGAAAATATTGCATGGGTGTTACAAGCCAAAGACAATACGGCTTTTGAAACCGCTTTAAAAGATGCAGGAATTAATGCGGTGAAAATCGGAACAGTACTTGAAGGTACTGACATCAATTTCAAAAATAATGAAGATACCTTTACTTTCAATATTGCAGTAGCCCGTGATACCTGGTATCAAACATCTTTCCTTTTAGATGATAAACAGACGAAAAACGGGTTGGCTAAAGTACGCTTTGATAATTATAAATACCAGCCATTAGTGTATAAGTTCCCCGTACACTTCAATGGCAAAAGGCCCGTTATTTCGGGTAATAGCGAAAAATCTCCAAAACCAAAAGCGGCTGTTATCCGCGAAAAAGGTTCCAACTCCGAACGTGAAATGGCGAATGCCATGTACCTCGCAGGATTCGATGTAAAAGACGTCCACATGACCGATCTCATATCCGGCCGCGAAACACTGGAAGATATCCAGTTTATTGGAGCCGTAGGCGGATTCTCCAATTCGGATGTATTAGGCTCGGCGAAAGGCTGGGCAGGAGCCTTCTTATATAATGAGAAAGCCCAAAAAGCTTTGGTCAATTTCTTTTCCCGCCCCGATACAATGTCTGTAGGTATCTGTAACGGCTGTCAGCTGTTTATGGAGCTGGAGCTCATCAACCCGGATCATGCTGAACATGGCAAAATGCATCACAATAACTCCGGTAAACACGAATGTAATTTCGTTTCGGTAAAAGTGCAGGAAAATAATTCTATTATGCTGAAAACCTTATCCGGAACAACATTAGGCGTCTGGATCTCACACGGAGAAGGAAAATTCCATTTACCCAATACGGAAGACCAGTACCATATTGTAGCAAAATATGCTTACGATCAGTACCCGCATAATCCGAACGGATCGGACTATAACACCGCAATGATGTGCGATGCAACGGGTCGTCATCTGGTAACCATGCCGCATATCGAACGCTCTATTTTCCAATGGAACTGGGCCAACTACCCTACTGGCAGGCAGGATGAAGTTTCGCCGTGGTTAGAAGCTTTTATCAATGCCAGGATGTGGTGTGAGAAAGTAAAAAACCTGTAAGGTTTCAGAAACCTTATAGATTGGTAATACGGGATATCGCACTTTGTTTGATCAAAATAAAAGATAAAAAACTCTTTTATTTATCAATTATCTCTTATCTTTGTACCCTAAATTCCGGCGGATGTTTTCAAAAACTTGTGAATATGCAATTCGTGCTATGTTATTCATAGCCCAAAAGTCGAAAGACGGTGAGCGGGCAGGTATTAAAGAGATAGCAAAAGGTATTGATTCGCCTGAACATTTTGTAGCCAAAATTTTACAGGATCTGAGCAGGAAAAACCTGGTACAGTCTGTAAAAGGGCCCAACGGCGGATTTTATCATGATAAAACCTCTCTGAAATATTCCATGGCCGATATTGTAAAAACGGTGGATGGCGACAAAATATTTGAGGGTTGTGGATTAGGGTTAAGACAATGTTCAGAAACTCACCCCTGCCCTATCCACCACGAATTTAAAAAAATAAGAAAAGAGATCAAACAAATGCTGGAAAACGCCAAACTGGGCACTTTTTCCGAGGAGCTGGAAAAGCAGCTTACTTTTTTGAAGCGATAATTTTTTTGACATAATAAAAGATAAAAATATCTTTATATCTTAATAAATAGAATTTGAATATCATGAGTATCACACAAGAAACAATTGTAGGTGAACTGGTAGCCCGCGATTACAGAACAGCTCCTGTCTTTAAAGAACATGGCATTGATTTTTGCTGTAACGGCAACCGTACCATCCAGGAAGCCTGCGAACAAAAACATGTAGCCATCGATATGCTGATCCAGCACCTGCTGCAAGTTTCGGTCCACCGTGGCAATATCAATATTGATTACCAGTCGTGGCCGCCGGACCTGCTTGCCGACTACATTGAAAAGAAACATCACCGGTATGTAAAAAACAGGATCAGGGAAATTACGCCATTCCTTCAAAAAGTGGCACGGGTACATGGTGAGCGCCACCCGGAACTATTACAGGTTGAATATTTGTTTGCTGCATCAGCAACCGAGCTGACAGAGCATCTTAAAAAGGAAGAACAAATCCTCTTCCCTTATATCAGGAAAACAATAACAGAAGGCCCCAGCCGGCCGGCATTTGGCACTGTTGAAAACCCTATTAGTGTTATGATGGATGAACACAGCAGTGAAGGAGCGCGTTTTCAGAAGATAGCGGAATTAACCGATAACTATACGCCGCCGGAAGATGCATGCAATACCTATCGTGTTACTTTTTCTTTACTGAAGGAGTTCGAGGAAGACCTGCACCTTCATATCCACCTGGAAAATAATATCCTCTTTCCAAAGGCTATTGAATTGGAAAAACAGCTTAGATTGTCATAATCACTTGTACATTTTAATCTTCATAATCATCAGTAAATGAAAAAAACAATACTCTTTTTAAGCATCACAGCTTTATTAGTTACTTCCTGTGGCAGCCCCGACACTCCGGCCGCTCATGAGGCTGAAACTGTACCTGCCGAAGCTACCGTACCTGAAGCCAAAACATCAACAGAAGCTTTCATAACTATTAACGGCGGCGATGATATGAAGTTTGACCTTTCCGAAATAAAAGTAAAAGAAGGGCAAACGGTAAAACTCACCTTACATCATACAGGAAAATCTCCTAAAATTGCAATGGGGCATAACTTTGTATTATTAGCACAGGGAATTTCGCTCACTGAATTTGCCAATGAAGCTATTAATGCCAAGGACAACGATTATATTCCCGCAGGCCGGGAAAAAGACATAATAGCCCATACCAAAGTAATAGGCGGTGGCGAATCTGATTCAATAGAATTTACTGCTCCGCCAAAGGGCAATTATGAATTTTTATGTTCTTTCCCCGGACACTCCGCCATGATGAAAGGAACCTTTATTGTTGAATAACGAGTTACACATCAATGCAGGGAATGTTCCTGCATTGATATTTGTACAGATGCAGATAGATTATGACATATTAGTTACGTATGGTGGTATTGCCAGGAAATTTGAAAAGGGAACTTTTATTTTTCATGAAGATACTATGCCTTATTATTATTACCAGGTGCTTTCTGGTGAAGTAAGACTATTCTCTACCAATACAGAGGGTAAAGAATTAAACCAGGGCATTTTTAAACCAGGACAATGCTTTGGAGAACCGCCTTTGTTACTGGGAAAGGCCTATCCCTGCACTGCACAGGCAATGGCAGACAGCGTTATTATTAAGGTACGGAAAGAACATTTCCTTGATATTTTACACGATTATCCCGAGCTGGTGAACAGAATGATGTACACTTTTGCAGAACGCATTTATAACAAATCATCATCAGTGCAAATATGGGTGCAGCATACTCCAGAGGAAAAGATTATGCAGTTTCTAAAAACCAACAAACAGCATAAAAACAATGGCCAAAAGGAGCTGGTATGCTATACAAGGCAACAAATAGCCGATTTTACGGGCCTCCGGGTGGAGACTGTTATACGCACCTTAATGCGGATGAAAAACAAAGGAGCAGTGAAAATAGAAGATCATAAACTTTATTTCTGATGGCTGATCCAGGTATCGTTAAATGGTTAAGATGGGGATTATTTAACCTCGCTATTGTAGCGCTTTACGGCTTTTTAATGCGTTACAAAATAGCTTTTAGTTTTCCTTTCTTTGAACAGAAGCACCTGTTGCACGCCCATTCTCATTTTGCCTTTAGCGGGTGGATCAGCCAAATATTATACACGGGGTTTGCCATACTTTTATCTCCTCATCTGCCTCACGCCAAACAAAAAAAATACAAGGTGCTGCTGGCATGCAATCTTGTGTCGGCATTTGGTATGCTGGCAGCATTTACTATACAGGGTTACAAAGCTGTATCCATTGCTTTTTCTACTATTTCTATATTAATAGCAATAATCTACGCCGTTGCTTTTATAAGGGATAGCAAACACCTTCCGGCTTCCCACCCTTCAACATACTGGGCTACAGCTGCCTTATTGCTTAATGTACTATCTGCTGCAGGGCCGCTTTCATTGGCCTATATGATGGCTTCTAAAAATGTCCAGCACGATATCTATCTCGGTTCCGTTTACTTTTACCTGCATTTTCAATACAATGGCTGGTTCCTTTTTGGCTGCATGGCCTTAGTTACAGCTTATGTACCTAAGGGATTCCCTTCTCTTAAAAAGCATTTTGTTCTTTTTGCTGCTACTGTTGTACCCACATTCTTCCTG
This sequence comes from Niabella aquatica, assembly GCF_054779315.1. Lineage (NCBI taxonomy): Bacteria > Pseudomonadati > Bacteroidota > Chitinophagia > Chitinophagales > Chitinophagaceae > Niabella > Niabella aquatica. The sequence goes on from NZ_BAAGYM010000028.1 coordinate 84,647, forward strand.
TCTGTATTGTGGGTGAAGCTACCAGCCTGGCTTTATTTACTGACGGTAGCTGCAACCTTTGTGCAACTTTCCTGCTGGATTTCGTTGCTGCCGAAATTGTGGAAATATTACAGCCCGCAGACCTCCGGCACATTACCCTATTGGATAAAGATGCTGTTCTATATTTCGGCTATTGCGCTTACCATAAAGTTTGTTTTACAGACGGTTTCAGTTATTCCATCACTAAGCCAGTTGGTATTTGGATACAGACCGGTAGTAATTGCATACCTGCACCTGGTGTTATTAGGTGTTTACAGCCTTTTTTTAACAGGCTATCTTTTCTGTCAAAAAATAATACGACCTACCAAAGCTGCAAAACTGGCTGCTCTGGGATTCCTGGCAGGTATAACGCTTAATGAATGCCTGTTAGGCATACAGGGACTTGCAGCTTTTGCTTATATACCGATTCCGTATATCAACGAAATGTTACTGGTAGCCGCAGGTGTTTTATTATGCAGCACGACCGGGTTAGCCATCATACAAATCAGCCGGGCTTTTAATATAAAGGATGAATAAATAAATATTGCTCACTACTAAATACAAGGGCTTACACAGAAAGAGCACTGCGATCCTTTGTGTATTTTGTAAGAAATAATAGTACTCAATCCGAACGGATATGGCTTATGGAATCCATAGATTTACACAGGAAAGTTCTGCAACCGTCTATCTTGTTTGTCAGAGAATAATAAAGTGAATTGTCGCTACATTTTTTGCATCATAACAGAAGCTATTGACCCGGCGTGTTGTTTCATTTTGTCTGCATTGACACCGGCAAAAAGATCATCTACAGAAGTATTGAATAGATCCAGCCATTTCTGAAAATGCTCAGGCTTTGTAGCAAAGCGCTGATTAATACCACGATGAGTAGTAATGGGATTCCCCTCATAATTCCCGCTGAAAAATAAAACGTTTTCCCAGAAAGCGCACATTAATGGAATGTGCTTTTTCCAGTCAACCGGTATAACTTCTGTAAAGAAAAAACCAATGGCTGCATCTTCTTTTACTTTTTCGTAAAATGAGCGCACCACCATTTCGATGTCTTCCCTGTTAGATACATCAGGTTTCATTGTTAATGCTTTTATACAGCATCAGGCTGCAGATTAAATAATAGCGGTCATAATCATAACTGTTACAGATCTTTCTTTTTAAACTTTCGTACCGATATGTAAAAAGGAACAATTACCCATAATACGAGCAATGTAAAAGATAAAACAAGACCAGCATTAGTTCCAAAAAAACTTTTAAATATAGCACCCGTATAGCCCATCATTGCCGATACATCTAAGCGTAGCAGAATAAGGATACGGCATAAGTCCACCGGACTCAGCGCGCTTAGCATTACCACCATCTTTTCGACAGGATAATCTGCAAACTGAAAAAAGATAAATAATACCAGCCCGTCAAATAATAATGCAAAGTACAGCCACAACATTATGGAAATACCGATCCCCTTTGCCTTGTCCCGGGTAAGGATACTGCTTAGAAATGCAATGGCCACAAATATAACCGACAATAAAGAGCCGGCTGTGATCATGATCAATGCTATATCCCAATTTGCAAAAATCAACAAAGGGATGCCTGCCCCAATCATATACGCCACTACCATACTTAATGACAGGCCAGTAAACAAAGCCTTCCAGATCTTACTTCGCTTCACAGGGTGGCTTACGAGTAATTCAATAAACTCATTACTGTTGTACACATATATAGTGGTAAATAAAACCGACATTAACGGAACGGTCAGCAATATAATATTCAATACCGTTAATACGCCTTTAGTACTATTATTCTCTAAACTGAAAGCGCTCCAGGAAAACAGCGCCAGCATAACAGCATATACGATTACTACCCTGTTTTTTAGAATATCTATCGCCACATATTTCAAAATCCTTGTCATCAGTTTTCTGTTTCTGTTTTTAAAAGATGTACAATAGACCTGGCTATTGATTTTTGACCGGTTACCGACTTTAGCTCTTCCACATTTTTATGCAGTATCAGCTTACCTTCCTGCATAAAAATAACCTGGCTCACTATATCTTCCAGCTCGCTAAGGAGATGCGATGTGATAAGAACAAGGCAGCCTTTTCTTTTTGCACTGATTATTTTTTCTTTCAGTATTTCAGATGCAACCGGGTCAAGGCCTGCGGTAGGCTCATCTAATATCAATACCCAGGGATTGAAAAGGAAAGCCAGTGTAGCACTTATCTTTTGAGTAGTGCCCCCGCTCAGGGTACGCATTCGCTTGTCTAGCATACCGGCTATTTCAAACTGATGATAGAGGTCTTCATCTAAAGCACTGCCGTCATTTCGAATACCTTTAATCATATCCAGCACATGCCCGATGGTCATATTTTCGGGATAGCGCCCAATCTGTGGCATATACCCAATATGCCGGCGATATGCATCATCATTCATCACCTGTTTGCCATCAAAAATAATTTCGCCTTCATCCGGCAGAACCATTCCTAAAATACATTTAATAAGCGTTGTCTTTCCACAACCGTTAGGGCCTATCAGGGCAATGCACTCTCCTTTCTGTAAATGCAGATCCAAATGATCCAGGACCTTTAGCTTTCCGAAACGCTTGCTTATATTCTTTACTTCTATCATAAACTGTAAGGCCCCATACGAGGCTTATTGTCAACAAAATTCTCCGGTGTAAGGCTTGGTAATATTTTTTCCGATTTGTCCAAAAGTCCTATCATAAAGCTCCTGTATAACAACATAGCAGGAGGATTTTTTTCTACAATAACGGCATACAGGCTAAGCGGGTGATAAGGCACATCACCAATTTTGTCCTTATTTAAATCATAACCCTCATATTTGTCCCAAAAATTCTCACTGAATTGATTAAGTGTTAGCGTACCGTTAGTGGCAACATCGAACGTGTTGCCAATAAAATTGTTATTACGGATCGTATTATCCATACAGTTGGCCTGCATCCGCATTCCCCAGCCATTTGCCTGGAAAAGATTCCGTTCTGCAATGATACGGTTACTGCCATCGAAAAAAACACCGGTTGTATTTTTTATAAACCTGTTGCCAGACAGATAGCAGTCGGACAGTTCTTTAAATAATATACCATAAGCTGCATCACCCCAGTTTTCTTCAAAAGTATTGTTCATCATCACTACTTTTTTCGTAAACATTACTGCTACTCCGGCGCCATTGCTTTTGAAATAATTGGTGATATAGGCATTGCTGTGAGAAAACATGAAATGTAAACCATAACGGAGGTTATACTTTGAAACATTGCGCCAGATAACAGAGCCTGTTACAAATTCGAAATAAATACCATCGCGGTGGCCTTCAATTTTATTACCAATGATCTGCAGGCTGTCGCTTTTCCAGCAATGGATACCATTACCTGACTGACTTTCTTCCTTTTGAGAGGCTTTGATGACATTGCTCTTTACCAGGCAATGAGCCGCATATTGCAGGTAAATACCAAAGTAATTATTGAGTAATACATTACCCGTCACCTTAACGTTGGCAGCGTTATATACTTTGATAGCGCCTGTATCATCCATCACTCCTCTCCCAGAATTTTGAATAACAAAACCTGAAATGGTTACACTATCGCTTTTTACTGATAAAACTTCATATTGCAGCTCGCCATCCAGCACCGGCATATCTTCTCCCATCAGGTATACTGGTTTATCAATAATAATATTGCCTTCTTTATAAATTCCTTTTTTTACCAGAATAGTATCGCCCGCATGACTTACAGAAATCGCCTTTTTAATTGCAGCAATCCTTTGCCCTTCCCCAACATATATTACCCCGGCATAAGCAGCATGGGCTAATAAAATGTAAAAAACAACAGTAATGTAATATATTTTCTTAGTGAACATAAATATATCAATGAGGATCAGCTGCAGCAGTTGTCTTTAGCAAATCCTGCCATACCAAAATATTTGTATTGTATTTTACTGCATATGCTGCCGCTTCGTTTTTACTTTTAAAAGCAGCTGTATTACCTCCCATGGGACTGCGTACCTCTTGATGACGCACATAGAAAACTGTAAGTGCGTCCAGCCATTGCCCGCCCTTCATATAGTCACCTATATAGTATTTCTTTATGTCCGGACTGTTGGCATTGATATAATCCAGCATACAGGAAATATCATCAAACTTATATACCCTGCCTTTTTTTGTAATCAGCTCTGCTGCAAAACGGCTTTCCGATATAGACATTTTACAGGATGCGCAGGTATCTTTGTTATAGTCGATAGCTACCGGTTCATCGGTATTACAGGAAGAAAATATACCTAGCACGGCTATGGCCATAACCAAAGTTTTAACCGGAACACGCGGGCGCTTTCTTATTTCCAGAACTACAGCTATAACCAGTAACAGGCCTGCAGCTACAAACAACCATCCGCCTGTGGAAGGAATAGAATAAGCTCCAAAATTAAGCAGCTGTTTAAAGCCAATCAAAGGAGGCTGGTAAGACATACCCGGAACCTTAATAGCTGCATCGGGATCAAGATTATGTCCGTAATCATATTCCCATTTCCAGAAGTCGGCCATTGCAACTATACCAAACAGTATGAATAAACTTAAAACCATATACAGTCCCTTTTTCTTACCCCAAAAAGCTATAGCCAAAAACAAAAGAGCAAAGACTGCTATTATATAGGGTAAAACTGTAAATTCAACAAAATCGTTGGCATGCAGGGTTTTCATGCCTATATAATGATTAAGGCCATTTATTATGTCCACATCCCCAGCCAGCTTGTTAGCCCAGATCTGTAATATCAAACCTTCGGGATATTGCGGAGCATCGAGATAAATATTCCAGACAGGTACAAAAAGTGATATAATCAAACACAAAGCAGCTAAAACAAGCAAGACTTTTGAAATACCTGAAAGCTTATTATTTTTCATTATAAACGTATTTTACAGTGACTATTATTACCTGGAGCATAAGAACACAAAACTATTTTTTATACGCTTAAAGACTTATGACCACGATCATACTTTGGCTGTAATAAATCGGATAACTTTGTCTGAATTCAGGGCATGCATGGCCATATATCAGCCATTTTTGTTACCTTCGCGCAGCTTTTAATTTTTAGACCAGGTGTTAAAACTTCGTAAAACAGCCGCTTTTATTTTGCTTTTTCTACTGTTTTTGTGTGTCACAAAAAACAGCGCGCTGCTTATTTTTTATAAGGCCAACACCTCATTATTTGTAAGCTTATTGTGCGAAAACAAATCAAGGCCTGCGCTAAAATGTAACGGCAAATGCAAGCTGGCCCAAATGGCTAAAGAGCAGGACCAGCAGGATGGGGCTGCGGCGCTTGCCCATTTACAGCAAGAGGTTTTCCTGTACTACCAGGAACCTGCAACGCTATTGAAAGATCCCGCTTTTAATGATATTCAAACAAGGGCTTTCCCTCTTTATGCCAACAACCGGTATTCTTTTTTATACCTTTCCCGAAACGATAAGCCTCCCGATTTTTTAAGCTACATACGGGTACCTGAAACTTTTCCGCAGTATTGCTGATACCTGCCTGATGCAGGTAAAAAACTGTTGTTTCGCCTTTTTGCCAACATCTAAACGCCGGAAACTTTTATGTGCCCGCCGATAACAGGGTCTTATACAAATGATTCATATCGCTTCAAGGTATGATCAGATATTCTATTGCTTAAATTATATACAATGAATTTATTAAAATATATCAGCGTGCTGGCGCTGGCAGTTACTTTTGCGTCCTGCACCAAAGAAAATATACCCGAAGACAATAATGATGAAACAGCCGGTTTAACACTGGCAGCAACCATTACCAATGCCACACATACAATAGGGCTGTACACCGAAAGCGGTACATTCCAGCAAGGCTATAATAAAGTATTCTTTCAAATAAAAAATAATGATGGCGGCCTGGTAAACAATGCCACCGTAAGCTGGAAACCTGTAATGCACATGATGAACATGCAGCATGCCTGCCCCTACTCACCTGTCACTAAAGTGGCCGGTAAGCATTCGTTATATGAAGGTTTTATAGTATTCCAGATGGCCGGTAACGATACCGAATACTGGGAGCTGGGCATTGATTACACTATTGGGGGAAATAGCTATTCCGCCGGCAGCAAAATAAATGTTACGGCTCCTGCCAAAAGAAATATTGTATCATTTAAAGGAAACGATAATGTAAATTATATAATAGCATTGATAGCACCTGCGAACCCCAAAGTAGCAGTGAACGACATACAGGCAATGGTGTTTAAAATGCAGGATATGATGACATTTCAAACGGTGGACGGCTACACTATCAAAATTGATCCGCGTATGCCCGGCATGGGTAACCATAGTTCTCCCAACAATACCGATCTGAAACAAAGCGGTTCAGATAAAATATATCACGGTAAACTGAGCCTCACGATGACGGGATACTGGAAAATTAATCTGCAGCTGGAAAATCAGTCCGGTACTATATTAAAAGGCGAACCTGTAACTACCGCTAATGAAAGCAGTAGTATTTATTTTGAAATAGAATTTTAATCAGCTTACAATTTACCAGGCATTTTAATACCAACAGTAAAAAATAATTCATGAACCGACAATGCAGCAGCTTCCTGCTGTGCCTTTGCCTTCCATTAATGGCAAAGGCACAAAGGGACTCTATATATCACTACGACAGTATCCGCCATATACAGCTGGAAAATATTATCGTAATTGCCCAACAGCATTCAGGCAATAAAAAAGTCAAGGTACTTTCCACTTTAGATGGATACCTGGAAAATGATAATACCATCAATATGATAAAGCGCGGCGCTTATGCCTGGGAGCCATTGCTGAACGGCATGGCAACAGAACGTTCTGTGATCACTGTTGATGGCATGCGTATATTCGGCGCCTGTACCGATAAAATGGACCCCGTTACCTCTTATGTTGAAATTACCAATTTAAGCAAAGCAGATATACATAGCGGCCAGTCTGGCGCAGCCAATGGCGCTACCATAGCAGGCAGTATCAATTTAGCAAGAAAGACAGCAGGCTTTAGTGACCGCGGTTTTAATGGCAGTGCTTTTACAGGCCTGGAAACGGCCAACATGCAAAAAATTGCCGGTACCAGTCTGCAATATGCTTCCCGCAGATTCTTTACCGATTTTGATTTTACATACAGGGATGCCAACAATTATAAAGCCGGGGGAGGGAAAGAGATTTTGTACTCCCAGTTTACCAAATATAATGTTTCTGCTAACGCCGGTATTCAAATGAACGACCACCAGCAATTATCAGCTTCGGTAATATATGACAGAGCCATGAATGTCGGATATCCTGCATTGCCTATGGATGTATCATTAGCCAGGGCGTTTATAGGCTCGGTAGCATATAAGCACCACCATTTATCTCCTTTTATTGAAAACTGGGAAACCAAACTTTACTATAATGCCGTGACCCATATCATGGATGACAGTAAACGCCCGGTAGTGCCCATACGTATGGATATGCCGGGATGGGCCAGGACCGGTGGCTTTTATTCTAAACTCAGTGGTGCAGGAGGTAAACATAACTGGCTGGCAAACCTGTCAGGATATTATAATACCTCTCTGGCAGAAATGACCATGTTTTCCAACAACCCCGCAGAAAAAGATATGTTTATGCTTACCTGGCCCGATGTGCATAGCCTTTACAGCGGCATATTTATAGAAGATCATATTACTATAAATAATAACTGGAGTACAGCATTCACCCTGGGCTCTGGTATCAATAATAATATAGTAAAAGATGAGCAAGGCTTTGAAAGTCTGAAAATATTTTACCCGCAAATGCAGAAAAGTAACACCAGGTTATTAAATAATATCAGCGCAAAGGTAAATTACCGGCAACAACAGTGGAAGCTGGGCGCTGGTTTAGGATATGGAGAGAGAGCCCCTGCTGTTTCTGAAGGCTATGGGTATTATTTATTTAACAGCTTTGACCGTTTTGATTATATAGGTAACCCCGGTATGCAAAAGGAAAGATCTTTAGAATTAAACGCGGTATCTTCTTTTACTTCCAAAAATTTTTCCATAGAAGCGCAGGCCAATCTTTTCAGAATATCCGGTTATATCATCGGGAAACCCAATCCTGATCTTTCTCCGATGACCATAGGCGCTAACGGCGTAAAAGTATATGAGCAGTTACCACAGGCAATGGTCTTCAATGCAAGCGTGTCCGCTGTCTACCAATTTATGAAAGCGCTCTCTTTATCCGGTAAAACGGTTTACCGGTCAGGAAGATCAGGAGCACTCAGGTTGCCGCTTATACAGCCGCTCAGCTATGGTACTACCCTGCAGTACCAGCGTCATCAATTCATGGCCGAGGCCAGCATGGAAGGAGCATTGGCTCAAACCAGGTACAGCGCCACATTTGGAGAAACACCGGCTAAAGCATATACTGTATTTAATATATCGGCATCGCAACAACTGAATTTTAATAACCATAAGCTGACCATAAAAGCCGGAGTAGAAAATCTCCTGGATAAGTATTACAGCACCTTTGCAGACTGGAACCGTATACCCAGGATGGGAAGAAATGTTTTTATTAATGTGCTTTATGGGTTTTAGCAGGCAGACCGGTCTTCTATACTTAAAGCCTGTTTAAAATTTATCCAATAGTTTTCTGTTATACATAACCGCCAGGAGGTATAATATAAATGCGAAGCGAAGACGCCCACATAGCTGGGATAATATCGAACTATGGAAACAATTTTTGTAACGTAGGTTTTATTCTATTCAATCGTCCATATGATAACATAGGGTTATCGTATGCTCCGGCAATGTTAGAGCCACAAGGAGGCAATCGTCTTTCGGAAAAAAGAGGGCCTGTCAAAGTTCCTACTAACGAGAATACTCCTGTATTTCTGTCTTTAGAAAATATTCCACTTCCACTGCTGCCGTGGTCTAATTGCTCTCCAATCGTTGAAATAACGTATTGGTTTGGATAATATGGCTGATATGGCAGGCATTGATTAACAAAAGAAGCCTTCTTTTCTAAGCCAAAAGGGTGAGAAATGGAAACAATCCTATCATCGTTAAACGTAAGGCTATTGAGTGAGATACTTGCAGGTATTATGTTTGTTGGCGGAGCAGTTGCAAGTTGTAACAAGGCAAAGTCAGTTTCTTTATGAACTAAATAAACATAAACAGCTATATTGTTATCTTTAATTTTACTAAAATCTACCTGTCCGCTACAATAATCTGTTTGATAATTAAATAACGCATATACGTTTGCCATATAACCTTTGTCATCAAAACAGTGATTTGCCGTAACAATATAATAATTATTGTCCTTTGAACTGCGAACCAATGTTCCTGAACAAAACGTGCCGAATGTGCCGTCTGATAACGGAATTGCAAGCGCGACTGACGATGTACCTAACTTAGCAAGTTCTGTTCTTTCTTCTGATGATATTCCGGTATTGGCCATATCAATTAAACAAGCAAAGTTATGAAAGCATACTGCCCTCGGCTCTTGTAGCCGCTGATAATAGTTATTAATACCGCTAATATTAAGTTGAACAGGCCTATTCATAATAGGCTGATTATAGTCCCCATTTGAGTTATAGCCATACGGGCAATAAGGTTGGACTGTTACAAGATCACCTTGGGGAAAACCTATTCCGCCGGTACTACTTTGTAATGTTGTGAAAGTCTGACTACTTCTAACACTGCCGTTACTGTTTGTTGCTGTTAATACTGCACTATAATTTTTACCGGGGTTTAACCCTGTTGCAGTGTAGCTTGTGCCTGAAATTATAATAGGAATGCCTTCATCAATCGAAAGTGAAAGTGCAGAGTAGTTGCTTGCATCAAATAAAAAATTAGCAGAAGTTGTTGTTACACTTACAACAATAAACGAACTAATATTTGGCTCTACATTTTCTTGAGCCATATTCTTGCGGCAACCAATTGCCATAAGAATTGTCAGGAAGGAGAATATTTCTATTGACGACAAAATGATAAATACTCGCTTCATTTTATTTTATGCTTTTATTATTCAAAGAAAATGAGGGAGAAGAATGTTTAATCACTAATTTTTAACGGTACTAACTGACTGAAGAAATCGCTGTACTTATTATGGCCTATTCCTAAAAATGCGCTCCACCCCCATCCCCAAAGGCTGCCATCCGATTTGATGCTTAAACTATGTTGATAACATCCTACAACTTGTTTCCAGTCGCTTGCTGTACCAATCCTTACAGGAATATTTCTATGTGTGGCCGTACCGTCACCCAACTGTCCATAAGCATTAAACCCCCATCCCCAAAGGCTGCCATCTGATTTGATACCTAAACTATACTGATTACCTCCTACAACTTGTTTCCAATCGCTTGCTGTGCCTACTCTCACAGGAACGTTTCTATTTGTATTCGTGCCGTCACCCAATTCTCCATAGCTATTATACCCCCAGGCCCAAAGACTTCCATCTGACTTAATGCCTAAGTTGTGACTAAGGCCTGCTGCGACTTGCTTCCAGTCGGTTACTGTACTAATTCGCACAGGAATATTGCTGCTTTTGGTACCAGGATCAGAGCCATCGTGGAGCGTTCCAGTTAAATTAAATCCCCAAGCCCAAAGGCTGCCATCTGACCTTATGCCTAAACTATGATAATAACCTGCTACAACTTGTTTCCAGTCGCTTGCTGTACCTACTCTCACAGGAACATTTCTATTTGTATTCGTGCCGTCACCCAATTCTCCATAACTATTATCCCCCCAAGCCCAAAGGCTGCCATCCGACTTGATACCAAGACTATGATAATAACCTGCTACTACCTGTTTCCAATCGTTTGCTGTACCGATTCTCATAGGAACATTTCTGCTTGTATTGGTGCCGTCACCCAATTCTCCAAAATTATTAGTCCCCCAAGCCCAAAGACTGCCATCTGACCTTATGCCTAAACTATACTGAGGACCTGTTACAACTTGTTTCCAGTCGCTTGCTGTACCTACTCTGACTGGAAAAGGATCAATTCCGCCAGCAGCACTGTTACCGATAAAATAGCTCTCCCCCCATCCCCATAAGCTGCCATCCGATTTGATGCCTAAACTATGATGATCGCTTCCTTCAACCATTTCCCATTTTATACCACTACTACCCCCACTCACCGTCACATTTATCACTTTCGACTGACCGGTTCCAAAATCTCTTACCGAGATAGTGGTTTGCCCGGCGGTCAGGCCTTTGATGGTTAATATACTCCCTGATTGTGTAACAGAAGCAATTGCGGTATTGGCAATTATAAATGTATAAGGCCCCATACCGTTTGTTATGGTAGCCTGTTTGCTTTCGCCCGCGTTCAGCGCAATACTTTCCGGTGTAATTACCATTTCGGCCATGGCAGCAACCGTAACAGAAACAGTTACCTGCTGCCCGCTTTTATCGTCCTTAATAATAAAGCTGGTGTTGCCAGCCGATATCCCTGTAATCTTTATGGTAGTGGCATTCAGTTGCCACACATTGGTGATATTTGCATTACCTGGAATTAAAGTATAATCACCGCTGCCCTGTATAATGGATATCGTTTCAGACTGCCCCACATTTACTCCAACAGCATCTTTAGAAACGCTTAAAGGCACAATAGTAAATGGAGTAACTGTAACAGCAATGGTTTTGGTTTGCACCAGCAAAGAATCGTGAACAGATATGGTGGCACTGCCTTCATTTTTACCCGTTATGGTAATGCTGTTGCCAGAAACAGAGGCCGTGGCTATATTGGTATTACTGCTTTTTACCCCATACTTCCCGCTACCGGAGGTTATGGTGATAAATTCGCTTTTACCGCTAAGTACAGATATTGAAGTTTTGGACAGCGCCAGGTCTTTTTTTTCTGTTGTAAAAATACGCTCACTTCCATACCCTGTACCGTTGGCATTAGTAGCATAAGCCCTTACGTAGTACTTTGTATCAGGAGTTAACCCGGTTATATTACTGGTAAACGAACCGGGTCCTGTTCCATCTGAGGTTTTACTGTTGGCTATGGTAGGATTTGGAGAAGTGCTCCAGCAAACGCCACGGGCGGTAGCCGTAGGAACGCCAACCTCTGCCAGGATGGTACCCCCACTAACAGCGCTTGTAGCATCAATATCGCTTATAGCTTTTGTAACCAGTTTCGGTACAGGTGCCCCAAGGGTTGTAAAATTTACTTCCTCTCCATACGCTGTTCCATTAGCATTGGTAGCATAAGCTCTTACATAGTACTTTGTATTGGGTGTTAAGCCGTTGATACTACTTTCAAAAAGGCCGGTGCCGGTTCCATCAATGGTTTTACCGTTGGCTATGGTAGGGTTTGGGGAAATATTCCAGCAAACGCCGCGGGCGGTTACAGGGCTGCCCCCGTCGTAAGATACGGTTCCTCCACTTGTTGCAGTATTACTAGTTATACCATTGACGGAAGTAGTTGAAACTTCAGAAGTTAAATTCGTTGGAAGAATAAAATAAGTGTTGAAAATATTATCTGCATACTCAATCGTCAGTCCTCCTCCTAACGAAGTTGAAACATTCAAATACTTTGCATTTAAGTCACGATCGGCATACGAGAAGGTATTTATTGAACCATCTAAATTATGAGTAAATTTTTTTTCTATGTCAGGTATATTAGGATCATAATAATAAAATGTCTTTAAATCCTTATCATATTTATAAACAACTACAGCGTGTTTATTCGTCCTATTCTCATCAGCAATGGCCAGAAAGACAGGCTGCTTCAAAGTATTCAAGGCATTGTAAATATTCTTGGCCGAGTTTATACTGTTGATCGATGTATAATCAAAAAAGTCTTTCTTAATTAAGGAACTCCAAAAGGCATCTAAATATGTATTCAGATGCTTTGAAGTCTTGTTGACACCTTTATATATGGCATCATAGTTATTATTAATTAATGCTGGAGAGTATATATTGGGATCCCTTCCTCTATAAGAATATTTATAAAGTCCCATTCCCGTGGCATCTTTCTTATAAAGAAAGTACAAAATTGATAAAGCAGAAAAACCTACGCAATTGCCAATTGTATTGCTGCCAGTAGATGATGCCTTATTATAGGGAGAAGGGAAGTTATTAATAATTGAGAAGCCATCAATCGCTGGCGAAAATCTGGTATTGATGGAGCTCAACAGATTACCGTCTAATTTAGTATCAAAAAGAGCCCAATCTGAAAAATGAGTAGTATAAAATTTTATTTTATGACTATTTGTTTCTATTTTTAAAACATCGGCTGGGATCCATTTTTTCAGAGCATCAGAATAATATGCAATGCCTAATGCGTCTAAATTTGAAATACTGTTAGAATTATATGGTATGGTAACTATTGCACATGAATCTAATCCCTCTCTGCCTTCCATGTCTATTTTTAAAATATCTCCAACAGGAGGATAACTATTCCCTCCAATAAAATCTAAATTTGCACTTACTGGAATATTTTTAGTAATAGTAAAGTTTACATTTTGATCTACAGCGTTCTTAGGTATTTCAATTATTACCCCGGTTGCTTTATCGTCAATTATACCGCCATCGCTGGTAATAGTATATTTTGTTTCTTTTGCAGGTGGTTCTGTGGGTGGGGTTGAAGCAGGTGTATCTTTATCTTTCTTGCAGCTAAAAACAAAAAAAATACATGAAATCAAAAGCAATGTCAGTCTATTCATTTTTATTGTTTTTGAATTTTAGTTTTTCTTAATGATTTTGAGACTATTTTCAAACAGATGGCACTCATTTAAAAATGCACCACTGCGTTTACTAAAATTTTTTATAAAATCATCAATCTTCTACAAGCGTACCTGATGATCTCCATACTCCCACACCGGTTATATCCGAAAATTCAATCTCAATTTTTCCATCGGTAACATCAACAACTACATTCTTGCCGGGTTGTGCGTCATATCAGGAAGCATTTACTGTGTACATTATTTCTTCTTATAAGTAGCTTTATAAACCCTGGCTCCGGACCCGGTTGAACCATTCGGAGTATCGGCCTCTCTGTACCTCTCTCTGTACTCATAAACAAGAATTTTATCTAACTGCAAAATGGTTACATTCCCTTCTCCCATTTCCGCATTGTTATATTTCATATACAGGTTATTGCCGGTAAGCGTATACTGGCCCGGTTCCGGAGCCCCTGTCTCAAATTTATATATGAACGTACCGTCACTTTTAAATTGAATAGTTTTGGCCGGATTGGGTTCCTCTGTTTTATAATTCAATTGTTCAGTACTGCCATTAGGTTGAAAATACGCTATCGACCCATTAAAGTACCAGGTGCCTATAATACCGCTGCTGCTCATTTCCTCCTTCTTGTCTTTTTTGCTGCAGGAAGAAATTATTGAAACAGACAACAGTAATAAAGCAAACATAGCGGTGGTGCGGTTTGCCTCAAAAAGCATTGTGTGAATTTTTCTCATAAATCTTTTTTTTCGTTAATAAGGATATACTATCGGCATATTAGGAAACGGGGAAATATTTCATATTTAAAGATCTTCCGCCTGCTCTTACCGGCTTTTTGATTCCCCGTCTTACTATAAATTTTTATGAGTTATCAGTACCAGCTCTTTTAAAAACAAAAATTCACGAACGGCAGCTTTAGCTGATTGTTAATTATACCTCTTATAAGCACCTGTTTCATTTTGCTGGTGGCAATTTAAAGCAACACGTTCATTCAATCAGCAGCAGCATTTATAAAGCTGAAAAAAATGCATATGAAACCGAAAATGCCTTTTCAAAAGTCCCGGTAGCAGATATAAGCATTAGGCATAGATCCCTGCGACAACAGAACTCAGGCAAGGCTTCTTATTGTTGCACCACCCTGATCACTTTAGAATAATGCTTTGTACCATCTTTATCTACCTGCATAATCCGCACAAATAATTTACCGTTTCCGTCTACATCAACATCATTATATGCACGGCTGCACTGTGTAAAAAATAAAACTGATAAAAACAATACTGGTATATACCATAATATGCTCCTGCTCTTTTTGCTCCTCATTAAAATTGAAAACAACATCCCGAAAACGACTATAACAACTGCAATGACCGGATTTCCTAATTGCAAACCGTAAATATCTTTTTCTATGGAATAATATAAAGCAGTATCTGAATTACCATCAACTGCTTTGGTTGCTACCGTTTCACCAGGGTAAAAATGCACCCCATCTTTAGAAGCTTCTACAATAAAATGATCATTATTGCTTTCTTCCATAGTTTGCCAGTTAACACGTAGCTTACCGTTCTGTATTTTTGCTTCAATTTTACCAAACCTGACAGGTAAAACTGAGCTTAACAAATCACCTGTCTGCATGGTACCAATTCCATTGGTTGCCTCCCAAAAGTTATAATAAGCAGGCAAACCATCATCTCCCGGGGTACCAAATTTTTGTGAATGATAATCTAAAAAAGACCAATCGGCCTCTGTTAAGGGTGAGGGGGTAATTACAACAAATAATGTTCTGAAATTCTTTTGGGATGAGGAGCTGGAAGGGATGCGTGGCCCTCCTAATACCTGCTCCAGTTTTGCATTATCGTAAGTGGTTCGTGTTGCTGCGGTAAATGTAATATTAGAGCCGGCAACACCTGCCTGTGTTATACCACTAAATACATCAAAGTTGGGAACGTTTGTAATGGGAACCATACCCATTAAATAAAGCTCCAGCTGATTATAGGGGACACTGTTACCACCATTCGCAAACCCTCCAAAGCTGGAAACGCTATATTTATTGGGGTTTCCGTCAATATTTGTTTGCAAAGTATTTTGCTGAAAACCTCCTAACTGGCCTTTGGTAGAACCGCCTGTAAATCCCCAATGTGCGTAATAGGGAATTTCCTGGCTTCCGTCCCACCACTTTGAAGGGATACCATAATTAGCCCATGTATGACAAATTTCATGCAGGGTAGGGCCATTCAGAATATTGGTATTCCTGGTTAAAACAATAGCGCTTTTAAGCCTCCCCGACGATCCGTAAGCAACGGTATTGTCAAAAGCGCCAAGCCCAATGCCCTGCACTGAGTTTGACACAAGCGACGTTTGTCCATAAAACCCAAATTGTGCTCTCAGGTCATCGTTACTGGCATTAAATAAATAAATGACAAAATCAAAATCATCATTAAATTTTGTATAGATATCTTTTGAAAAATTTTTTAGGCTATCCCATAAAACCGTAGCATTATTCGCAATAAGATAATCGTAATTTTCGGTTGTCATCTCCAGCGATGCCACATAATTATTGGGACTGATTGTAATTTTATGATTTTGAGAATAGCCTGAAAACAGCACTCCAAAAATCAACAATACCAGGATCGTACTTTTTCTAAGAAAATCGTGTTGGTTCCTCATATCTAATTATTTTTTCACCTACTCTTTTTAATATCTGGTTTTCGGCTGCCCGT
Source organism: Niabella aquatica (assembly GCF_054779315.1). Taxonomy (NCBI): domain Bacteria; kingdom Pseudomonadati; phylum Bacteroidota; class Chitinophagia; order Chitinophagales; family Chitinophagaceae; genus Niabella; species Niabella aquatica. The sequence continues at coordinate 101,060 of NZ_BAAGYM010000028.1, forward strand.
TTGCATTGCACAAAAAACCTGTGAGCCAGTATTCTGTTCTGCGAAGCCGCCCTTCAAAAGAAAAGATGTTTTTAACCTTAGTTTTTATTATTGATGGATACTTTTAGTTTAAATAATGTATAAGTTTTATGTCAAACTTTGTCTATTTCCCCAATTACCCTTAATTGCAACTATTTCTACCTACCCCCTTATAAGCTCACTTACTGGCCCAAAAATCTGAAATTTTATAAGTGAAGAAATCAATGTGGGGATATAGCACTCTTCCCAATATTCTGTATTTTTCGAAATTGGCTTTGTCTCTTTTACCTGCATAATATCTTACCAAGCCCTGATAAACGGCTGCGTAGGAGGCACCTTGATACTCTTTTATATTTGCATCGGAAAGGCGGATATAATATCCCATAGCTTCATCCAGATGGCTTGTATTTTCTGCCAATAGCCCCGCATAATAAATCGCCGCTGTATCCATTTGTTTATTCAATATTTTTTTTGAAATAAGAAAATCGGAATAATATACAGTATGCTTAAACTCTTCATATGCCAAATCATACTTTTTATTATTAATATCAGCGATACCCGCATTATAATAAGACGCATATATATTGTACGGTGTATTTTTATACGCTTGATTCTCCTCCAACAATTTTGTTTCAGGATCCACTTCCCTGTATTTTTCAAATGCTGCAGCAGCTTCGGCCATGTTATTAACTTTATCTTCTACTTTAGAACTATCTGCCGCTAGCCTTGCAAATAAGGCCGCTTTTATTAGATACCCTTCCGGCTTTGTAAAAAAAATGGAGTTGGTTACGCTTTTATCAAAAAAAAAATTTGCCTCATCTGCTTTACCCAATATAAGCGCATTTTTTATATCATCGTATTTTTGGGCAAAAAGAGTGACAGCTGGCAATACAATTACCAATACTAAAAAGATTCTTTTTTTCATTTATTTGTTTTAGTCGTCAGGATTATTACAACTCTGCTTTTTGATCATCAGTTTTTTTAATATTCATCGTTATTAAATAGAAAAATTTTCAATACTTGCAGATGAAACTATCTTGGTAGAGAGCCCGAAACAGATTTAATTATTATATTTTTCGCCAATATTTTTTTATTATCATTTTTAGCTTTATATCCATATACTTGAACGTCTGAGCCATTAACCAGTTGAACATTAATTGCCAAACGTTGAGTTCTACTTACAGGGTCTTGAACAAGCGTTTGCTCATTAATAAGAATATCGTAGTTGCTTGAAAAGAAACCCATTCCTATACTCATGATAAATTTACCAGGAGCAACTTTACTTATTTTTCCCGTATAGGGAATCAAACTCCTAGTATCAAAATCATTTGTACTTACGGAACTGGAGTTACTGTTTGTTCTCTGTTGCGCTAAACTTTGTTGTTGTATTTGTTGATCACGAAGTTGTTGCTGTTGGTAATCATTGGCACTTTTCTGTTTTAAAGATTCGTTGATCTGATTTATTCGCTTTACCTCAGGATCATCATTTTCATTCCAATAAAAATTATCCGCACACGGGCTAACACTATATCCCATAATCAAGCCCAAACATTTTGCCCGATTATTTACTTTTATAAATGTTCTCGACATATCAAGTTCATTAGGCAAAACTGCACGATTCCCTGATATAGGATTATTTTGAGTAGCATAAACTAATTTAACTTTTCCACCCTCACTTTTGAAAACACAATTTAAATAGTAATCACCTCTTACAACTTTACCATTATAACAATGAGCTATTAAAATTTCTCTTATATTGTTATTATTCAAAAACGTTATTATTTGTTGCAGTTTAAACTGCTCCTGCCTTTGTTGCTCCAATTGTTGTTGCCTCAACTGCTCCTGCCTTTGCTGCGTCAATTGCTGTTGCCTTAACTGTTCCTGCTTTTGTTGCTCCAATTGTTGTTGCCTCAATTGCTCCTGTCTTTGCTGTGCCAATTGCTGTTGCCTCAACTGCTCCTGCCTTTGCTGCTGCCTTAACTGTTCCTGCTTTTGTTGCTCCAATTGCTGTTGCCTCAACTGTTCCTGCCTTTGTTGCTCTTGTTGTTGAGCCCTACTATCAATCGCCGGCTGCGCACTCTGTTGATTTTGTACATTAGCCTGACTCTGAAGACCTTCCAAATCAATATGGGGAACACATGGTGATGTTTGAACACCCATCAACGTACCAATGCTTATTGCAAAACGCCCATTTGGTATATACAAATCATTTGCATTAATTCTGCCCGCTACAGATTGTCCATTCATTGTTCCCGCTATTCTCAGCGCATATAAATTGTTACCGCAACTTTCGGTAGAATAACTATTGATACTCAATTTAGTTTTGGAAGCATTAGCTCCATAGCATGACTGCCAGTAATAAACATCCTTTATTTGGTTTCTGGTCAGGTAAGAGATTACTGTATTAATTTGCTCTGCCCTAAAACAACCCTGTTGGCCATAACTTGTACTAAACGATACTATAATAATAAAAAATATAATTGCCGTTGTTTTCATATTACATCTGGTCTATTCACTTTCGGGAGTTACAGTCATAGTATTTACAACGCTTTTAGGCACCTTTGCATTCTTCAATTTAATCAAGGCAGAAGGTGAAATATCAAATTGGTGAGGTGTAGACCTGATCTTAATATTAATGAGATCATCGGATACTCTTGCTGTTGCCAGTTTTACTATTTCATCGTTAGTAATAAAATCTTTCCTAGGCGGAGACACAATAAACATAGATTTAATAATCTTTTCGCTTAGCTTCTGACTCTTTAATGCAATCAATCCATCGGTTGTTAAATCAAAATCACACTTCCCTGTTGCCATAGTAGATATAATATTTTTATCAGAGAACTTCGCATTTCTCATTGATAAAACATCATCATTGGTTATGGGCTTTTGTGCCATCAAAACCTGTACAAGAAAACAAACTGTTAGTGAAAGTAAAATATGCTTTACCATTGCCTGTCGTTTTATTTATAAATTATTTAAACAATTTTTCTTTTTCCTTTTTAACCCTTTCCTGCTCGTCAATATTACCTTTTATCTTTTCGACTTCTTTGAGTTTTTCCGGAGTAATTTTTTCCAAAAAATCGTCTATTTCCGATTCGTTATTAAAGGCAATGTATATACCATCAAATTGCTCAATAACTTCAGATTTATTGCTAACCATATTGGCAACGGCAGTAACAGCAGCAAATCCAGTTGGATTATCGGGTATCCATCGATCAGTAACAACACCATTCTTATCTGTAAAACGATAATGTTTTATACCCCCAGAATTAAACATAAGCATGTAGTTCTTTACGCCATTATTTGTTACAACAAAAAACCGGTATTTACACAAAACCTTGGACGTAATAACCTTTCCATTTAAAGTAAAATACACTTCTGTTTTATAAGAGAATGGAAGGTCCTTTTCCATTTCTCCCACATCTTGGGCTTCCGCAATCTTTTTCCACTCGATGTATTTATCCTTTGCTTTTTTAAATCCTTCATAAAATTCAGTCAACTCCTTTACACTATTGGTAATTCCGGCCGGGTAAGCCTCGGTATTGCGACTGTAAGCATTGATATATATTCGCTTTGACTTTACAAAATAACTCATCTCAAACTCGTTATTTGCATCCATATAAGACCGATAATGATCAAAGACCAACTGTCCCTTTACAACATTTAAAGCAAGAACAGCTATCGTGATAAAAATCGACTTTTGTATTATTTTTCTCATTTCCCAAGTAATTTTTCGCCTACTCTTTTTAATATCCAGTTTTCGGCTACCCCGTTTGTTTTGAAATACTATCAGCAGCTAATAAAAATCATAAACAGCTACTTTCATACTGTTCAAGCCAAACTTCTAAAAACTTATTATTGAAAACAATAAAACAGGATAAACAATCCATTTTCAGGATAAAAAATAAAGCAGCCTGGTTTATGCCGTAACGTTCATTCGTAAGTAGTCAATAGTGAGTAGTGAATGGTGAGTGGTGAGTGAAAGCAAAAGGCTGAAATTTCAAATACGAAATGCTAAATAGGGCCTGCTGGTTAAACCGAATGCTCACAGAGCATTCCGCAAAACATTAGATACAGCCACGAATGCACGAATATTTTGTAAAAATGCATGTGCTAATTCGAAGTGAATACTTTTTTCGCTTTGACTACGAATCGCAGGATTTTTGCTGCAAGGATTTTGCACTTATATTGAAAATGTGCATGCAGAATAATAACGCAGGCTATAATAGCGAATTACACGAAACCTTGTGCCAACGGCACATTTGTGCATTCGTGGCAGTCAAACAGCAAGCCCTAAATATGGAATCCCAAACCTCAAATACGAAATCCCAAATTTGAAATCTGAAATCCGAAATTCCGACCTCGGACCTCCGACTTCCGGACTTTCCGACTTCCTGACTTCCTGACTACTCACTTCTCTCCCCTATTTCCTAAACGCCGGGCCTACAGGTACGTTCTCATTTCCTACTGTTATATAGCGCCCCTCCCGCTTTGCAGAAATATAGCATGTGTTAATGATAAAAGACTGGTGTACCTGCTCAAAACAGGCCGGCAAAATCTCCTGTATCTTTTCAATAGTACTGCCAATAACAAAAAAAGTATCCGGCTCCTTAAACTTGAATAAAAGGGTATTGCGCCTCACGTGATTAAAAGACTGTATAATAGTAATATCGCTTAACCGGATCTCTTTACTTACAAAATCATACGCTGAAAAAGATGTTCTTACCAAATGTTCATAGGCCATGTTTTCAAAGTACCTGCCCTTTAAAAAAACCGTTTTGATTTTTGGAGCATCTGCTTCGGGTAATGCCATTTTAATAGCCGCCAGCAATTGCTTTTCTATAACAGGTTTGGTAATAAAAGTGGCCGGCCTGTACAAGCGGGCTTGTTTTAAAGTGATGTCGTCCGAATAACCGCTAAGGAATATAAACGGGATGCTGTAATGATCCTGTACATAATGCGCAATGCGGATGCCGGCGTCTTTATCCTCAAACAAACGGATATCCAGCAAAATCAAATCCGGCAGCTCTTTCCTGATCCATTCCATGCTTTCTTTATAAGTATCTTTAACGGTGCAGCTGCCAAGCCTGTTATTTTCCAGGAGCTCTTTGATGCGATCAGCAATAATAAACTCGTCTTCTATAATCAGTATCTTTTTCATTATTACAGTTTTATCATGCAGCAGGCGCCGTCTTTGTTGTAAAAATTTATTTTAGCTCTTAACTGGTGGGCAAGTCCTTCTAACAACACCCGGCCAAACCCGGCTGTTTTTCGTTTCAGGAAATCATTGGGATATCCGTTACCGTTATCCCGGTATAAAACTGAAATCTGATCACCCTGTTTTGTCACTGTATAAAAAACCGCTTTCCCTTCAGTATGCCGGAAGGCATATTTAAGAGAATTTGTAAATAGCTCATTAAATATTAAAGCAAGTGTAGTAGATTTTTTCTGGGGTATAATTACGTGCGCATCAATATGCACCATTACAGAATCCCCCAGCTCTTTTTGCGTTAAAAGAGATCCGGCTATATGTTCCAGCACCGGCTGAAAGTTTATATTTTCGAGATCGCTTCCTTTGTATAATTGCCGGTGCACGGTAGAAATAGCAATAATGCTGTTATCAATATCAGCCAGCTTTTCAGGATTTATATTATTCTTATATTTATTCAGCAGGCTGCTTACCAGGCTTAAGCTGTTATGTACCCGGTGATGCTGCTCTTTTTGCAGGTTTTCCAGGTATCTCTTTTGCCTCCGTATTTTATTATTCTGAAAAAGCAGGATGATCGTAAACAGGATTGCCAGTAACAATATGGGCAGGATATATTTGAAAAGCCGGGTAAAGAAAAACGTTTCTTTTTGTATCTCCTCAATCTTCGTAAAGCGCCTATTAAGGCTGTCGATAATACTGTTCTTCAGGTATGTTGTTTTATCATTGGCATTTACAATAGTGTTTAAAGAATCCAATGCATGCGCCATCCTGGTGTCCATTTGCTTTTGATCAGCTTCCCTTTGAAGTACAGCTTCGGGCTTTTTTAATATGGTATAATCAGGAGTATATTTCACTGTAGTTACGAAGTCCTTATTGCTATTAACTATCTTTACCTGAATAGATGATGGTGAAGTGTAGCCATATTCCGTTTTAAAAATTATTTTATAATATCCAAAAGGCAGGCCGCTTATTTTTTCACCTCCCGGCAGCCAGGTAACGCCATTATCAAAGCTCCAGCGGCCAATGCCGCCAGGTTCGGTTGTTATTTTCAAAGATGCTTCGGGGAAGAAATCGTTATATCTGTCAAAAGCAATAAATGGGCTTGCCGGGTCTACAAAATACTCTGGCCAAACAGGGTCATCATTACAGACGCAACTATTGATCTTATCTTCGACAGACGGTAAAAAACGTCTTTTGTGAATAGGGTTTACGGGAGGTGACATACGGATCCCGAATCCAAAAAGAGCACCATAATTTTCCCGATATACTCTTCCAATTAATTGACCTGCGTAGATATACTGGCCAGTTTGAACAATTGGCCTAAGGCCTATATAGTTAGTAGTCAAGCTTTCTCCATTGATCCAAATTGCATCATTCGCCTGATTGTCTTCAAATAAATTAACAGAAGTATATATATTCACTGTTCCGTTGTGAGCAGCAAAAATCGGTTCGCCATCCTGTGTTTTATAAAGCGTTACGACTACTTTTTTCTTTGTGTTGTTACATGCTCTTATACTACTGGTATCACCAAAAGCGCCTCCCGGAACTTTTGACATAAACCTCGGAGAGTTTTTAATAAAAGGAGAAAACAACGACAGCCTCCTGCCATCATTCAACTCATAGCATTGTTGGGAATAGGTTGCAGCAGGTATGATCAGTAGTATAACAAGCAGTCGTATTAACATATAGGTTCACAAAATATGCAGGTATCTATCAGGAAAATATTTTTCAGGATATAAGTGCCCCTTTCCAGGATAAGCTTATTAAAAAACCCGGCTTACCGGCTCCCGCTTACTTACAGCAATTTAATACATACAGTGATGCTGACCTCAGCATCATTCATGAAACTGAAAAAAACACGCATGAAACCGAAATATTCATATTTAACAGGAGAACATTTTGTCGTTACGCCATGTGCTATATTTTATCATCCCTTTGTACTTTTGGCCTATGAGGCTGGTGTTAACGATATTGCTTATGGGGTTTATACTTTGTACCGCTGCGCAAAAGCGTACACCGGCAGCTGTGGCAAATACCTATACGCTTACCGAAGCATACGGCTTCCCGGGTTACAATTATGTAAACATTTTTGAACATCATGCTTCGGGTAAAATATATGCCAAAGATTTTTTTGGCAACCTGCATATTACCGGCAATAATTTTATAAAGCACATACCCGGCCTTGGTAATATTACCAACGGAACTGTTTTAAAAATAAAACCAGGAAACGAAGTGTGGATATTTGAGACGCCGGAAAAAATATCCATCCTGAGAAATGACACCTTGTGGAAAGTGATTGAAACCAAAAACAGGCAACTGCAGGGAATGTATGAAGACATTTACAGCGGCAGGCTTTTTGCCCTGGAAATTACAGGCGCCAAACTGGTATGGTATGAATTTAAAAATTACGAATGGAAGATTACGGATACCTTCCTGCTACCTCCTCATATAAACCCGGAAAATGCAGGCATTGATATTTTCCACAACGGGGAGCGCACTATTTCCTTTCCCCTGCAGGATGGCAGCCGTCAATTTTATACGCCGGATACGGCTCATCACCGGCTACAATATATTACCACGATTTCGCTTATTGATTACGCTTATTGTTTCCCACATTTGTACAACAGCAGGCTGCAGGAAAACCTGGCGCTGAAGCAGTCCTTTGCCGGTTTTATGGCTGCCCGAACCGGCAAGCAGTTACCCCTTACTGCTGAACAGTTCAACAGCCATTTTGCCCTCACATGCATCCACGATCAATATGTATTTAAATATAAAAAGGGCCTGTATGAATATTTTACGGCTGACAGCAACCGTATAAAATCCCCCACTATCGTGTTTGAAGCAAAAGATAAAATAAACAGTACAAGAATAAACCCCGCCTATCCTTATCTTACCATATTAACAGGCAATAAACCGTTCAGGGCATTTCCTTATATCAAAAAATATCCCCGCATTTATAACAACGACAATGCCAGTAATATATTTGCGCTGGCACAGGATGACGCCGGGCGGATATGGGCGGGCAATTACCAGCACCAATTAAGTATTATTGATCCCACCAATAATAAGCAACCGGTAATACCATTAAAGCAGCAACCCTATCAGTTCATGAACGCTTCGATAAACTATAATGGTAACCTGTACCTGGTGGGAGAATCTTATAACGGCGGAATACTGCAGTATGATATGCAGGGCAATATGCGCAGGCTGCAACAGCCTGCCGCCACAACCGGATACTATTTATACCTTGCCCCCAAAAACGGGAAAGTGTATTTTCCCTCGGCCGCATCGGGCTATCCTGTTTTTTATTGCGATGCAAAAGAGCTGGAGCAGCCCTTTACCCGGTGGAGCCGGTTAGACAGTACTTCGGGCATCGCACCTTTTGGAATGGCAAGCATTACCGAAGATACACTGGGCAGGATATGGATGGGGCATCCTAAAAAAGGATTCGCGGTATATGATCCTGCCTCCAAAAAAGGCGCTACTTATCGTACCGAAAATAAGGAAAGCCCTATTGGCTTTATCAGCAGCCTTACCGATAAAAAAGGAACGGTATGGATGGGCAGCGATGACCATGGCCTTTGGTATTATAATAATTATGAACAGCCTGCCACACCCCAAAATATCCATCAGGTGAATCACCCGCTGTTGAATACCGTAAAGCGCATTACCGCAATGGCCGTTTATAAAAACTGGCTACTGCTGGGCTGCTATAACAGGATATGCCTGTTGAACCTGGACAGCTTTTATCAGAAGAAAAAAATAATACTCCGTTATCTTAACCCACAGGAAGCTAACTTTACCAGCTTTACCGAGCAGAACACTATGCTGGTATCTAAAACAGATAGTACGTTTTGGTTCAGCACCAGCGATATGCTGTACCAATGGGACATAAAAACCTGGCTGCAATTGCCTCAATACAAGGTGCAGATGGCTGCTTACCTGCAACGGGACAGCAGCCATACAGCAATGAGTAATCAAAAAACATTGCGGCTGCAGGCCGGCTTTAACAGCTTTGATATCGTTTTTGAATACCTGAGCCCCGATGGTTTGCCACGCTTTACCCGTACAGCATTAGTACAAAAAGGAGACCATCCTGTATTTAGTGAACCGGGCATGCAAACCCGGTGCTCTTATCAGAATTTAGGCAGCGGCACTTATACTTTTTATGTAGAGGTTTTTGAGCAGGACGGCAGCACGGGCACTTACCGGTACGCTTTTACCATTAACAAATACATTTGGCAGCAATGGTGGTTCTGGATCCTGGCCTCTGTGCTGTTTTTAACTCCCTTTATCCTGTGGCTCAATACGCGCCGTAAAAAAGCTTTACAGGAAAAAGAAATCAGCCAGCTAAATGTGGTAACTTTAAGCAGCCAGTTTCGTCCCCATTTTATTTTAAATACGCTGAATGCCATCGGCGCCGATTTAAAAGATAAGCCTGGTGCTGAAAGCATCATCAGCAGGCTGGGCGAAAGTATCAACCTTATTTTTAATTATGCGCAGCAAAGAAATGTGAACCATAGCCTGAAAGACGAATGGACACTGATCAAAAATGTTATACAAATACACCGGATTATTTATCTGCCTGAACTGGAAGTAACCTGTGCCGGTGAAGAACTGCTGGAAACCTATAAAGAAACAAAGCTGCCATTGGGCCTTTTAGAGATACATGTAGAAAATGCCCTGCTGCATGGACTCCGGAACAGGAAATTGCCGCCTTATAACCTTACTATAGCCATCAGTACCGATAACAACACCCTGTACTTTACCATTGCAGATAACGGTATCGGGCGGAAACAGTCTATGGCTATCAGCAGTTATAAAAAACATGGCACCGGAACGAGGAACATGAATAATATTATTGCGATTTTAAACAGGTTCAATAAAAATAAAATTGAGGTATTCTATATGCCGGACAACAGCAATACAGGCACTATTGTTAAAATTAAAATACCTCTGCATTATCACTACCGGTATTAATGCACTGGCAGCAGCACATCAAACAAAAAAAGATGCAGCACATAAAATCCAAACTGACGTATATGATCATTGAAGACAGCCTTAAGGTTTGCAATGGCATAAAAGAAAGAATGGCCGATTTTACCGACTGGGAATGTTGTGGGTTCTCACACCATGTTCAGGACGCGCAAACGATGATACAAAACCACAAACCATCCCTTATTTTTCTCGACTGGGCTCTAAAAGGCGGCAGTGCCTATGAAGTATTATACTACGTTGCCAATCTGCAGGAATATGCTCCTTATATTATTTTCAACACAGGCTATCAAAGCGAAAACCCCGAAATTCCGCAGGAGATTATCAATAACTTTAAAATTGACAAATACCTGGTAAAGCCGTTATGGGAAAATTTAAGGTTAAATCTGCCTCAATATTTGAAGGAAGCCGAGCTTAAAAGCTTATATCCCAAACAAAGCAAAGAAGATATCTGGCTTACTGATATATTCAAAAAAAGGCATCACATTATAATACAGGATATTGTTTGTATACAACAACATTACAATAATCCTTATTACAAAATTGTACACCTGAATGATCATCACTCCATCGTGTTGAAAATTTCATGGTTAAAGGTCAGTGTTTTGTTGCAGGAATACCGCTTATGCTTTTTTGTTACCAACAGCCGGGAGCATATCATCATTAAAAACTATATACAGCATTACCAGCGGCCATTTGTTCAGCTAGCCCATTTCAAACATAAAATTGAAGTAGTAAAAGATAAGCTGGCCGCTTTTGAAAAATGGCTCGAAGATCAGGCTTGTTTCAAAACTTTATAATTCTATGCTGATTGCATCCGCCGCGAGCGTTCTTGCCTCCGCGTCGCTGTCAAAGTAATCATCGAGGGAGGGCGCTGCAATGAACGGTACTTTGGCCATTACAGATTCGATCACATCCGTCATTTCCAGAAAGCCGATCTTATTTTTCAGGAAGGCGTACACGGCAATTTCATTGGCAGCGTTCATCACACAGGGCAGGTTGCCGCCTTTCTCTAATGCTTCAATGGACAGTGCCAGGTTCCTGAAAGTTCTGAGATCCGGTTCTTCAAATGTAAATGTATGAAACTTCCTGAAGCTGAACCTCGGATAATCGTTAGGTATCCTGTATGGAAAGGCCAGGGCATATTGAATAGGCAGCTTCATATCCGGGACGCCGATCTGTGCCTTAAGGCTGCCATCCTCAAACTGCACCATGCTGTGTATAGCGCTTTGCGGATGTACCAGTACCTCAATCTGCTGTGGCTGCAGGTTAAACAGCCATTTAGCCTCGATCATCTCCAGGCCTTTATTCATTAAGGTAGCCGAATCAACCGAGATTTTGGCCCCCATTTGCCAGTTAGGATGCTGCAGCGCATGCTCCCGTTTTACATTCACCAGGAAATTGGTTTTCCTGCCCAGAAATGGTCCGCCCGAAGCGGTAAGGTATATTTTTTCGATTTTATTCCTGGTTTCTCCAATAAGACATTGAAAAATAGCCGAATGTTCTGAATCCACAGGAATAACAGGCACCTGGTGCTGCACTGCTAAAGCCATTACCAGGTCGCCCGCCACCACCAGCGTTTCCTTATTGGCCAGGGCGATGGCTTTTTTATTTTCAATGGCTTTAAGAACAGGTCTCAGGCCTGCAAAGCCTACTATGGCTGCCAGCATCATATCATAACAATCCATTGCGGCTACTTCCTCCAGCGCGGTTTCTCCTGCAAAAACTTTTATATCTGTTTTCAGCAATGCCTGTCTTACGGTCTCATAATACGCGGGCTCTCCAATCACCACAATGTTGGGATCATGTTCCAGCGCCTGTTCTATAAGCGTTTCATAATTTGTATTTGCTGTCAGAATTTCCACAGAAAATTTATCCGGGTTACTTTTAATAACCTCCAGCGCCTGTGTGCCTATAGAACCTGTAGAACCAAAAATTCCAATTCTTTTTATCATGATGCTATAACTGCATGATTAATGACAATATTGATTCCGATGCTAAAACGCCTGCCTCCGGGCAGTAGCCACTCACAGGCTAGCCCGGGCCATAACAGCGCTGCAGCCGGTCTCATAATACTTAATTCTCTTCAGTCCACCGGACAAGAATATCTGCTATCTTCCTGTCGTTGCTCAACCGGGGCACTTTGTTTTGCCCACCCAGCTTGCCTACCGACCTCATATAATCTATAAAACCATTCTTCCTGATAGGTGTGATCTTTAAAGTTTGTAAAATATTTCCTGCTATCAGGTCATCGTAATATACATTCTTCTGGCGTAAATATACATCTACCTTTTTAGAAAACTGATGCATGTCTTCGGGTTTGTTATCGAACTCAATAAACCATTCGTGATAACTTTTTCCCGCTCCCTCGTTTACATAAGGTGCTACCGTAAATTCTGTAATGTGCACATTTTCTTCGCTGGCAGCTTTTAACAGGCTGTGCTCTACTTCTTCCCCAATCACGTGCTCTCCAAAAGCCGAAATAAAATGTTTGGTACGGCCGGTTACTATCAGCCGGTACGGCTCTGTAGAAACAAACTTTACCATATCGCCGATATCATATCCCCATAAACCTGCATTACTGTTTATGATCAGCGCATAATTAACTCCGGTTTTCACCTCATCAAGAGCAATACGCTTAGGATGTTCTTTACCTATTTCTTCCTCCGGAACAAATTCAAAGAATATACCGCTATCCGTGTTCAGCAACAGCCCGGGATTGGTTTGTGTATCCTGGAAAGCAAAAAAGCCTTCTGATGCGGGGAAGGTTTCAATACCATCCACTTTCCGTCCAATGCTCTGGAAAAGCTTTGCCTTGTACGGTTCGAAATTGACTCCTCCATATACCATTACCGAAAACTTAGGGAATATCTCACCTACCGGTTTACCTGTACGTTTAATAAGCGCATCAAAATACATTTGTACCCATGGCGGAATACCGCTGATAAGCGTCATATTTTTATGAAGGGTTTCATCTACTATCTTATTCAGTTTGGTTTCCCAGTCCTCTATACAATTGGTTTCATAATCCGGCAATTGGTTTTTGCGCAGATAGCGGGGTACATGGTGATTTACAATACCGCTAAGCCTGCCCGTAGGTATTCCTCCTACCCTTTCCAGCTCAGGCGAGCCGCTGAGAAATATCATATTGCCATCTGCGAACTGGGTATTGCCGGTTTCTGCCATATAACACAAAAGAGCATTCCGGGCAGAATTGATATGATTGCCGATAGAGTCTTTTGTAATGGGAATATACTTGGTGCCGCTGGTAGTACCCGATGTTTTAGCAAAATAAATAGGCTGCCCCCTCCATAAAATATTATGCTTTCCTTCCTTTATAAGGCTTATATAAGAAGCCAGGTCTTCATAACCCCTTACCGGAACAGCATCCCGGAACTCATCATATCCGGTTACCAGGCTTAACCGGTGATCCTTGCCAAATTGCGTATTTTTACCAACTTTTAATAAATTTTTCAGGATCGACTGTTGATCGGCAACAGCCGTCAGCATTCCCTTTCCAATATTTTTATGAACGATAGACGCGAAAGGTTTTGCTAAAAAAGACTTGATTTTCATTAATTTATGAAACTTTTAATGGGCAAAAGAGCAATCAAATGTAAGCAAAAATAGTTGGCTCCGGCTATACTGAAAAATGGTTTTATATAAAGTTGGAATTTATTAGTGATTTATCAAAAATAATATCTACCTTTGCCGCCTAATTTTTATAAGATGATAGCAGTAATTAAGGTAGCAGGTCAGCAATACAAAGTTCAAAAAGACCAAACATTATTTGTACCGCATATAGAAGGACAGGCGGGTGATGCTGTTAATTTAGATGTACTTTTTGTGCACGCCGATGGAAAACTTTCTGTTGGTAGTGATAATAAAGCAACAGTTAGCGCTGAAATTATTGATCATATTAAAGGTGATACGGTAATAGCTTATAAAACCAAAAGAAGAAAAGGTTTTCATAAAAAGAAAGGCCACCGCACAGCTTATACTAAAATAAAAGTAACTGGTATTGCTTAATTATTAGTTAACGGGTTGAAAGGTTAACAGGTTAAAATGTTACTTTTTCAACATTAAACATATCAACATTTAAACTAAAAAGAAATGGCACATAAGAAAGGCGAAGGTAGTGTAAAAAATGGCCGCGATTCGGAAAGCAAAAGATTAGGTGTTAAAATATTTGGCGGACAACCTGCTATCGCAGGCAATATTATTGTTCGTCAGCGTGGTACTGTATATCATCCCGGCACTAACGTTGGTGTAGGTAAAGATTTTACTTTATTTGCGTTAACTGATGGTGTAGTTGAGTTCAAAAGAGGAAGGAAGAACAGAACGTTTGTTTCTGTTTCTGAGGCAGCACAAGCTTAAGAGGAATATATTTTTATCGGGATATGATTCGCGGGATGGCATAAGCCATCCTTTTTTTATGCAGATTTGTGTAACCTGTTGTGAGCTGCTTGTAATGGGGTGCAGTTGTTTAATATAAAAGCTGGGAAACCCAATGGTCAACCCATATTTTTATAAACGCTTTTCACCCGGCATACGCTGAAAGCCGTTACTGTAGCCATTTTCGGAAGCTTCAAAAGAAGGGATTGTGAATAACTTCAGCCTATATCTGAATAAGATGTGGAAAAAAAATTTTTTAATATACTTAATTTATATAATTTTACCACCGATAACCCATTTACTAATCAATTAAATTCAAATTCATGGCAAAAGCAGCAGCTAAAAAAGCAGCTCCAAAAAAGGCAGCTCCAAAAAAAGCAGCAGCTCCTAAAAAAGCAGCAGCTCCAAAAAAAGTAGCAGCTAAAAAAGCAGCTCCAAAAAAAGCAGCAGCCCCTAAGAAAGCAGCTCCTAAAAAAGCAGCAGCTCCAAAAAAGGCAGCAGCAAAAAAAGCAGCAGCTCCTAAAAAAGCAGCTAAGAAAAAATAAGCTTAATTTGATGTACATTGCAAACCCTCTGCTCACAGCAGGGGGTTTTTATTTAAAAGCAGGCATAAAATTTTTCGCAGTATTGCTGATGACGATACCCGCGATAGGCGGCTGTTAATGCTACTTTTTAAAGTATAAAAAATTTGTACGTTCAGCGGTTGTGAAACAACCTGCTAACTTCAATTTAAGTATTTTGCACTAATGAACAATGCAGATATAGCCGAACACTTTTCACTCCTGTCCAAATTGATGGACATTAACGGAGAAAACTCATTCAAGTCAAAAACTTATTCGATCGCTGCTTTTCATATAGAAAAACTGGAATTCCCTTTGGCTGAAACAAACAGGAACTCCATTGCGGCCATAAAAGGGCTGGGCCCTTCTGTAGCTGCAAAAATTACAGAACTGCTGGATACCGGAAGTATGACCACCTTACAGGAGTTTATCGAAGGCATCCCCGAAGGTGTACGCGAAATGCTGCGCATTAAAGGATTAGGGCCTAAAAAGATCCATACCGTATGGAAAGAAATGGGCATTCAGTCAATAGGTGAGCTGGAGTATGCCTGCAACGAAAACAGGCTGACACGTTATAAAGGATTTGGCGCCAAAACGCAGGCCAATGTTCTGGATGCTATACGGTTTTACAATCAGCATGCGGGTCATTTTTTATTTGCGCAAATTCACGCTATTTTCCCGGCTATACAATCTTATCTTGAAAGTTTGTTTGGTAAAGATAAGGTGGCTGTTACGGGCGATTACCGCCGCCAGCTGCTGACCCTGAAAGAGCTGGAATTTGTAGTAAAGCAAAAAAAAGAAGCAATCATACCTCAATTCCAAACGGCTTATCCTCCCGAGTTGCTGGAAAATACAGATACCTCGCTGTTATACCGCCTGAGCAATGGCCTGAAGCTACGGCTCTTTTTCGGAGAAGAAAATATATATGCAAAACAGTTCTTAACTTCTGCAGCAGATCATTTCCTGGATGCTTTTTTTCTGAAGAACGATAAACAAAATTTTGAAAATACTTTATTTGAAAGTGAAGCAGCCATCTTTGAAAAGGCAGGACTTCCTTTTATCTATCCTTTCTATCGCGAAACAGCCAGTGCATTGGAGGAGGCTGAAAAGAAACTGCTACCGGATATTATTCAGACAGGTGACATCAAAGGCATGATTCATAACCACAGCAACTGGAGCGATGGTATTCATACGATTGATGAGCTGGCTGCCGATCTTATAAAAAATAATTTCGAATACCTCGTCATATCCGATCACTCTAAAACGGCCGCTTATGCGAATGGCCTTCCGGGAGAAAAAGTAAAAGCCCAACACTCGTATATTGATGAGCTCAATAAAAAGCTGGCTCCTTTTAAAATTTTCAAAAGTATAGAAAGCGATATTTTAAATGATGGCAGCCTGGATTATAGTGAAGAGGTGCTGAAAACTTTTGACCTGGTAATAGCATCGGTACACAGCAATTTATATATGAGCGAAGAAAAAGCCATGCAACGCCTGATCAGGGCAATAGAGAATCCGTACACTACTATTTTAGGACATCCTACCGGCAGGTTATTACTGAGCCGCAACGGCTACCCTATCGACCATAAAAAGATCATTGATGCCTGCGCGGCCAATGATGTTGCGATTGAGATCAATGCCAACCCGCACCGGTTGGATCTCGACTGGAAATGGATTCCTTATGCGCTTGAGAAAAATGTGCTGCTGTCCATTAATCCCGATGCCCATTCCATAAGCGGGCTGTACGATATTACCTATGGAGTGCTGGCATCACAAAAAGGCGGCCTGACCGCGTCACAAAACCTGAGCAGTTTTAGCCTAAGCCGGTTTGAAGCATACCTGAAAAAAATAAAAGCTGCCAAATTACAGCAGCCTTTATTATAAGCAATACAGACACACAACTATCTTTTTTCCTCAATAGCTACCTGTGCCGCGGCCAGCCGGGCAATAGGTACGCGAAATGGAGAGCAGCTCACATAGTTCATTCCCAGCTTATGACAGAACTTTACGGACTCTGCATCGCCGCCATGCTCTCCGCATATTCCCAGCTTCAGCTTAGGCTTTATATGACGTCCTTTATTTACCGCAATTTTCACCAGCTCTCCCACACCACTCTGGTCAATAGTTACAAAAGGATCATCTGTCAGCAATTTGTAATCCAGGTATTTGGGCAGAAACCCGCCTATATCATCTCTTGAAAACCCGAAAGACATCTGCGTAAGATCGTTCGTACCAAAACTGAAAAAGTCTGCCACCTTCGCCATAGAATCAGCTTTCAGCGCGGCCCTGGGCGTTTCAATCATTGTACCGTACATATAAGGTATCTTTTTCAGGCCCAGTTTCTGGCAAACCTCTTCATATACTTTATTCACGATCTCTTTCTGGTGGCTCAGCTCAAGGCGGCCCATCGTTACCGGTATCATGATCTCGGGATACGCTTTCTTTCCTTCTTTTATCAGCTCGCCGGCAGCTTCAAGAATGGCACGTACCTGCATCTCGGTAATTTCGGGATAAGATACGCCCAGACGTACCCCTCTGTGTCCCAGCATAGGATTATTTTCATGCAATGCCAGTATCCGCCTGTTCAAAAGGCTCATCCTGATACCCAGCTCTTTACTCAGCTCCTGCAGCTTTTGTTTATCGTGGGGTACAAATTCGTGCAGCGGCGGATCCAGCAGCCTTATTGTTACCGCATGGCCATCCATCACTTCCAACGTGGCTTTAATATCTTTTTTTACATATACCGAAAGTTCGTCCAGGGCTTTTTTACGGCCTTTCTCTGTATCTGCCATGATCATTTTACGCAGCAGGAACAGCGGATGCTCACTCCCTTCTCCGTAGAACATATGTTCGGTTCTGAATAAGCCAATACCTTCCGCACCAAAATACAGGGCCTGTTTTGCGTCTTTAGGTGTATCTGCATTAGTGCGCACCTGGAGAGTCTTTGTTTTATCTACCAGTTTCATTAACAATTTGTAGGCCTCATTTTTATTCAGGTCTACCGCTTTTAAAGGAAGTGTGCCTTTATACATCAAACCTTTGGTTCCGTTTAAAGAAACCCATTCTCCTTCAACAATTTTTTGCCCGGATCTGGTAATCAGCATTTTTTCTTTTGCCAGGATCTCTACTTCCCCGCAACCTACAATACAACATTTACCCCAGCCTCTTGCCACAAGCGCGGCATGAGAGGTCATTCCTCCTTTGGAAGTAAGAATGGCCTGCGCTTTGTGCATACCATCCACATCCTCAGGAGAAGTTTCTTCGCGCACCAGAATCACTTTTTCGCCTTTCGACGCCCATTTTACAGCGTCTTCAGAAGAGAAAACTACTTTACCTACAGCACCACCCGGGCCGGCAGGAAGACCTTTAGCTACAGGAGTTTCATTTTTTTCTGCTTCAGGATCAATCATAGGAAGCAGCAATTCTACCAATTGGTTAGGGCCTACCCTCATAATAGCGGTATCTGCATTGATCAGCTTCTCCTTATACATATCAGTGGCTACTTTTACCGCTGCCACACCGTTTCTTTTACCTATACGGCACTGGAGCATATACAGGTTTCCTTTCTCGATGGTAAACTCGATGTCCTGCATATCCCTGTAATGCTTTTCAAGCCTTTTCTGGATATCATTCAATTCTTTGTACTGCAGGGGCATGAATTTTTCGAGGGTCACCAGGTCCCTGCTCTGGTCGTTCTTAGAATTGTTATTGATAGGTGCAGGGGTACGAATGCCGGCTACAACGTCTTCACCCTGGGCATTTACCAGGTATTCTCCATAAAAATAATTCTCTCCGTTACCGGGATTGCGTGTAAATGCCACACCGGTACAGCTATCCTCACCCATATTGCCAAAAACCATTGCCTGTACGTTTACAGCGGTACCCCACTCATCAGGAATTTTTTCGATCCTCCGGTATTCAACTGCACGTTTCCCGTTCCAGGAGGCAAATACAGCCCCTACACCACCCATCAGCTGATCTATCGGTTTTTCAGGAAAATCTACTTTCAGATATTTTTTGGTAAGCTCTTTAAACTCTTTCACCAGCTTTTTCAGATCTTCGGCTGTAAGATCCGTATCAAGCTGGTAACCTTTTTTCTTCTTAAGCTGACTCAGCTTTTCATCCATTATCTTACGGATACCTACTCCTTTTACCGGTTCCAGCCCCCCGGCTTTTTCAATCACCACATCCGCATACATCATTACCAGGCGTCTGTAAGCATCGTAGGCGAATCGCTCATCACCCGATCTTTCAATCAAACCTTTCACGGTTTCATCATTCAGACCAATGTTTAATACTGTATCCATCATTCCGGGCATTGATTTTCTTGCTCCTGAACGAACAGATAATAAAAGCGGGTTTTTAGGATCACCGAATTTTTTACCCATTAATTTTTCAACCCGGGCAAGAGCTTCCCTGATCTGTTTTTCCAGGATTTTAGGATACGTTCTTTTATTGCTGTAAAAATAGGTACATACTTCTGTTGTAATGGTAAACCCCGGAGGAACAGGAAGCTTCAGGTTTTTATGGCCCGCCATTTCTGCAAGGTTGGCACCTTTACCTCCTAAAAGATTCTTCATGCTTTCATTTCCATCCGCTTTTCCGCCCCCAAACGAGTACACGTATTTCAACTCATTCTTAGCGGTTGGTTCTGGTTTTCTTTTAACTGCTGACAAAGTATCCATATTCTTTATTTTTTTTAATTGAAAAAGTTGGTACTAAAGGTAGACAGTTCTTTTACAACAGTATACTAAATGCTACATGATATTGATATTGTTTGGACATGATTGATATCATGTATATGAACAGGGCCTTTTTTAACTACGAAAGATACCAGGAATTGGCTCCGGTCGATATAACCGGCTATACGATGCACTGTTCCGGGGCCGTGTTATACTTACGTGGCAAGCATCAAAAAAGCCGCTGAAAAAATCAGCGGCTCTAAAATCTCTAAATTATTTACTTACCATTTATCTACTTCTTCATGGCTGATACCCGGCGTATCGGACTCAGAAGTTTTAGGTGCTGTATTCTCCACAATCTTTTCATCATTATCAGCTTGTTCTAAAGGCGGCAACTCCTCTACAATAGTCGGAGCCGGAGCAATATAACCACCGGTAGCAGGAATGGGAGTTCCCTCTTCGTCATATTCATGGTTAAATGCATCAAAATCAAAATCGGGCATTAAATCAGTTTTCACATACTCAACCGCCTCATTCAATGCTTTTAAAAATTTATTAAAATCTTCTTTATAAAGAAAAACCTTGTGCCTGTCATACCCATTCTCATCAAATCGCTTGCGGCTTTCAGTAATAGTTAAATAGTAGTCATTACCTTTAGTAGATCTCACATCAAAAAAGTAAGTTCTTCTTTTCCCGGCACGAAGCCTTTTACTATAAATGGCTTCCATTTTTTTATCGTT
Source organism: Niabella aquatica (assembly GCF_054779315.1). NCBI lineage: Bacteria > Pseudomonadati > Bacteroidota > Chitinophagia > Chitinophagales > Chitinophagaceae > Niabella > Niabella aquatica. The sequence goes on from NZ_BAAGYM010000028.1 coordinate 121,659, forward strand.
GTTTCCGTTCTCCACGTCTTTTAATATTTACTTTATAAAAAGTTTATTAGATAACAAATATAAATATGTTTTTTAAAAAATAACAAAATACTTATGAGTACATAAAATTTTCCTAATCTATAGCAATAAAAGTATTTATAAAAAACACCTGCAACCTGCACTCAATAGCTAAACCGCATGAATACATACATACGGTTTACACAGAATTGCTTATTTACGAGTGAACTAAAAAAATGTTATATTAGTTTATAAAAATATACGTTTTAATGATTTGTTTTAGCAAATCAATAAGAATATAAGGCGTATCTTCGCACGATTTTTAAGATATTTTCAATATAATAAATGCTTTATACTTTAGCTATTAGCTGGTCTGGTGTTGGAGTGCAGGTAGCACAGCTTATCCTGGCGCTTTCTATCCTGGTTTTATTACATGAATTTGGCCATTATATCACGGCCAGGTGGTTTGGCTGCCGGGTAGAAAAATTCTACCTGTTTTTTGACCCATGGTTCTCTTTATTTAAAAAGAAAGTAGGAGAAACAGAATATGGCATTGGTTGGTTGCCACTTGGCGGTTATGTGAAAATAAGTGGTATGATTGACGAGAGCATGGATAAAGAGCAAATGAAGCAGCCTCCTCAAAAGTATGAGTTCAGGAGCAAGCCGGCATGGCAGCGCCTCATTATTATGCTCGCCGGCATTATTATGAATGTACTTACTGCGTTTATTATTTATGCGGTCATTTTATTTGTATGGGGCGAACAGAAAACGCCATTGTCCTCTTTAAAGGATGGAGTGGCTGTTAATGACAGCCTGATGTATAAAATAGGTTTTAAAGACGGGGACAAGATCCTTTCTATCAACGACCAGCCGGTGACCTATCTCGAAGACCTGGGACTGAAAGTGCTTATAGGCAGCGAAAAGATAATAGTGAACAGGAATGGTGCTGATATCACTATCAACCCGCCGGTGAACCTGATCGGGAAACTGGTGGAGAGCAAAAAAAAGAAAGGCAGCTTTTTTAGCCCGAGATTACCGGCTTATGTGGGGAACTATGATAAAAAAGAAAGTATGGATACATTAGGCGGGTATAAGGCCGGCCTGCGAAAAATGGATCTGATTACAGCTATAGACTCCATACCCGTTCAATATTATGACCAGATACCAGGATTGTTAAAAAATAAAAAAAACGGAACAGTTTTGGTTTCTGTAAACAGGGATGGCAGTTCCCTGCAGCTGACCGCCCAGGTAGACAAAGACGGACGTATTGGTATACCCTACTTAACAGCAGAAGAATATGAAAAGCTGGGCGCTTTCAGGGTAGAGAAAAAATCGTATAGCCTTCTTGCTGCTTTTCCTGCAGGGGTGGCCAAATCAGGAGAAAAATTAAAAGCTTACGTGGACCAGTTTAAAATGATCCTGAACCCTAAAACAGAAGCCTACAAAGGTGTGGGTGGTTTTAAGGCGATGGGGTCTGTATTTCCTACTTACTGGAGCTGGGAAGCGTTCTGGAATATCACAGCCTTTCTTTCTATTGTGCTTGCATTTATGAACCTGCTGCCTATCCCGGCACTTGATGGCGGCCACGTAGTGTTCACATTATATGAAATGATTAGCGGACGTAAGCCCAGTGAAAAGTTTTTAGAGTATGCACAAATGGTAGGCATGGTATTATTGCTGGGGCTGATGTTATATGCTAATGGTAACGACTGGTTTGGGTGGGGCCGGTAGCCAATGAGTTACAGACTTTTAATCTCAGAAACAATATTCCGGTATAACAGAAACGGGGAGTACAGTTAATTTGCTTTCTTTTCCAACTGTTTTACCAGCGTATACTTTATGCTTGACCCATCTGCAGGCACCCTGTCAGCCGGAATCTGCTCTTCCTTTATAATTAGTTGATATACATAGCCTGGTTCATAAGTAAAGCCCTCTATCTGGCTGTAAAACAGTTGCCATTTACCAGGTTCTAATGTATCGTTTTTTTGCACTTCAAGACATTTCATGGGTCCTACACCCTGGCAGTCCTTTGTAGCGCTGTTGATCCAGTAAATATATTCGCCGTTGTTCAGTTGCGGAACGGAAGATCTGTAGCCGGTGCAGGATAAGAGCATCAGGAAAAATAATATGCTCACAAATGATAGTTTTTTCATAAAATTGATTGGCTCTAAGGTACACAGAACTACGCAATTCTGTATTTTATATATAACCCGGTCAAAAGAAGTGTTCTAAAAACATTTTACTTAGTATCTTTGTTATTCTTTTCGAACAACATTACCTTCTCCTTGCCTTTGGATAGGTAGAATGAGGCTTGGGGGCGTTTGGTTTTGACAGCGTAGGTCTTTGAAAGTGTAAGCATGTCGGGCGTTGTGTAATTAGCCCGTAAATCTGAATACTCAAACTATAAATGGCAATACACAGTATGCCATGGCTGCCTAATCAGTGATTAGATAGTCATTAGGGCCGCGTTGAGCAGGTTGGTCTGTTACCATGCTCCGCCGCCGACTCAAAATAAAAAACAGAATGCTGCTGTCGTAGGCTGTGCCGGCAGCAAAAGACCATACAGCTAAGCATTGAATTGGTTGGTTTCTTTCCTGTTCATTGCCTACAAACAATAAGAAAATAAGCATGTAGAAAGCTTTTGGAGAATATGTTTGGACACCGGTTCGAGTCCGGTCGCCTCCACATCTTAAAAGTGAGTGCACTAAATAGAAACAGCGTATCGCTTGGTAAAAGCATACGCTGTTTCTGTATTAGACAATCAATCTAAGCTCCTATCTGGTTGCTTTACTTACAAATGCCTCGACAAGATCGAACAAAGTGCTGCCCTCGCGATCTACATCTTCTGCCTCAAATTTATCTGTTAATTCAATAGCCAGCCGGTACAGGTCTTCTGTTGCACCATGATCGATCATCTGGGAAAAGTTTTTCACCTGTTTTTCCTCTTCCAGGTCTCTTAAATAGCACAATGCTTCCACTACTTCAAAATGGGTTTTTTGCCAGGATTCGAAGCCCCGAGGAAAATAATGTTCAGACATAGCAATTCATTTAATTTAATAAATCGTTTAACAAAACTAAAATACTACTTTTTAATGATCTTTTTACTGATTTAAATCAGTAAAATCATCCGATAATATTACTGATGAAGTTCTGCCACACATTTATATTTCCTTTTAAAGAAACAAATAATATGGTATAAATAATCCCGAATACAGCGCCCCATAAATGCGCCCCATGATTGATACGGCCGCCACCCTGTTTATTCAGGTAAGCCGAAATACCGAGATAAAGCAACCCAAAGATCCAGCCCGGGATACCGGGTAAAAAGAAAAAGCTGATGGGCAGGGTGGGATACAATATGATACAGGAAAAAATAACAGCAGACACTGCTCCTGAAGCACCCAGGCTCCTGAAATGATAATCATCCTTGTGGTTGAAATAATCAGGGAGGCTTGACACAATTAATGCGCCCGCATAAAGCATGACATAATAAAACGGCGCCTCTTTTCCAAATATATCAGGCGAGGAAAACAGCCCCAATTCCAGTACCTGCCCGAAGCTGTAGAATGCCAGCATATTAAATGCAAGGTGCATAAAATCGGCATGAATAAAACCGCAGGTAATAAAGCGATAATATTGGCGGTTCCGGGAAATAGCAGGCCCATAAAAGATAAGGTTATCTATCACCTTCGCACTGTTAAATCCCATCAGGGAAACAATAACTGTAATAGCTGTAATGATAATTGTAATAGAAAATGTCATCCGATAAAAATAAGATTTACCGGTTGAAAGAGCAAAAGAGTTTAGACTTTTATATGGGAGGATACTGGATGTCAGAAACTGGTTACGAGTTACCGGTTTCAGGTTCACATCTCAGTTTTTGGCTTTCAGTCGGCAGTATAGAATTTCTATATCACCTGTTTGGTAATCTTTTTCAGCCTTCTTATAAACCTTTAAACCACTATTAAGCCACTTTCAACTACTATTAAACTACATTCAACCATTACAGTTCATGACCAAACCCTGTCAATGTTTCAATTTTTTAACTTTCCCCTGTCAACTGTCATCTGTCCTCTGTCCGCTTTCATATCATATATCTTCCTACCCATTATTAACTGTGCTCCCCTGCTGTTGCCGGTAAAGTTTTGCATACAGCCCAGCTTCCATTTGCATGAGCTGGGCATGAGTGCCTTGCTCAACAATCCGGCCCTCATCCAGCACAATGATCCTGTCAAAATTTAACAGGGAAAATACGCGGTGGGTAATGATGATTGCAGTTTTATCAGCCAGAAACCGGTTCAGCCTGCCCATAATCTCTATTTCGGTTTTAGCGTCCACAGCGCTCAGGCAGTCATCAAAAATAATAAGGGCCGGTTCTTTAATCAGCGCCCGGGCTATAGAGATCCGCTGCTTTTGCCCTCCGCTAAGCGTAACGCCTCTCTCGCCGATCATTGTCTCATACCCGTTTGAAAAACCTTCTATTTCCTTATCCACTCCTGCAATGGCTGCAGCCTCTGCCACAGCCTCTCTTTTCGCATTCGGTATACCGAACCTGATATTATTTTCCACCGTATCGCTGAATAAAAACACATCCTGTGGTACAAAGCTTACCTGCGTTCTAAGGGAAGATAGCCGTATATCTTTAAGAGGTATATGGTCCAGCGCTATGCTTCCCTGCTGCACGTTGTACATCCGTAGTAATAATTGGGCAATGGTTGATTTCCCGCTTCCTGTACGCCCTGTAATAGCAATCTTTTCACCTTTATGAATATGCAGGCTGAAATCTTTTAGCGCCACAATTCCTGTATCAGCATAAGTAAATGTTACATTATTAAAATCAACCGTTCCCTCAAGATTTACATCCCGTGCAGTGCTGTTGTCTTTCACTTCCGGCTCTATTTCTAAAAACTCATTCAGTCTTTTTTGCGAGGCTGCGGCACGCTGTACCATACTTGCGGTAAGGCCTATGGCGCTTACCGGGAATGTGAGCATATTTACATAAACCACAAACTCCACGATAGTGCCGGGGCTGATATTATGTTCGTTGTTGATGTAATACAGCCCTCCTATCATTATCGTCAGCAATGTGCTGACGCCTATCAGCAGGTTTATAGCCGGAAAATAGATTGCCTCTGTTTTTGCGAGGCTTACGGCGCTCTGCCTGTATTTTTCCGTATTACCTGTAAAGAAGCCCAGCATCGCGCGCTCCTGTACAAAAGATTTTATAACCCTTATACCCGAATAGGACTCCTGGGCATTGGTTGTAAGATCTGACAGGGCTTCCTGTATACGTTCACTTTTTTTGTGAATCGTGCTGTTAACGAAATAAATTATAACTGCCAGGGCCGGTAAAGGCATCAGTACATATAAAGTAAGCTCCTTGCTGCTCTTAAGCATAAAAAAAACGCTCAGCGCTATTACCGAAACCAGGTTAACAATATACATAATAGCCGGACCCGTAAAGATCCGCACACGACTCACATCTTCTGCGATGCGGTTCATTAAGTCGCCAATGTTGTGGCGTTTAAAAAACAAACTATCCAGGCTTTGATACTTAGTGTACACTTCATTCTTTTGATCATACTCAATATGCCGGCTCATTACAATAATAGTTTGCCGCATCAGGAACATGAAAAAGCTTCTTAATAAGGCCAGCAGCAATATGACCATGCTCGCAATAATTACCACCTGCCCTATGCTTCTCTCCTGGTCTATCCAATGAATGACTCTGCTTACTAAAATGTCATACCCTTCCTTATTATTAACTGCGGTGGTTTTGGTAAGAGAAAGCGCATTATCTACATAATTGATAATAAAACGCATGAGCTGGGGAGAGAGCACATTGAAGTAATTGGATAATACTACAAATAAAATTCCGGCACCTAATCTCAGCCTGTATTTCCAGAAATATTTTCCTAAAGCCTGTAAATGCTTCATAACTGCAAGGTAGGGGTTTTACTCGTTTTACCTGTGGTTTTCTGGCCCCGGACTGTTTATAAAAAACTTTTTCATATTATGCTTTATACTAAAAAACTTATTCGTTATCTTGTCTGTATATTTTTTTTACAATGGTAAAAGAATTAAGAGCAGCCTTTAATAATAGTTTCACACAGGAAAAATATAATGCTTTTGTATCTGAGCTTAACAGCATACACGTGCCCCTGCAATTCAGAACCGCTGAAACCCCCATATTTGTTCCTAAATGCTTCTCGGACCAGATGATCAGCGCCTGCGAAAGTATTGTAGATGTAATAATGAAACCCGGTTTTAAGGAGCTGACACAAAACTCGATCCCTAAAAATCTTGAGGTACAGCAGGATAATGAGCGCCCGGAATGCATTGCTTTTGATTTTGGTGTTTGTATCAATGAAAAAAATAAGCTGGAACCACAGCTGATAGAGATGCAGGCCTTCCCCTCGCTTTTTGCTTACGAAATTTTATTAGATGATGTGTATCACAAACACTTCAGCGCTCCCGATAATTATTCCAGCTACCTGGGCAATCTTACCAGGGAAAGCTACCTGGAGCTGCTGAAAAATATGATCCTCAAAAATCATCCACCTGAAAATGTGGTACTGCTGGAAATATTTCCCGAAAAGCAAAAAACCAATATTGATTTTTATTGTACACAGCAGTACCTCGGTATCAAACCCGTTTGCATAACCGAACTTATACTGAAAGGGAAACAGCTTTTTTATCTTAATAACGGCAAAGAAACTCTGATCAAAAGAATTTATAACCGCGTCATTTTCGATGAGCTGCTGCAGCAGGAAGCATGGGTGCAGCAAAAAGCTAAGGTGGTGTTCGGGGATATTGAGGTGGAATGGATACCGCACCCTAACTGGTTTTACCGAGTGAGTAAATATACGCTGCCGTTAATCAACCATCCGAATATCCCTCCCACAAAATACCTTAGCCAGGTAGAACAGATTCCTGTAGACCTGGAAAATTATGTGCTGAAGCCATTGTTCTCTTTTGCAGGGCAGGGTGTGGTTATTGACGTTACCCGGGCAGATATAGAAAAAATAAACGACCCTGAAAACTGGATACTTCAGCAAAAAGTAGCGTATGCACCAGCCATTCAGACTCCCGATGAACCGGCAAAAGCGGAGATCCGTATATTCTACTTCTGGCCCGACGGACAGGAGCGGCCGGTGCCTGCTAATAATTTAGTAAGGTTAAGTAAAGGCAAAATGATTGGAGTAAGATATAATAAAGATAAAACCTGGACAGGGGGCACCCTGGGCTTTTTTGAACGCTAAAACACAATTATAATTATTACGATGGCAAAAAAACAAAATCCTGGCACACAGGCTGTTAAGAAAACACCTGTAACACTTTCCATTGATATTGGCGGATCTAAGATCAAAGCCTGTACTCTAAATAATCATAGTAAGATTCTGCATGAATATACCAAGGTACCTACCCCGCAGCCAGCGGACCCCAAAAATGTATTGAACTCGATAAAGGAACTGGTAAAGAATTTTAAGTATGATCGTATAGCTGCCGGGTTTCCCGGGTATATAAGAGATGGCATAGTGCATACAGCGCCCAATCTGGGCAGCAGCTACTGGCAAAACGTTAACCTGGCCGAAGAATTAATGGTTACACTGGGGAAACCTGCGCGCGTGATAAACGATGCTGATTTACTGGGACTTGGCTGCGTAAGCGGAAAAGGATTTGAAATGATGACCACACTGGGCACCGGATTTGGAACCGCTTTTTATCTTGACGGGAAAGTATTGCCGCACCTGGAAGTGGCCCACCATCCTATCCATAAGGGAAAGGATTACGATGCTTTTATCGGCGAAGCCATCTTCAATAAAATAGGCAAAAGAAAATGGAATAAAAGAATGCAGTATGTGCTTTCCGTTATTAAAACGGTTTTCAATTATGACCGTTTGTATATAGGCGGCGGACTGTCTAAAAAGCTGGATTTTAAACTGGACAGCAATATCATTTTAGTAGACAATATTGACGGTATTGATGGTGGTGTAAAACTATGGGAGCAGTAACAGTGCTGTAGCCGCGAAAAGGCGTTCAAAAATCTTCATCGCATTACCTGTAAGCAGGTAACCGGCAAACAGTGCTGCTGCTCTCTAAACCAGGGGCGGCACTGGAACAGGAGTTTACTACGAAAAAATACGCCAAGAGATCAATATATTGTCTAATTTTGCGCCCTCAAATGATAAACCCTAAAAATCATACTAGTTTAGGAGAGCGCAATAAGGCAAGACTGGAACATATAGCTGATATTGCTACCCGCTGGATAGGCTCAACGGCTTCGCTGGTAGTACATACCTTGCTGTTTATTATAGCATTTGCGCTTCCCGCACTTCATATTGTCAGTTTTGATAAAATGCTTTTAACACTGACCACAATTGTATCGCTGGAAGCCATTTACCTCGCCATCTTTATACAAATGTCTGTAAATAAAAACAGCCAGGATATTGAAAATATCCAGGAAGATGTAGAAGAGATACAGGAAGATATTGAAGAGATACAGGAAGATGTGGAGGAAATGCAGGAAGACGTAGAAGAGATACAGGAAGATGTAGAGGAGATTCAGGAGGATGTAGAAGAGCTCCAGGAAGATATTGAAGAAAATACTGAAACCGGTAAAAAAACTGAATCAGCTACTTTTTCAACTTCCGGAAAGCCGGATCAGATTTTACATATACAGGAACTTCTTATACAGCTTCAGCAGGAAGTTGAACTGCTGAAAACCGGAAAAAGCTGATTGACTTGTTTATTCTGCAGGAACGGAAAAGGCTGAATAAGTGATCTTATATTTGTTCCCGGTATCCGGATGCATAGTTTTTTTTGAATTATCATTCATAATGTGTTTATTATCAGCCATAAAAAGTATAGCGGGTGTTGCGACCAATATTAATAACAATAGCATCTGAGAAATACGTTTCATAAAAAGTATAGCTTTTAATAATATTTCAACTGTTCAGACGCAAACTTTATTCCAAACGCTGCAATATTCAAAAAAATTATTCTTTTTTTGTTACTTCATTTTTAATACTCAAACGCTCTAACCTCGATTTTGATTTATTGAATACATTTCGGCCCACATCAATCCCTTTTCGTTTTTCTTTTTGCTCTTCGGCCGGTAAATGAATAAAATCCCTGCATTCATGGCTGCAGCAACCCTCAAACTCTTTAGCACATGCTTCACATTGAATAAATAACAGATGGCAGGCATCATTGATGCAGTTCACATGAGTATCGGCAGGTCTTCCACACTGGTGGCACCTGGCAATAATTTCGTCGGTTACCCGTTCTCCCAATCTTTGATCAAAAACAAAGTTTTTTCCATGAAACTTATTTTCAAGCCCCTGCGCCTTTACTTTGTTTACATAATTGATAATGCCTCCTTCCAGATGAAATACATTTTTGAATCCTTTGTGCAGCATGTAAGCTGATGCTTTTTCACAGCGGATGCCGCCAGTGCAATACATAATGATATTTTTATCCTTATGCTTCTGCATCATATCTGCCGCCATTGGCAGCTGTTCCCGGAAAGTATCACTGGGTATTTCAATAGCATTTTCGAAATGACCCACTTCATATTCATAGTGGTTACGCATATCAATAATGATCGTATCCGGATCAGCGGCCAGCTGATTGAATTTTTCTGCATCGGCATATTTACCCTTGTTTGCCATATCAAATGCAGGATCCTCTATTCCATCTGCCACAATTTTATGGCGTACTTTTATATCCAATACATAAAAGGATTTTCCATCGTCATCTACTGCAATATTAAGGCGCAGGCCATTGAGCGCAGGATCGGAAGAATAAAGTTCCTGCCGGAATATTTCAAAATTTTTTGACGGCACGCTTATTTGCGCATTAATACCTTCTGCAGCCACATATATTCTTCCTAATACACCGAGGCCCGAAAACTGCCTGTACAGGTTGTTGCGAAATGATACCGGATCTGCAATTTTAAAATAATTATAAAAAGAAATAGTAGTACGCGGTGTATGATCTTTTAAAATGCGTTCTTTAAGTTCCCTGCGGGAAACGCGATTGTGCAATGCCATGATTTTTTGAAATTTGATCCCGCCAAAACGGGAAATTAATAAACTAATTGGGCAGTTACAGGCTGCACCAAATTTCAGGCTGCAAAAGTACAGCTTATTTTTAATTGCTCCAATGATAATTCTCAATACGGTACTTCACTTATAACCAGTAGATTTGTAAATATTTAAGGGGTATCCGGCGCTTTTTACCCTTAAAATATCATTATCAGCGGTTAAGCCATATAAAACAGTTGGAAATATTTTTGAAGATATTGAACCGTTAAAGTATTATATGATAAGACAATGTACCATCATCTTTGGGTGTTTAGCTGTTGGCGAGCTGATCGCTTATTTTATTCCATTTAAAATTCCTGCCAGTATTATAGGAATGATTATATTAACGCTGCTGCTGAAGCGGGGCTGGGTAAAGCTTGCGTGGGTAAAGGACATTTCTGCATTTCTCTCCAATAACATCGCTTTCTTTTTTGTACCTGCCGGTGTAGCTGTAATGATGTATCTAAACATTCTTAAAACTTCAGTGCTGCCTATCTTAACAGCAGCAGTAGTAAGTACCATTCTTACCCTGGCTGCTACAGGATGGACGCATCAGTACTTACGAAAAAGAATGGGACATACTAAAACCAACAAGCCCTTATCAAATAAAGACCAGTCACCGCTTTGATTTTAGAGAAGATGAATGATTTTTTTAACAGCCCGGCTTTTGTGATAGCTTTCACTTTTGCGGTATATTATGGAGCCCAGATCTTACAAAAGAGAACCAATAAGATTATTCTAAACCCTATACTGGTATCCGTTGTTATCATTATCGGGGCGTTGAAGCTCATGGGAATCAGCTACGAAAACTATCATGATGGTTGCCAGATGATAGAGTTTTTACTTAAACCGGCTGTAGTAGCCATGGGTGTGCCGCTCTATCATCAACTTGAGAAAATAAAAAAACAGACCGTTGCTATTATTGTTTCCCAGGCAGTGGGCTGTATAGTAAGTATTCTGAGTGTTGTTATTATCGCGCGCCTGATGGGCGCTTCAAAGGAAGTGGTACTTTCTTTAGCTCCCAAATCCGTTACCACACCTATTGCTATAGAAGTATCCAGCGCTATTGGAGGCATCCCTGCCTTAACGGCCTTTATTGTCATTTTTGTAGGCATATTTGGTTCGATATTCGGGTATGCCATTATGCACAGAACCAGGGTTAAAAATCCTGTATCACAGGGACTTTCTATGGGAACTGCAGCCCATGCTGTAGGTACCTCCCGCTCCATGGAGATCAGTCCGCGCTTTGGTGCCTTCTCCAGCCTGGGCCTGATAATGAATGGCATTCTTACTGCCTTGCTTGCCCCCTATGTGGTGCAACTGGTATATGCTGTTTTTTAGCTTATAAAAAAGTGCCGACTCCAGGGTGCATTGATAAAAAGTAATGCAGTGTCCTATGGATGTTTTCGCAAATAAGAGGCGCTTAAGGCGGCAGAGCCCCCCACCAATCCACCTACAAAAGCTGTAATAAATATCAATAGCAGCGGGTTTTGTCCAATGCCCAACATCCCTCCTATCCGGTTGGCCAAAATACTGTTGTTAGCGGCATTGATGAACGCAGCCACAATCAGCCACATTAAAAAAACTCCCGAAAAACCGGAAAAGAAAGCACCTAAGGGGCGTTCAGGTATAAGCAGGGAAACGATAAAAGCTACTATTGCAACACTCCACCAGGGTGTATATAAACCCATTATAAAAGACAGAACTCCTGTTACCAGGACTGACAGAAAAAACTTCATACAAAAATATTTTTAACGGTTAGTGCTATGATTAAGCACAGCGAGAAATCAGCAATTTATTCTATTACGATCCGGAAAAAGTCATAACCCATTTTACACGCCTGTCTTTTACCTCACCAGTTTTCATCATCCATAACTGGTAGTATTTTCCCTGCACCCAGGTATCAATGCCATTATCATAAAAACGGCTACCCGGGTTACCACTTTGTCCGCCAGGATAAACACCAAAGGCCTCGGTAGCTGCTGTAAGCTGCACTACCATGCGCCAGCTTGGTCCATGACTCTTTTTCATAGCATTAATGGTACTTTCAGATCCTCCAACAGGCAAATGCATACGGGAAAAAGAAAGCATATTATTTTTTAGTAGATGATAGACAGCAGGATCTTTAAATTTCGCCCATTCAAGCCGGCCATCTTTTTCTGCCTTTTCCAATTCCTTTGAAGCGCTGTTTAATGCAGCAGAGACCCTATCAGTTAATGTTTCAATAACAGGTGTCATCTTATTATCTACAAATCCTAATAGCGTAGTATCTCTCTTCAATAGTTCCATTAATGTTTGTTCGCCGGGAATGGGCGTTAAGGAACCTGCCTTACTCAATTCGTCTGCCCATATATTTTTTTGAAGACTATCAAGCCAGCATTGATAAATGGTCTGGCCCACAGAAGCGGGGCCGGCATCATAGTTCCATTGTTTTATCAAACTGAGATATTTCTTAGCTTCCAGCGTTAAAGCGGTTTCATCGGTATGTTGTAAAAATACAGGCAGCATATCATTGGCCAGTATGTTGTAATAGTTGTTCTGCAATTGCATCATATCCTGAATAGTGATACTGTTCATCCGGCTTAGAAAATGCGCTATCGCAATACCACGTGGCGTTATGTAGGTGCCTGGAATAAAATAAGGATAAGTTCCGTCGGCAGGCCGTTGGTTGGCGCTCTCCAGAAATCCCCTGTCCGGATTCAAAACGTGAGGGTTTTCTGATTGAGGAATATACCCCTGCCACATATAGCTGCTGTCTGTTCCCGGCATTATAAACTGCCCCTGTCCCTGCCACCTGTCGGGAAACCTGCCCTGTTGCCAGATAGCAATATCCCCGCTTTTGGATGCAAATACAAAATTCTGCCCCGGGCATTCAAAGGTTTTAATGGCTTCCACATATTCATTATAATTGGAGGCGCGGTTGAGTTTGAAAAAAGTACTGCCATCATCACCTGTATGATGCGCCATCCATTTTACAGCCAAAGCTGATTGAAAGGTTACCGTATCAGCGTAAGCCGCATCATACATAACCGGGCCAAATATGGTATAGGAAACAGTATCATATACTGGTGCCTGGCCTTTTACCTTTATTTCTTCAACCCGTTGCTGAGCCGGTTTCCACTCATTTTCAAACCAGTACTCTCCCTTTGCGGCATCTTTAAATTGAATTGTATAATAATCTTTTACATCCCTTTGGGAATTGGTTACTCCCCATGCGATATTATCATTGAATCCAATAATGACAAAAGGACTTCCGGGCAACGTTACACCATATACATTTGACGCAGGAGTGGTTAACTGCATTTCGTACCAGATAGAGGGCAACGATAGTTCCAGATGGGGATCATTACAAAGAACAGGCGCTCCGCTTGCCGTTTTACTGCCCGCCACAACCCAGTTATTGCTGCCATTGTTCCTGTCCTGCAGATACAATTCATTTACAGCTACCGAACGATTATTGAAAAAATAAACAGCATCAGCATCAGAAGGAATTTTGTACCGGTGCAGGGGTTCAGGAAAGATTGTGCCTTTGGGTACAATAGGCGCCAGCGAATCCGGCACCTGTGGATACAGCAAATTAAATTGCGAAGAGGTAAGGATCGCTTTCAGATTCGTATTTGCCAAATCCCTTTCAGTACCTGACGAAAGCATTTGTGCCATCATCTTTAAAAGAAGGGCGGTTCTCAGATTAGTCCATTGCTCCGGCTTAAAGTTCAATATTTTATATTCAATGGGTAACCGGCTTTCAGTAAGCGTGTTGATATATGCATTTACCCCGTTTGTATAAGCAGAATACCTGGACAGCGCATCCGCATCCTGTTCAATTTCCATTACGGTGTTTTCGGCAGCATACTTCATCCCTAACCTGCGTTGTGATCTGTCATAATTAATCGCTGCAGATCCTGCAATCTCACTAACACGGCCTTCGGCTGCTTTGGTTTGCAGATCCATCTGGAACAGGCGGAACCTTGCATGCAGGAATCCCTGTATAAAATAGAGGTCTTCATCATTCTGCGCAAACACATGCGGCACAAGCCTTTCATCCAAATACACTTTTGCCGGCGCCTTAAGCTGAGGTAAAGCAAGGTTCAGGTCATAGTTAAAAGCAGTATCCTCCGCATTTTGCCAGAAACCCGTTTGCGGACTTAAAAAACTACCCAAAGGCATGGGTATTTTATTACCAACCGGTCTGTTTAATATAAAGATCAGCAATATCGTAACCAGTGCAGAAAAACAAAAAGGCAGCAATTTCATAGAGATCTATTTACAGGAAAGATAATTATTTTTTCTTTGTTCCTGTAGCTGCTGATTTCCGGGCAGTTTTCTTTCTTCCCGACTTAATCAGCGCCTCATTCAGCAAATATTCTATCTGGCCATTCACGCTTCTGAAATCGTCTGCCGCCCACTTTTCAAGTAATGAAAAAGTATCAATGTCAATACGCAGTATAAAATTTTTCTTATCGCTCAAAGCCATCCCCGATTTTTACTTATTGATAAAGTGTGCCTGCATTTAATATAGGCGTAGCAGCTTTTTCGCCGCATAATACTACCATTAAATTGCTTACCATAGCGGCCTTTCTTTCGTCATCCAGCTCAACTATATTTTCCTCGGATAATTTCTTTAGGGCAAGGTCAACCATCCCCACAGCGCCTTCAACAATTTTGGTACGTGCTGCCACAATAGCAATAGCCTGCTGTCGCTGTAACATAGCGCCTGCGATTTCAGATGCATAGGCTAAATGACTGATACGTGCTTCCTGAACTAAAATTCCTGCAGGAGCTAATCTCTCGGATAATTCCTGCTCCAGTATCTGGTTCACCTTTTCTGCCCCGTCCCTTAAAGTAATATCTGCATTTTCATCTTCAAGATTATCATAAGGAAAGCTTACCGCAAGATGTCTGATTGCAGCTTCGCTCTGTGTTCTTACATAATCTGCATAACTGGCAACCTCAAAAGCTGCCTTGTAGGTGTCGCTTACCTTCCATACAATCACCGCTCCTATTTCAATAGGGTTACCCATTTTATCGTTTACCTTTAATGTCTGGCCCTGAAAATTTTGTGCACGCAGGCTGATCTTATAGCTGGCATACAGCGGATTGATAAAAAACAGGCCATTTTCTTTTACAGAACCAACATACCGGCCAAAGAAAGTAAGCACGCGGGAATGATTGGGCTGAATGATCATGAGGCCCTTTAATAAAAAGACTGACATTAATATACAAATGATGCCGGCCACAATAAAGACTGTGCCATTGTTAGCATTAAAAAAACAGTATACCGATGTTGCAGCAAGAACAAATACGATCAGTATAGCGAGATAGCCCGATATTGGTTTGATAACTTTTTCCATAATTGTTGATTGATATTAAAATGATATCATAAAGATATAATTAAAATTCTAAACTTTAAAAAATACATAAAAAAACACCTCAAAGGGTGGTTCGGATTCTACAAGGATCAAACTGGATGTATGTTTCTAATCTAGCGCCGGGGCCTGCCCCTGCCGGTTTGCACAGTAAATACCTGGCCCGAAGAAAAATAGACCGGTTCGTTAAGACCCGTGGCAAAATTCCGGTAACGTGGGGAGCTTACTTTTATTTCGTTACCATCAGTTGTAGTGATACTGCGGATCACAAAACCGATCACTGCTTTTTTTCTTTTGTTAGCAGGCACTACATCTACTATTTTTCCGGTTGCCGTAGCACCTTTACGGATCCATATCGTACCATCCACAATCACATCGTTCACTACACGAAGACTAATTACCTGGCCATCTCGCGATCTATCTTCCGAACTAAGGCTTTCAGTCAGCATCAGGCTAACCGTTTCGTTAGAAGATGCTCTTACGCGCCTTGCTGTCCTATTACGATCGACCGGGTATTTCACTTCATCTTCCAGAGCAAAATGCTCACTTTCTTCTTCGACTGGTGTATTTCCGGCTGCTGCTTTTACGGGTATTCTGTCTTTTATTTTTGGTTTGTCACCTGCCATCCCATCATCTTTTTTTTTTGAGATCCGCTCCAGCATTTCATTGGGCGTTTCGTTAAAAGGTATTGAATCGCTGTTGAGCTTTGTTGCCCCTGAAGCTAAAGTAACTTCCGGTTCCGGAGCTGATACAGGATTTTCCCAATACTGATGGTTAGACTTTGATATTGTAACGGCGGTGTCATTATTTTTCCCGGTATTGGCCCACCATAATAACGCTACACTTATGAGCGCTGAAACACATAAAAGCAGCACTGGCAATGAAAATTTAAACGACAATGATGCCCTGGCTTTCTCTGCAGCTTTTTTAAATGCAGGAACCTGCGGTATTTTTTTTAACGGATTGGAGAATTTAAATGCCGCTACATTTGACTTTAAAAATTTATTGCCTGGTTCATTTTCAGCGTTATTCAACAAATGACACTCTTTTATAGCATCTATAAAAGCCTGTGCGGTTGGATATCGCTGCGCCGGGCTGCGCTCCAGAGATCTCATAACAACCTTTTGCAGGGAAAGCGGTATTTTCATACCGGTAGCAGATAATGGCATCGCGTTTTTTTCGAGCTTTGCTTTCATCAATTCAAAATCGGGCATTTTTTCAAACGGGGGATGACCGCAAAGCAGTTCATAAAAGATACTGCCCACGGCGTAAATATCCGAACGCTCATTGCCTTCCTTACCCTGTATTTGCTCAGGAGCCATATACTCTAAGGTTCCTAATGTTTTACCATGACTGGTCAATCGTTTTACATTGTTATTGATACGTGCAATACCGAAGTCCATTATTTTAACGTCATCTTCATTAATGATAATATTAGCCGGCTTTATATCACGATGTATGATGCCCTTTTTATGTGCATGTACTAATCCGGCCAATACCTGCTCAATGATGGCAGACGCTTTGTAAGCCGGTATATTTTTATGCAGGCTTATCCACTCTTCCAGCGTATTCCCTTCCACATACTCCATCACCATCCAGTAATAGGCATTATATGGAACAAACGCATAAATATGTGTTATGTTTTTATGATTGAGCTGTGCCAAAGCAAATGCCTCCTGCCGGAAACGATCGGCAAAATTACCTTCGGCCTGAAGTGAAGAGTTTCTTAATTCCTTAATTGCAACAAAGCGTTGTAAAACGGTATCACGGGCGAGGTACACGATACCCATACCCCCCTCGCCTATTTTTTTTATAACCTCATATTGTTCTGTCGATCCGCTCATAGCAAAGCATTTAATTCTTTTGTATTGCAACCAGCGCTTTTTACAAGTGTATATTTTAAAATGATTGCAGAAAAATTATCTGAAGCATTTCTTTTATACGCTAAAGCCGACAAGCAATCTTTGGCAAAAACTATATCATCCATCTGCATCAGCATTTTTATTTCCTGCCTTTTTAAAACGTCATACACTCCATCGGTACATAATAAAATACAATCATTCTTTTTTACGGGAATACCCTGGTGTATGATCTGTGGGGTTAATTTAATCTCACTTCCCAATGCCTGCATTAAAATATTCTTCATTACATGATGGTCCTTTTCCTCCTCTGTTATCTTTCCCTTTTTGAACATTTCATTTACAATGGTCTGATCATCGGAAAGCTGCTTTAATTCAACATTATTCGCAAAATATAGCCGGCTATCGCCTACATGCGCCATATAAAGCAGGTTATTGGCTATTAATGCACAGGTAAGCGTACATCCCATTCCTTTTCTAGTTTCGTCCTGCACAGCAGCATTTCGTATTTCGGCATGCGCAGTATGCATAGCTGCTTCAAGAATTTTCCCATATTCATTCTTATAAAGCAATTGTTCCCTGATAGCATTGCTCATTACTTCACAAGCCATAACGCTGGCTTCTTCACCAGCATTGTGGCCTCCCATTCCATCTGCTACCATTGCTACCAAAATATCATCAGGCGTTGATAACCGCATCAGCTTATAAGTGTCTTCATTATTGGCTCGCAACGGCCCTTTGTCAGTGACGGCAACCGATTCGCACATAAGCGTTTCAATTGCAGCCGGTGTTCTTTCTCTGATGATATTTTTTCTGAAAAACATGGAAATATTATTTGGCGTTATTCTATTACTTTCTGACGACCCATTAATTCAATAGCATATTTAATAGGAACCGCAAAAGTTATAGCGGTGCCATTGCCATACGTATTGGCACTAAAAATACCCACGGCCCGGCCTTTTTCGTCAAACATGGGACCTCCGCTATTCCCTGCGCCTGTGGAGTTAATAGTGAGCTGATAATAATCTCCCCAGCCACTTTTATATTCATCAATTTTATCGCTTTTTTCAGAGCCTTTAACCAGCCGGCCAACATTACCGTTACTGATGGTAGGCACAGGCACTGTGCTGATATTCGGATTGGTATTAAAGCGATCCTGAGAGCGTTTCAATACATACTGCTGTGGCGCCAGTCCCGGATACCCAACTACCACAGCTGCATCTCCGGGCTGTATTTCATTATAACTGTCATACAGCTGCACGGCAGGCAGGATTTCGGGCAACTCAATTTTAACCATTGCCACATCATGTGTGGTGGATATCCTTACCGTATTAGCAGGTGTACGCTGGGCATTATTAGCAAAAGTTACATCCAGGTATGAATTCACTCCTTTGTGAGCCGGATTATTGCCCGGGACCCACTCCCCTACATCCTGCACATTTACTACTTTATTTGTAAGCTCAAACCTGCCCTGTGCATTTTTTTGAACCAGGAGCCCGGGGAAAGCATAGCTCTGAAACTGAAAGCTCGTAAACCAATTGGCAGCCACATGCCTGTTGGTAGCTATAAACCCTCTCTCATCCACCACGAACCCGCTGCCTGTTCCGGCCGAACCAATAAGATCGCCAATAGCTCCTTTAGGAATGTTTGATTTTGTTGTTAAATAGGGTACGATCTTTTGAGCCTTTTCATCAACCATATACAAACCCACATACCGGGTCTGGCCATTGCTTGTTACTGGCATATAAACCTGGTACAGCTCTTCTCCTGTTGCAGTTTCTGTGAGCTTCCATGCAAACTCTATATACAATACTTTATCCTGGTTTGCCTTCGCGATTTCAGCCGGGGTTAAACCGGTTTTCTGATTTTCTATTTTTACAACCTCCCTGACCTCTTTTACATTCTTCTTTTTATACAGCAGGTAACCGCCAGCCCCGGCCAATAATAAAATAGCCAGCGCTACGATCAGCAGGCTCATTTTATTTTTCTTTTCAGATTGCCGGATAATATGCTGCATGGTTTGCTTCCCTATAGCTTCTTTCACCTCAGGCATGGCTTTATGCACCGTAGTTTTTTTGTCATCAAAACTGTCGGCCAGCTTTGTCTTTTTAAGCGCTGATTCGGGCCGGGGATTTAAATCAAATTCAATTTTTGGTCCGTTCTTGCCCACAGTGATGATATCCCCTATACTCAGTAAAGTTTTACCGTTAATAGGCATATTATTTATATAAGTTCCATTAACGCTTCCCGAATCTTCAAGATAATATTGATCAGGATTGTCTTTATCCCTGATAATCCGGCAATGACTGCGGCTAACCCTATCCTCTTTTTCAGGATCAAAGCTGATATCATTACCACGGCCACGGCCGATCGTTAAAAGTGCACCTGGTTCAAGGCTCAATGTTTCCTGCAAACCGGCTTTGGAACCATTACTGTGCCTGATAATTATGTTGCTCATAAATCGGAATTTAATTTTAGCATGTAGCTTTTTTAATTATACTAAGTTCATAAAAGAACAAGCTTCGGACAATCGGCAAATACACGGATTTTTATATACCGGGATACCCGTAGAAAATCTTAAAAATGAGAGGCTGTATCAAAAAGAATGACAGCCTCTTTTTGTTCCCCGTTATGACAAAGATGTTAATACACTTCCCGGTTGGTTCTATATTTACGCAACCGTTTTTCGGCACGCTGTATTTTACCATAGATACTGTTCTTTTCTCTCGGGTCCATATAACCGTCAGCCTCCGCCTTTTCTATGGCATGCGCAATGGATTCCTGTTCGGCGATTAACTTATAATATTCTCTTTGTGTTACTCTTTTTTTCTTGTATGCTGCTTCTATCGCAGCCCGTTGCTGCTTTTGCTGCTTTTT
Organism: Niabella aquatica; assembly: GCF_054779315.1. Lineage (NCBI taxonomy): Bacteria > Pseudomonadati > Bacteroidota > Chitinophagia > Chitinophagales > Chitinophagaceae > Niabella > Niabella aquatica. The sequence goes on from NZ_BAAGYM010000028.1 coordinate 141,846, forward strand.
AAAATTTTGCGCGCATAAAAAGGCGGCAGGGCTTATAGCCAATAATATTGTTAATAATAAAATCCTGGTATACATAAAAACTGTTTAGCTTAGAAACACTATTTCTTTAATAATGACATCAACCCTGTTCAGATCAGGTAAACTGAAGGGGCAATATCAGAAAGTAATAGCTTTAAAATAATCCACCTGCATGTTCGTATATTTGGAAACACCTAATCCAACTTTATCCAGATTTGCAAAGCCAGATATTGTCTCCATGTTATACACTTCCGAATTGTTGATATAAAAATGAAGCTTACTGTTTTTTAATATTATTTTCAGTGTATTGAACTGTTCGCTTTTTATCACACTATTAAGTGTCCAGTCAACAAATGTTTTTTTGGTAGTACCATCAGGAAAGCCGTAGATTGTATAATAACCATTATGTGATATATGGAAATAATACGAAACGTAAGTATCAGAATTTGCAGACTTCAGAATGTTCCACAGCAATCCTCCGTTTCCCCAGCCTGGCTGGCCGGTAGTCGCTACCTTAAAAGATGCTTCTATGCCGGAGTTGCTGACATTATTATTAAAAACTGAATTTAGCCAGGTATCCCATCCTCCTGCGGATCCACTTTTAAATATATAATACCCGTTATCTATGGAAATAACTGCATTGGTGCTTGTAGTACCTGTGTACCAATGCCCGTCGTCAGTACTGAAGCCGGTTTCATAGACAATCGTTTCTTTTGTACCCGGATTATCTTTTTTACAGGCGCTGAATGCGGCAATAATAAATACAATAAGGAAGACTGTGTAAAATTTTTTCATAAATTAAAATTTAGAGTTTTAAAATAATGGTGTTACCTGAATGCCTTTTTCATTTCAGCTATCACTTTTCTTACAACGGCCTCTCCGGAATTAAAACCGTTGCTACCGTTAGGGCTGCGTTTATAAGTATGTGAGCGCCAGATAGTTTCTTTCTCTTTCGACAGCACAGTAGCGCTGATAGATACAGACTTGCCACCCCATGAGGTCCAGGTTACGCCGCGGTGCGTATCTATGTTTACATCAATTAATATATCGGCCTCTTTTTCACTGTTTACCACTTTCCAGTAACTCCAGTTGCGCAACGCTTCCTTAAAATCATTTACTACTCCGCCTATATCGCCTTTTTCCTTCGACTGTAAAATGTAAACACGATTACCCCGTTGGGCTTCTTTATTCTGTGCAAAAGATGCCGGGGCAGACATTAATAAAATAAGAAGTAGTGCAAATAAATGTTTCATATTTTTTTCTTTAGAAGTTCAGTGCTAAGGTCGCGCTAAAGAGCCCCTAAGACAATTGATGTAAACCGTCATTTTTTCATACCAGAAAACCTTTCACCGAAATACCGGTTTTCATGGATGAAAGCTTTGGGTTTTAAACCCGATTTTTGTAATATGTTGCATATGCGGATAAGAAATATCCATATAACCAAGCAGGTAATAAGCTGGTCTACCCACCTTGTTATCCTGATTATAGGCCAAAACGTAAGAGCCCAGGATACAGCCAGTGACAGCCTTATCCTGCTATACAAAAAAGTATCTAACGATACAACAAAGGCAAGGCTGCTGTTCGAGATTGGCGATCACCTGTCTGCCACAGATACGGCAAAAGCCATCAGCTATAACCAACAGGGGATGCAGCTTGCTAAAAACAATGAGTACACCCGCGCTATCGGTCATTTTTATCTGGGCCGGATATATATGGATTATAATTATGACGCAGGCCTGGCCGAATTTAAAAAAGCGAACCGGCTGTTTGAAAAATTCCCTATCGCCGCATCATACCTGTACCAATCCCGTAGTTGGAGCAATATTGCTGTTCTTGAACAATACCGGAATAATGATAAGGAATACACCAGTATATTATTGGATAAAGCTATCCCGCTTGCACTTAAAGCCGGAGATAAAATTAAAATGGCAGGGTATTATACGATGGTCGGGCTTCCCTTTATGAATAACAGAAACCTGCAAAAAGCCATATATTATTTCTCCCAATCAAATGATATTATAAAAAGTATTGGCCCGGATAACGAGTATTCCCTCGGTAATTATGTCAATATAGCAAGGTCTTATTGTTTTTTGAAAGATTATAAAAGCGCAAAAAAATACTTAGATAGTGCTTACAGGTATATTCACCTTTTCCCCCACTCAGGATACTGTATTGACTACTACATTGTAAAAAGCATGTATCATATAGATCTTAAAGAAGTAGAAAAAGGGATTAATAGCTTAGACAATGGCTTAAAGCTGGCCAGGAAAAACAATAATCCATTTGAAATCCGGGAGCTTTTATATCAGAAAGCAAGGATATATGATGAGCAAAAAAATTACAGAGAGGCAAAAAACACCATACAGGAGCTGTTAAATGGTGGTTATGCATTGATTGACAGCGACAAAGAGCAACTCTATCACGACTTAGCCTATCTACATCAGCAATTAGGAGATACCAAAGAAGCCTATAAATGGTTGTCGAAATATACAGAGTTTGCAGACAGCTTAACAACTAAAAATAACAAGCTGGAATTTGCAAAGCTGGAAGCAAAATATAACTATGAAAAAAAAGAAAAAGAGTTATTGTTGGTAAGCAGCAAAGAAAAGATACAGCGTATGCTGATGTGGATCAGCTTTGGAGGGCTTTTAACAGTTTCCCTCCTGTTCATGTATCTTTATCGTATAAGAAAAGCCAAATCGGAGCAGCAGGTACAATCGCTAAAGCAGCAGCAGCAGATTGCCCTTACACAAGCTTTACTACAAGGTGAGGAAAAAGAACGTGCACGGCTGGCGCAGGATTTGCATGACGGGCTTGGAGGAATGCTGGCAGGTGTTAAAATAAACCTCACTCATGCGCTTCAGGATGTAAGCACCCCTGAAATAAATAAAGCCATTGGTCAATTAGACAATTCAGTAACAGAGCTACGTCGCATTGCGCGTAACATGATGCCGGAAGCATTGCTGCGTTCGGGGCTTGAAACAGCTTTAGCCGATCTTTGCCAATCCCTGTCTAATGAAAAATTAAAGATCTGTCATAGTTTTATTAATATAAGCGCTGAAACATTTTCCAAGCAGATACAGATCATTATTTTCAGGATTATACAGGAGCTGCTTTCCAATATTGTAAAACATGCCGATGCATCGGAGGCCTATTTACAATGCAGCCAGGATGGTGCTTATTTTTATATTACTGTTGAAGACAATGGGAAAGGTATCAATCAATCCGGCTACAGCAGCCGCCGGGGCATAGGGCTTGATAATATACAAAGCCGGGTAGATTTTTTAAAAGGCAAAATGGATTTTAATTCCGAACCTGGAAAAGGTACAATTACTAATATTGAAATAAGAACAGATGGAACCCTTTAAATTATCTGTAGTCCTTGTTGAAGATCACTCCATTATTATTGAGGGATTAAGCAGCATAATCAACAATACGGATGAGCTTGAGTTAGCAGGCACCTTTTCTACTGCTGAAGAAGCAATGGAATTCCTGGAAACAAACACCGTGGATATCCTGTTGCTTGACATCAGCCTGCCTGCTATGTCCGGTATAGAAATGTGCAAACTGCTCAAACAAAAAAATAAAAAAATAAAGATCATCGCATTAACCAATCACACAGAACGAAGTGTTATTAACGATATGCTGACAAATGGTGCTGACGGGTACCTGTTGAAAAATACATCTAAAAATGATCTTATTGAATCTATTTTCCGGGTGTTGGATAATAAATTCGTACTGCAATCGGAGCTGCAAAAAGTTTTATTCAGTAATACTCAAACCAGTAATATATTGCCCCGGCTTACTACACGTGAAAAGGAAATTCTTTTATTGGTAAGCAATGGCGCTACAACTGTGGCAATAGCATCACAGCTGTACATCAGCTCACAAACGGTTGAAACCCACCGCCGGAATCTGATGCAGAAATTCGAAGTAAATAACTCCGCAGCACTTATAAAAAAGGCTGTGGAACAGGGATTTTTGTAGGTGTTCAATAATCGCCAGTACAAAAATCATAAAAAGACTTTGTGTTCCTCTATTCATTTGTGCTTGCTTCTGTGAGTTTTAGCAGGGAGAATTTTACAGGCCCCGCATCTCTATAAGCCCTTTTGGCATATATCGGCCCTAAGCCCTATAATTTAAATTATCGGATTTAGAGCCGATATTTTGAAATATCGGTTATAAAGCCGATATTTATATAAAAAATGAAAAAGACAATTGCAGTTATTACCGGCGACATTGTAAACTCAAGAAGCCAGAAGCCTGTAAAATGGCTGCTGCAGTTAAAAAAAGCACTAAGCACATACGGCAAAGAGCCTAAGGACTGGGAAATTTACAGGGGTGACAGCTTTCAGTTACGATTACAACCAGCAATGGCTTTTACTGCTGCTATCCATATTAAAAGCTGTATTAAGCAAATAACGCATATGGATGTGCGGATGTCTATCGGTATTGGAAATATTGATAGTACTGCTCGAAAAATAACAGCAGCTACCGGCGAAGCGTTTATTCGCTCTGGAGAAAGCTTTGATGGTTTGAAGCGGCAAACACTGGTTCTGAATACCGGCAATAAAGATCTGGATGAAACATTGAACCTGATGATTGATCTATCGCTGCTAACAATGAACAACTGGAGCAAAACCGTGGCAACTTTAATAAAAACCACCATTGAAAATCCGGAAAAAAATCAAAGCGAAATAGCCTCATTATTAAAAAAAACACAGAGTAGCATTAGTGAGGCGTTGAAACGTGGAGGATTTGATGAGATCAAAAGGTTAAACCAATATTATCAAAACAAGATTACGCAATTATGACAGCGCTATTTCTTAAGTTACTATTAGCACACCTTTTAGGAGATTTTGTTTTTCAGCCGGCAAAATGGGTGGCAGATAAAAATAAAAGAAAAGCGGCATCGCCCTATTTATATCTACACATAGGCGTACATGCAGCATTACTGCTGATGGTATTACAATTTAATATAAAATACTGGCAGGGCTTTATCATAATACTTATAAGCCATTATGTAACCGATGTGGTGAAACTCTATTCGCAAGGCAGCTGGAAGGAGCCCTACCTGTTTTTTATAGACCAGATATGTCATATACTGGTAATAGCAGGTGTTACCATTATGTACACTGGTATAATTATAGATTATACGGTAATAAACTGGCCGCCGGTATTGTTGTTATTATGCTGCATTATAGCAGTAACCTATGGAGCCGCTATCGTTATGCGGCTTATTATGAATTACTGGAAGCTAAAAGAGGATAACAACGAAGATTCTTTACAACTGGCAGGAAAATATATAGGCATGACAGAACGCCTGCTGGTATTTTTATTTGTAATACTGAACCAATGGTCTGCGATAGGCTTTTTAATAGCAGCCAAATCTATACTAAGATTTAGTGATCTTTCCAGGGCTAAGGACAGAAAGCTTACAGAGTACATCATTATAGGAACTTTGCTAAGTATTTGTATAGCAATTATGACAGGTCTTATCTATCAAAAAGCAGAACAGTATCTATAAGTTAGAAAGAATCAGGATAACGGAGCTGGCCGAAAAATGATGATCGCCCGATGTCAGAGTGAAGGCAGACCCTTTTCAGTCTGTCTCTATCCAACTCAAACAATGTTTACTCCAACCCAATCTCAAAATGTCTTTCAGGAATGAGGATGTCCAGGAACCCCTTTTTGAACAGGCGATTTTTAAAGGCCAGCTGCACATCAGGCTCGCCATGCACTAAAAAAAGCTGTTTAATATCCCGGGGATTTTGACAGGCCAGCCACTGGCTCATATCTTCATAGTCTCCATGAGCGCTCATGCTTCTCACCTGCCCGATCTCTGCATTTACCTGGTGCTCAACTCCAAATATACCCACTTCGTTCATTCCAGACAAAAGCCTTGCACCTAAAGAGTTGGGCTCACAATAACCTGTCATTACAATCGCGTTTTTTGAATTCTCTACATTATTACTGATATGATGCTTCACCCTGCCGGCATCTGCCATACCACTGGCGGAAATAATTACCATTGGTCCGTTTCGGTAATTCAACGCTTTTGAATCCTGTACATCTTTTATGTAAGTTAAACCTGGAAACATAAAAGGATCTTCATCATTTTTCATTACATTTTGTATCCTTTTATTAAAATACTGCGGGTAGCGCTTTACCATATCAGTAGCTTCAATGCTTAAAGGACTATCCACAAAATAAGGAATTTTCGGCAGCCTGTTTTCCAGATCCAGCTGGTTCAAAAAATAGAGTATTTCCTGTGTACGTCCTACACTAAAGGCGGGGAGGATCAGCTTTCCTTTTCGCTCTACACATACACGTTGTATCCAGTCCAGCAGTTGCTCCAACGTTCCGGTAATATTATCATGCAGGCTGTTTCCGTAAGTAGATTCCATGATGATATAATCAGCCTGGGGAAATACTTCCGGAGAACGTAAAATAATATCCCGGTAGCGCCCCAGATCCCCGCTAAATGTCAGCCGGGTTTCTTTACCTTCTTCTTTAATTTTCAGATGCACACATTGGCTGCCAATAATATGTCCCGCATCTGTAAACATGCATTGAACCCCTTCGATCACCTCAAACCATTCGCCATACTCTTTTGGCATGAACAATGCCATGCTTTTTTTCGCATCCCCTATCGTGTACAATGGTTTGAGCAAATCAGGCAATGCGGTAGAACGTTTTTTCTCCATAAACCGCGCATCACTTTCCTGTATTTCTGCACTATCCATTAATAGTATGGCGGTAAGGTCTTTGGTAGCAGGAGTACAGAAAATATTGCCGCTAAATCCTTCGGCCACTAATTTGGGAATAAGGCCGGAATGATCGATATGCGCGTGAGACAATATCATGGCATCTACTTCATTGCTTACGAATCCAAAATCACGGTTCAGTAATTCAGTTTCATTGCCCATGCCCTGAAACATGCCGCAATCCAGTAAAAGCTTTTTGCCATTTTTCAGCGTTATCAAATGCTTGGAGCCTGTAACAGTTTGAGCAGCGCCATGAAAAGCAATTTTCATAAACTTGTTTTTTTTATATATAAAATATATTTTAAGGGGTACCTGGCAAAAACTTCTGCAATTGCATCCATTTTTTCAAATCATCCATCCAGTTCCCGGCTTCCATTTTATTGTGCATACCAAACCCATGCCCCCCCTTATTATAAATCTTAATTTCCGTTGGAATTTTCTGAACTTTTAAGGCATCGTAATAGGCCATCGTATTACCTACCGGCACCGCTTTATCATCTTTTGCATGAACTAAAAATGCAGGAGGTGTTCTTTTATCTATATTCAATTCATTGGAATACTTTTTTATCTGATAGGCTGAAGGATTCTTACCTATTAAATTATTACGGCTGCCCATATGTGTAAGGCTATCTGTAAAACTAATAACAGGGTACACGAGTACAGAAAAATCAGGCCTGAAAGAAATGCGCTTATGATTTTCGATTAACGGCTCTTGATACCTTGTTGACAGGGACGCCGCCAGGTGCCCGCCTGCTGAGAACCCCATAATACCAATCTTCTTTGAATGAATACCCCATTGTTTTGCATGTTCTCTTACAAGCTGGATAGCTCTTTCTGCATCCTGCAGCGGACCTATTGCCCGATTCATCATTATCTGATCGTTGGGTAGCCGGTATTTTAAAACAAAAGCAGTTATTCCCCACTCGTTCAATGCCTTTGCCACGTCCAGGCCTTCATGTGTAACAGCAAGAATACCATAGCCGCCGCCCGGGCAAATTATTACAGCAGTGCCATTAGGATGTACAGGTTTGAACATGATCATTTCCGGTACCGAAACCTGGCTTACACGGGTAACACCATCGGTTCCTGTTTCACTTTTTTCTTCGCTGGTGAAGGGCTTACTGTTGGGAACAACATTATAAAGTGGTATTGTATCTTGTGCCTGTATCATACCTGTAAGTAAAAGAAATACTATGATTATTGTTTTCTTCATTAGTATGGTTTTATTGATTTAAAAAACCGGTTACATTTCATATCCGGAATATGTCATAAATCACCAATCTGTAATCGAACTTAATAAAACTATTTGGTAAATGCTACATTTCAAATTGAAATTTAACATCGTTCCAGAATGCATCCAGCTTTATCATTCTCTCTTTCAAAAATGAAATAATGGATGGCCAGTTTTCTTTATTAAAAACACTTACTTTTTCCAAAACAGTAAATATCCTTGAAGCCCTGGTGCCATCATCATCATAAAATACCGGTTGCCATTCCCAGTCTTCGCCTGTTCTGGTGTTAAAGTGATTTTTTAATGATCCGAGCTGCTCATATACTAAAAGCCGCTCCTTTTCAGCAGGATGCTTAAGTTCTATAGCAATCGCAGCAGCTTTGTTATCCGCATCCATCCTGAAATAAATATGGCGGATACCTGTTTTATAATTGACCCAGTTAATTATATTACCCTCCGCATTTTTCACGGGTTTCATATACATACCCAACGTAGTCCAGAATTCTCTTTTAATATTAGACGCTTCTGCTTTGGTATACATACAGTAAATGCTAAGTGTAAATATGGAAAGAGAAAGCTATCCGGTTGCCGTTTTTGTGCGGACCTTTCTCCTGTAGCTTTTAAACAGGCTTTGCCAGCGCAGGTTTAAAACGCCCAGGATACCTTCCTGTACAATGCCTTTATTCATCTTCGATTTTCCTTCTGTTCTATCCCTGAAAATAATAGGTACTTCCTTTATCTTGAAACCAAGCTTCCAGGCAGCAAATTTCATTTCTATCTGGAAAGCATAACCCACGAACGTGATGCTATCAAAATTAATAGCTTCCAAAACTTCTGCTTTGTAACAAATAAACCCAGCGGTTGGATCTTTAACCGGTAGCCAGGTGATAAGCCTGGTATATAAGGAGCCCCCTTTTGATAATAAGATCCTGTTTGCCGGCCAGTTGATAAAGCCACCCCCTTTTACATAACGGCTGCCAACAGCAACATCAGCGCCATCGTTTTTACAGGCATTATATAAGCGGATCAGGTCATTGGGATCATGCGAAAAATCAGCATCCATTTCAAAAACAAATTCATAACCCCGTTCCAGCGCCCATTTGAAACCGTGAATATAAGCGGTGCCTAGGCCAAGCTTGCCTTTTCTCTCTTCCAGGTATAGCCGGTGAGGATAAGTTAATTGTAAGTTTCGCACAATATCTGCGGTACCATCGGGCGATCCGTCATCTACGATCAATACGTGAAAGTTTCCCTCCAGTTCAAATACTGCGTCAAGAATGTTTTTAACATTCTCTTTTTCATTATACGTGGGTATGATTACTAATTTATCCAAGACCTAAACCCTTACAGGAAATTTTAATTACTAAAAAATAGGCTCATTCCAGTTTTTTACCCTCCATACGGTCAGGCGGGCTTTAAACCTTTTAGTTTTGTCCGGGTGAAAATCTCCGTCAGCTTTTGTTTGGTTTGCTGTGGAAAATCTCCCCGCATCATCCAGTCATAATATTGCGGTTCTTTGGTAAGCACTTCGGAAACGGACTGCCCCTTATATTTACCAAAATTAAATACTTCTATTCCATCGGCCATCACAAACCGGCGTGCAAAATCTACCACTGGCTCTTCTCCTAAAAATTTATTAATGGATTCAATGGTGTTACCTATATCAGGATAACGGCTTATTTGAGCCTGCAACACTTCATAAGTAGCAACAGCATCAGCTTCCGCAGAATGGGCTGACTCTAAAATTTTATTACAATAAAACTTGTACGCTGCAGAAAGTGTTCTTTGCTCCATTTTGTGAAAAATATTCTGCACATCGAGCAGCCTTCTCCCCTTCATATCAAAATCAATACCGGCGCGTAAAAACTCCTCAACCAGTAATGGAATATCAAACCTGTTTGAATTATAACCGGCAAGATCACAATCATTCAGCACCTGCTTTAGCTCCTGAGCGGCCTGGGCAAAGGTGGGTGCATCCTTTACCATTTCATCTGTAATGCCATGGATATCGATTGATGACTTAGAGATGGGCATTTGAGGGTTGATGAGCTTTCTTTTTATATTTTTTGTTCCGTCAGGCAACAATTTCACAATTGCAATTTCCACAATCCTGTCTGTACCTAAGTTAGTACCTGTTGTTTCCAGATCAATAAAAGCTATCGGCTTGGTAATTTGTAGCATAATTAATTTTAAAGATGGCTAAGATAAAGAATTAAGGGATGGCTAAGGCTAAAACAGGGACAAGATTTTTCAATTTTAAGTTTGTTTTTAATAAAAAACTATATATTTGCCACGCAATGGCAATAAATAACATACATACTCATCATCATTTCGCATACTTAAAACAGTAAGCCGGGTGGTGCTACGTATCAACTTATATAAAGGCTTACAGTTTGTAAGCCTTTTTTATTAGCCCGCTCTCAGGGGAAAATTAAAAAAAACAAACAGTAAAATGAAAACAAAAGCAACCAGCAAATTAAAATCTTCGGGGAGCCTGTCCGGTAAAAAACGGGCAGGTTTCCCTGCCGGGCAGGAAGAGGCTAAATCAGAGAAGCTTCGTATAGCGGTTCAAAAATCCGGCAGATTAAATGAAGGCTCTATGAAGCTGCTGAAAGAATGCGGTATTGATGTACCGGCAGGAAACAATCAACTTAAAATAAGCGTTGAAAATTTTCATGCAGAAATACTTTTCCTGCGTGATGATGACATCCCAGAATATGTACAGGACGGCGTGGCTGATATTGGTTTTGTAGGAGAAAATGTTGTGCTTGAAAAAAATAAAGACACACAGATCGTAGAGCGCCTGGGTTATGGAAAATGCCGTTTATCCATTGCGTTACCCAAAGGCAAAAAACCCAAAAACATACAGGCCTTAAACGGAATTAAACTGGCCACGAGCTATCCTGTTATACTGAAAAGCTGGTTAAAACAAAATAAACTGAAGGCTGAGATACACGAAATCAGCGGGTCGGTAGAAATTGCACCCCGCATTGGCCTGGCTGATGCCATTTGCGACCTGGTAAGCAGCGGCAGCACCCTTTTTAGCAATGAATTGTATGAATATGAAACCATCCTCAAATCAGAGGCCGTTTTAATATCCGGTAAAAATCTATCCAAAAAGAGACAGCTGCTTTTAGAACAGTTGCTGTTCCGCATCCGCTCTGTTAAAAAAGCCAAATACACGAAATATGTTTTATTAAACGCACCGAATAGCAGCATTGAAAAAATATGCAAATACCTGCCGGGCATTAACAGCCCGACTATTGTTCCGCTGGCAAAAGAAGGCTGGTCTTCTATACATTCTGTAATAAGTGAGAACGATTTCTGGAATGTAATTGAACAATTGAAATCGGCAGGCGCTGAAGGTATTTTAATACTACCGATTGAGAAAATAATTGAATAAGAATCAGGCATGCCGGAAGTCAGAAAGGGCAGCCTCTTCAAATATTTTCAGCGCGCCTTCGAACTTACGGATATCCCAGCTTACAGACTAAAAACACAAACATTGAAACTTTACAAATATCCTTCTGTAAAAGCATGGCCTGCAATAGCACAGCGGCCGGTGCAAAACAGCAGCTCTATTTTTCCGGCAGTAAATGAAATTATTTATGAAGTGGCTAATAACGGGGATGCTGCTTTAAAAAACTATGCGCAAAAGTTTGACGGTGTTGAGTTAAAAAATTTACAGGTAACCAAAAAAGAAATCGAAGCAGCCATTAAAAGCATTTCCCCTGCTTTAAAAAAGGCTATACAACACGCTAAAAATAATATCCAGAAATTTCACAGCAGCCAAAAACAGGATATAGTAAAAACAGAAACCACAACAGGCATTACCTGCTGGCGGGAAGCAAGAGCGATAGAAAAGGTTGGACTCTATATTCCCGGTGGCTCGGCCCCGCTTTTTTCTACCGTGTTAATGTTAGGTGTTCCGGCTATGATTGCAGGCTGCAAAGAAATTATACTATGTACTCCGCCTGATAAAAAAGGTAAAATAAACAGCGCTATATTATATGCGGCTTCTTTATGCGGAATCGAAAAAATATTTAAAACCGGAGGAGCACAGGCTATAACAGCGATGGCTTACGGAACTAAAACCATTCCTGCCGTTTTTAAAATATTTGGGCCTGGTAACCAGTATGTAACAGCAGCGAAGCAGATCCTTCAAAGTAAGGTGGCTATAGATATGCCTGCAGGACCATCAGAAGTATTGGTCATTGCAGATGAAACCGCTGTCCCTGCTTTTGTTGCTGCCGATCTACTGGCCCAGGCCGAACATGGTGCAGACTCGCAGGTGATACTGGCATGCACATCGCCAGACATCGCTAAAAAAGTAGAAGCCGAGGTGCGGGTACAGATACCACAGCTGCCCAGGAAAGAAATAGCTGCGCAAGCCCTGCAGCATGCAAGGCTGGTCATTCTGAAAGACCTGGATAACGCGATTGCCTTTTCCAATCTGTATGCACCGGAGCACCTTATACTAGCCTGCAAAACAAACAGTACCTTACTCAAAAAAATAAGCACTGCCGGCTCCGTATTTATTGGTAATTATTCACCCGAAAGCGTGGGAGATTATGCCAGCGGCACTAATCATACCTTGCCAACCAACGGTTATGCAACAGCCTACAGTGGTGTATCGTTAGACAGCTTTTATAAAAAGATCACTTTTCAGCAACTAACCAAATACGGACTTTTAAATATTGCGAAAACAGTTACCACCATGGCCGAAGCCGAAGGTTTGCAGGCACATAGTGAAGCAGTAAAGATACGTTTGAACGGCTAAAATCCGAAAGCTTAAAGTATAGCAGCAGTAAGGGAAGAAAATTAATTTTGTAAACTTTATTATTAAAAAATGGCTGAAGAAAATAGAAACGATGCAAGCAATGCTGCCGGCACTGCCCAAAAAGAGCAGAAGCCGGGAGGTGAGGCCTTTAGTTTGGATTACCTGGTAAGAGAAAATATTAAAACACTGGCTCCGTACACTACTGCAAGACATGAGTTTACAGGAGCAGCAAGTGTGATGCTGGATGCTAATGAAAACTCCATAGGTTCTCCTGTTACACTGGATATGGAAGATCTTCAAGAATCGCTGAACCGGTACCCAGATCCTTTGCAGATGAAGCTCAAAGAGCGTATCAGCGAAATCAAAGGCATCCCTGTTGAAAATATTTTCGCAGGAAATGGCAGCGATGAGGCTATTGATGTGCTGATGCGTATTTTTTGCGAGCCGGGAGTGGACAACATTATTACACTGCCTCCTACCTATGGTATGTACAGCGTTTGCGCAGCTATCAACAATATCAAAGTAAAAGAGGTACCTCTTGCAAGCGGCTACCAGATGGATATACAGGCCATTGCTGACGCGGTGGACGACTATACCAAGCTCATATTTATCTGCTCTCCCAATAATCCTACCGGCAACAGCATTAACAGGCAGGACATTGAAATCATCCTTAATAATTTTGACGGCATTGTAGTAATTGACGAGGCTTATATTAATTATGCACGACAGAAAACTTTTTCGCAGGAAGTATCAGAATATCCGAATCTCGTGGTAATGCAAACGCTTTCCAAAGCCTGGGGACTGGCTGCATTACGCCTGGGACTTGCATTTGCAGGAAAAGAGATCATCAGCCTAATGAACCATGTAAAGTACCCATATAACATTAACGAAGCCACACAGCAACTGGCTTTGCGCGGATTAAAAAATATTATGCAGGTAAATGAATGGACTAAAAAAACAGTGGCACAGCGAGATTGGTTGGAAAAAGAACTTACCCGGCTGTCGTTAACTGAAAAAGTTTTTCCTTCGGATGCTAATTTTTTACTGGTAAAAATGACAGACGCTCCTAATGTTTTCACATATTTGCAAACTTGTGGCATTATTGTGAGAAACCGCAGCACAACCAGGGGATGCGAAGGTTGCTTGCGTATTACTGTGGGAACAGAAGAGGAAAATAAAAAATTGATTGAAGCATTAAAAAATTATAATAATTAAAAATCCTGCCGGTCTTTCTCCAAGGGATGGAGCCGGGAGCTGAGGTTTTATGAAAAAAATTTTATTTATAGACAGAGATGGTACACTGATCAACGAAGCGCCTCCCACTTATCAGTTAGACTCGATCGAAAAGATCACTTTCTACCCGGGTATGTTTACATGGATGGGAAAGATTGCAAAGGAGATGAATTTCGAACTGGTAATGGTTACCAACCAGGACGGACTTGGCACCGATAGTTTTCCTGAAAGTACTTTCTGGCCTTATCACGAGCTGGTAATGCGCAACCTGGAAAGCGAGGGCATCTACTTCAGCAATGTGTTGATAGATAAAACTTATCCCGAAGAAAATGCGCCTACCCGTAAGCCGGCTACCGGGCTGTTAGTTGATTATCTTGATAATCCAGAATACGACATCTCCGGTTCTTTTGTAATTGGTGACAGGATAACGGATATGCAACTAGCTAAGAACCTGGGCTGTAAAGGCATCTGGCTGAATCTTGATGAAAGCCTCGGAGCCGGCGAAATCTCCGATACATTGAAAGAGCTGGAAAGCACGATAGTAGTAAAAACGAAGAGCTGGGAAGACATCTATGCATTCCTTCAATTAAAAGAAAGAGTAGTAAAACATACCCGCAATACCAACGAAACAAAAATTGATATTGAAATAAATCTTGATGGAACCGGGATTTGTGAGATTGAAACAGGTTTAGGCTTCTTCGACCACATGCTGCACCAGTTAGGCAGACATAGCGGTATTAATTTAAGAATCGTTACAAAAGGCGATTTGCATATAGATGAGCACCATACCATAGAAGATACCGCCATTGCTTTAGGCGAAGCCTTTCAGCTGGCTTTAGGTAATAAGGCCGGAATTGAAAGATATGGATTTTTACTTCCGATGGATGATGTGCTGGCGCAGGTAGCTATTGATTTTGGAGGTCGTCCATGGCTGGTATGGGATGCCACATTCAAAAGAGAAAAGATCGGGGAAATGCCAACAGAAATGTTCTACCACTTCTTCAAATCTTTCAGCGACGCAGCTAAATGCAACTTAAACATTAAGGCCGAAGGCGAGAACGAGCATCACAAAATTGAAGCTATTTTTAAAGGTCTTGCAAAAGCCATTAAAATGGCGGTGAAAAGAACACCGGGCAATGAGCAACTGCCAAGCACAAAAGGGCTGCTTTAGCTAACATGTTGAAAAGTTAATTAGGAATTTATTGGATTTAATGATTTTTTTCGCATGAATA
The DNA here is from genome assembly GCF_054779315.1 of Niabella aquatica. Taxonomy (NCBI): domain Bacteria; kingdom Pseudomonadati; phylum Bacteroidota; class Chitinophagia; order Chitinophagales; family Chitinophagaceae; genus Niabella; species Niabella aquatica. The sequence goes on from NZ_BAAGYM010000028.1 coordinate 157,107, forward strand.
AAACTTCTTCTAAAGACACTGTAGCTACGCGTTCCCCTCTTCTTCAGAGGGGAAGCACGGGTGAAGTTGTAATTGTAAAATACAATGCAGGTAACATACAATCGGTACTTTTTGCATTAGAGCGGATAGGTGTTAATGCTATTGTTACAGATGATAGGGAACAAATATTATCTGCCGACAGGATCATCTTTCCCGGAGTAGGAGAAGCCAGCACTGCAATGGAATATTTAAAGCAGCGAAATCTTGACAAAATAATCAGTGCGGCGAAGCAGCCACTGCTGGGCATTTGCCTTGGAATGCAGCTTTTATGCCAACACAGTGAAGAAAATAATACAGACTGCCTGGGTATATTTGATGTAAATGTAAAACGCTTTGTAAGTAATCATTTAAAGATCCCGCAAATTGGCTGGAACAATATTCACACTAAAAACAGCCCACTTTTTAATGGTGTGAAAACCGGCAGCTATTGTTATTTTGTTCATAGTTACCACGCAGAAATAAATGACAATACCATTGCTACCACAAATTATAGTATCGGATTTAGCAGTGCCTTAAGTAAAAACAATTTTTATGGGGTACAGTTCCATCCTGAAAAAAGTGCTGATGCAGGAGAACAGATCTTGAAAAATTTCTTATCATTATAAATAACAACCATGAAAAAACCACCTGCCAAAGAAACAATTAATGCCAAAGGTTTTGAAATTACCATTTATACAGAAGATTTCAAGAACGAGTATATATCGTTGACCGATATTGCAAAATATAAAAGCGATGAACCTTTTATCGTAATTAATAACTGGATGCGCGGAAAAGACACCATTGCTTTTTTAGGCCTTTGGGAGCAATTACATGATTCTGATTTTAAACCTATCGAATTCGATAGGTTTAAAAAAGAAGCAGGATATAATGCCTTTACTCTATCTCCACAAAAATGGATTGAAAATACCGGTGCAATTGGCGTAGTTTCCAAATCCGGAAGGTATGGAGGCACTTTTGCACATAGTGACATAGCATTTGAATTTGCATCATGGGTATCAGCTGAATTCAAGCTCTATATCATAAAAGATTATAAACGTCTTAAAAATGAAGAAAGCAGCCGTCTCTCACTTAACTGGAATTTAAACAGAACGTTATCTAAAATAAATTACCGGATACATACTGATGCAATTAAAGAGAACATTATTCCTCCCAGCCTAAGCAAAGAGCAGGTGGCCGTTATCTATGCAAGCGAAGCAGATGTGCTAAATATGGCATTATTTGGTATGACTGCCAAACAATGGAGAGATAAAAATGCTGGAGCAAAAGGGAACATAAGGGATCAGGCTACCATTGAACAATTATTGGTGCTTGCCAACCTGGAAAGCCTGAATGCTGAATTTATTAAAATGGTCTTACCACAAAAAGAACGGCTGCAGAAGCTCAACCAAACGGCTATTAGCCAGTTAAGTTCGCTGCTTAAAAATAATACAATAAAACTTTTGAAATAAAAAATGCAGATCATTCCCGCAATAGATATCATTGATGGCAAATGTGTACGTCTGAGCAAAGGCGATTACAGCCAAAAAACAATATACAATGAGCACCCGCTTGAAGTAGCCAAGCGCTTTGAAGATGCTGGCTTACAACGTTTGCACCTTGTTGACCTGGACGGGGCCAAATCCGGTGCTGTAAAGAACTGGAAAGTACTGGAACAGGTGGCCGGAAAAACAAGTCTTACAATTGACTTCAGTGGCGGCATCAGCTCTGACGAAAGCTTGGCGATTACCTTTAATTCCGGTGCGGCCTACGCTGCTATCGGAAGCATTGCTGTAAAAAAAGAAGCCTTACTGGCTCAATGGTTTATAGCTTATGGTGTGGATAAGTTCATTTTAGGCGCAGATGTGCTGGACGAAAAAATACAGGTCAAAGGCTGGACAGAGGCTACAGATATTACTATTATTGATTTTATTAAGAATTACGCGGGCAAAGGAGTTCAACAATTTTTCTGCACTGATATCAGTAAGGACGGGCTCTTACAGGGAAGCTCCAATGATCTTTATAGAAAGATATTAAACGAGGTGGAGGGTATTAACCTGATAGCTAGTGGCGGCGTAAGCAAAATGAAAGATCTGGAAGATTTAAAAGCTATTGGATGCAGCGGTGCAATAGTAGGGAAAGCTATTTATGAAGGAAAAATAGATATTGCTGATTTGGCAGCGTATAATTCATAGTTTTTTAGTTTTTGGTTTAAAAGTCTATAGTTATGGCAACAATAGAAAAATTTGAAGATCTTGATATATGGAAAAAGGCCAGAGAGCTTTCATTAAAGATATTTGAAATTATCAGTAGAGGGTTATTTGTCAATGATTATAGGTTTAAATCACAAATACAAGCTGCTGGTGGTTCAGTAATGGATAATATTGCAGAAGGGTTTGAGCGTTCTTCAAGACTTGAATTTATTAATTTTCTTGGTTACGCAAAAGGATCCTGCGGAGAAGTAAAATCACAATTGTACAGAGCGTTTGATCAAAAATATATTAAGGAAAAAGATTGTAAGGAACTTGTAAATCTATATACAGGGCTATCAGCAGGCATTGCCGGTTTGATTAGTTACCTCAACAAAAGCAATATAAAAGGCGGAAAATTTAAAGACCGGCAAAAATAATCAGGAATTTAAAAACTACACATCAGAAACTTACAAACTATAAACTTTATTCATGCTCACAAAACGTATTATACCCTGTCTTGATATTAAAGATGGACGTACTGTTAAAGGTACCAACTTTGTTGAGTTGCGTGATGCAGGTGATCCGGTGGAATTGGCTATCCGCTATAGTAAAGAAGGCGCCGATGAGCTGGTCTTTCTTGATATTACTGCTACGGTAGACAAGCGGAAAACCCTTTCAGAACTGGTAAGAAAGATTGCAACTCATATTAATATTCCATTTACTGTTGGGGGAGGTATTAATACAGTTGAAGATGTATCGGTGCTCCTTGAAAATGGCGCTGATAAGATCTCAGTAAACACATCAGCAGTAAGACGGCCTGAACTGGTAAGTGAACTGGCTAAAAATTTCGGAAGCCAGTGCGTGGTAGTAGCTGTGGATATTAAATTATTTGATGGCGTATGGAAGGTGGTAACGCATGGAGGGCGGACGCCTACCCCGCTTATTGCTGCTGAATGGGTAAAACAATGCAGGGATCTGGGTGCCGGTGAGATACTGTTAACATCCATGGAAAATGACGGTACCAAGGCCGGGTTCGCCATTGATATTACTGCCGAAATCAGCCAATCTGTAAATATCCCGGTTATTGCATCGGGTGGAGCAGGAACCATGAAACATTTTGAAGAAGTGTTTACTAAAGGCTGTGCTGATGCAGCTCTGGCTGCCAGCATCTTCCATTTTAAAGAAATAGAAATAAAGGATTTGAAGAATTATCTGAAAAAAGAAGGCATCGCAATGCGTATATAGGCGTATGAGTTAATTCAAAAATCAGTTTTCATTCAAAATTTTACATTTAATATTCTACATTTAATATTTAGTATATGTCTCCCGATTTTTCAAAATACAATGATGGCCTCATGCCGGTAATTATACAGGACGTAGGCACACTTGAAGTTTTAATGCTGGGCTTTATGAACGAAGCAGCTTTTGCAAAAACAAAAGAAGAAGGCAAAGTAACTTTTTACAGCCGCAGTAAGCAACGTCTCTGGACAAAAGGAGAAACATCCGGTAATTTCTTAATGGTAAGAGAAATTTTACAGGACTGCGACCAGGATACACTTCTTATTAAAGCTGAACCACAGGGCCCCACCTGCCACACGGGAGATATCAGCTGTTTCGGGAAGGCCAATGATTCATTTTCTTTGCAGCAACTGGAAAGAGTGATTATAGATCGAAAGAATAACCCCTCAGAAAAGTCTTACACTGCCTCATTATTTGCCAAAGGCATTAATAAAATTGCCCAGAAAGTGGGCGAAGAAGCGGTTGAGATCGTTATCGAAAGCAAAGACAATAATGATGAGCTCTTTCTAGGCGAAGCCGCCGATCTCATGTTCCATTACCTGGTGCTTTTACAGGCCAAAGGCTTTTCACTGGCAGATGTAGTAAAAGTTTTAGAAGGCCGCCATAAGAAATAATATAGCCGCCCTCTTATACTTCCGGTAGGAACTGGCTTTTTTCGTCTGATTCATTGAATATTTCGTTCACAAATTAGAACAGGCGGGGCTTTGTTTTTGGTGTATACACCGCATACATTATAACTGCCACCAGTGCAATAAATGCTGCTGTTGCATATAATATGCCCGGACTATACACATAAATAGCAGCAACAGCAACAGGAACGAGAACACGGTATATAGACTGGAGCGACTGGTTAACTCCCTGCAATTTCCCTTGCTGACTGTCATCCACGGATTTAGATAAAGTTCCGTTAAAGGAGGGATCGAACAGTCCTTCCCCTATAGTGATGAAAATAACAGCAATAATTATCAGGTACACTGAATGAAAATAGGCACTTAAAAAAAGTATGCCAAGACCCGATGACAAGCCGGTAAGACCTGCAATTCCAACAGACCGTTCGCTGAATTTTTTAAGTAACAGGGGTAGCAACAGGGCGCGGGAAACAATATCACATACACCTACCCATGCAAGAATACTTCCTATTAATGCAGGCCCCCAATGAAAAATATCTTTAAGAAATAAGGTGGCATTCGTTTGATAAATACCGAGGCTGATGGCAAAAAAAGCACCCAGGAACAGCAACCGTTTTACATCTTTCAATGAAAAGATATCTTTGAAGCTTGATGCTATATTTATTTTTTTGAATGATAGTTGCTTCAACCGGCTTTTAACTGCAAGCGATTCGGGTAAAAAGAACAGGGTACATAATACGGATAAAAAAATCAGCAAAGCTGTAACAAAAAATGGCAGCGATATAGATATACTGCCAAGCCATCCTCCCAAAGCAGGCCCTCCCATAAAGCCAATGCCGCTGGCTGCGCCAACATAACCAAACCATTTGGTTCGTTCTTCAGGTTGGGTAGTGTCTGAAATATAAGCAAACAATGTACTGATATTACCCGCAGTCAGTCCGTCAATAATTCTTCCCAGGAACAAAATCCACAGAGAACCCCCTATTCCAAAAAGGATATATCCTACCACTGAGCCAAGCAGGCTGGCAACTAATATCTTCTTACGGCCGTACCGGTCGCTTAATGCACCCAAAAAAGGTGCTGCAAAAAATGTGCAGACTGCAAATACAGACATCAGGGCACTTATGCCTACAACCACCTGTGATTCGGGAAGATATTTCCCCACGAGAAATGGTAATAAAGGCAAAACAATAGTCATCCCGATTGAATTCAATAATACGATAGCTATTACAACCCATAAGCCATTTTTTCTATTTCTTTCTTCGCTCATATTTTTCATGATCATTTGAAGCACTAATAATGAAGACGGTAGTTCATGAGAACTACTTTAAATTTACGCGCAAAAATATAAGTACTTTTACGTGTAAAATAGTTACATATATACATAAAATAGTCGTAAAGGATCTTTTTATGGCAATTAGTAAAAAGCAAACAGTGCCTCATATCTTATTAAAGCTTGCCCGCTTGCTGGGGACGAGGATAACCAACAGAAGATTAGATATTCCTCCAAAATTTGGCAAGGGTTATTGCAAGGGATTTATTTTTAATCCCCATATACGAATGCTGATCAGCAACTACGAGCTCAACGAGGATGTTGTAATTGAGAATCCGGAAATGAAGAGTCCGGGAAGAATGATATTTTTTAAATTTCAAAATGTTATTCCTCTGCCCGAAAATCTGCCAGGAGAAAATCAGTTAACAGCCATTCCTTCGGTTTTAATTGCAACCAGCCGTATAAATACAGATGAGATTATTTCAATCCATACAAATGCGGCAACTATTAATGTGGAAGTAGATGCGAATTATTTAAACGAAATAGTAGGCTTAACAGAAAACTCACGGGTTTTGCAAAGCCTGTTAAACAATGCACAGCCTTTATTATTCGAACAAATAGTATATCCCTCCTTACAGAAAATTGTGGATGAAATTATGACAGAACGGGTTGATGAAACTTTTGAGCTGTTTTTCCTGAGGATAAAAGCAGAGGAACTGATTTGCAGGTTACTAATGGAATTAGAACAGCGGGATGAAAAACATCTGTATGCTTTAAATAATAAGGATATTCACTCTATTTACAAAGTGAAAGAGCAGATGCTTGCACATTTAGATACTCCGCCGGTTATTAAAGAAATGGCAGATCGTTCACACATGAGCCCATCCAAATTGAAGCGGCTATTTAAACAGATTTTTGGTAACAGTATTTTCAGTTATCACCAGGAATTCAGGATGAAAGAAGCTGCCCGTTTATTAAAAGAGGAAAAGCTATCGGTTTCAGAAACAGGCTACCAATTAGGCTTTACCAACCTGAGCCATTTTTCAAGAGTATTCGAGCAGCATAACGGCATTAAACCCAAAAAATTTTCGGCACTGTAAAGAAGAATAAAAGCCATTCATTCGGTCAAACAAGGTTTAACCGGTTGATATAAAGCATAAAGGTCTTCAAAATCAGAGGTGTTGCCCTGTTTACTGCTACTTGTGCTACATATACATTTCTGTCCTCAACGCTTTTACCCTTTCATCTTCCAGGTATTCATCAAAAGTTGTTAAGCGATCGATAATTCCTTTAGGAGTAAGCTCAATTACCCTGTTGGCCACGGTTTGCATAAAAGTATGGTCGTGGCTGGTGAGCAATACTACGCCATTATATACAGTACACTGCTCGTTAAAGCTTTGAATGCTTTCCAGATCAAGGTGGTTGGTAGGCTGGTCCAAGATAATGCAGTTAGGACTTTGCAGCATCATTTTACTAACCATACAGCGTACTTTTTCTCCACCGCTCAGCACTGTGGTCTTCTTCATTACATCTTCCCCGCTAAAAAGCATTTTACCTAAAAAACCACGGAGAAACGGTTCATCCACATCTGTTACATGCGATGGTACATATTGGCGCAACCAATCCATCAGATTAAGGTCGTCCTGGAAGAACTCGCTGTTCTCAACCGGCAAATAGGCTTTTGTAATAGTAGTGCCCCATTCAAAGCTTCCTGAATCAGCTGTTTCTGTTTCATTAATAATGTTGAAAAAGGCCGTTACCGCAAGCGGGTCGCGGCTGATGAATGCGATCTTATCTCCTTTATTCACACTAAAGCTGACATCGCTGAACAAAGTACGGCCTTCTACCCCAACCTTTAGCTTTTCTACATTTAAGATCTGGTTACCTACTTCGCGTAGTGGCTGAAAGATAATACCCGGATATTTGCGGTAGCTGGGTTCAATTTCTTCAATCACCAGCTTTTCCAGGGCTTTTTTACGGCTGGTAGCCTGCTTGCTTTTTGAGGCATTGGCACTGAATCGTGCAATAAAATCTAACAGGTCTTTACGTTTTTCCTCCATCTTTTTATTCTTATCCGATACCTGGCGCGCCATTAACTGCGAGCTTTCGTACCAGAAAGAATAGTTGCCTGTAAATATTTTGATTTTAGACCGGTCCACATCCGCTACATGCGTACAAATGGCATCAAGAAAGTGACGGTCGTGGCTCACCACCAAAACAATGTTCTCATAATCAGCGAGGAAATTTTCAAGCCACCCGATGGTTTCAATATCCAGGCCATTGGTAGGCTCGTCTAGCAACAGTATATCGGGGTTACCAAACAGGGCCTGCGCCAAAAGCACCCGCACCTTCATGTTAGACGGGATGTCTTTCATCAGCATCTGGTGCATCTCATCCTTTATACCCAGGCCGCTTAAGAAATTGGCCGCATTGCTTTCGCTTTCATAGCCTCCCATTTCTCCGTACTCAGCCTCTAACTCTCCGGCTTTCATGTAATCTTCCTCTGTTGCATCAGGGTTCGCATAAATCGCATCCCGCTGGTGTACCACATCCCACATTTTTTTGTGCCCCATTAAAACCGTATTCAAAACCGTTTGCTCGTCAAATTCAAACTGGTTCTGCTTCAGCACGGCCATGCGCTCTCCGGGTGTAATATTTACAGTTCCCTTATTGGGTTCTATTTCGCCGCTTAATATTTTTAAAAAGGTAGACTTTCCTGCCCCGTTCGCGCCAATCACTCCATAACAATTCCCTTTAGTAAAATTTACATTTACTTCTTCAAATAAAACGCGCTTTCCGTAGGCGAGTTTGAGGTCTTTTACACTTATCATTACTGCTTTACTTTTTTTGAGTGGGCAAAGGTAACCTAAAGTTGGAAGTATGAAAAGTTTAAAAGGTGAAAAGTTAATCGTGGCTTACCTTTAATGCCAGAATCTGTGAATTGTATAGTTATACTTAACAAATATGAAAAAAATTTACTTACTATCAGCTTCAATCCTGCTCATAGTCTGCTTATCCTGCGGAAGCAAGAAAGACGCTTTTGATACATCGAGGTGGTATTTTAAAATAAAGGTTGATAATGAATGGCGTGAATTTAAAGATGATATTGGCGCTTACTTAGCTACAGAGTGGGACGGTAATATCCGGCCACATCTTGCTTTTGGTGGTGGCACCAACCCAACCGGAGAGTATATGCTTTTTAATTATGAGCTGACTATTACTAAATATGGATCAGACAGTCTTCCTATTTCTCCGAAAATGGAATATAATTTCAGATATTTTGAATATAAGATAAGCGACAAAAGAGTCATTTACACGCCTCAAAGCGGATTGGATGATGGAGCGGGAACATTTAACCTGACTGAATTTAAAGTAATAGATACCACTGCAAAATTTGCAGGATATTTCAGAGGCAACATGTCATATATAAACGATGCGGGCAAGAAAGTTACTATTACAGAGGGCCAGTTTAACCTTCCCAGAAACGATCAGAAAGTAAACAACTGATCAGACAAGATCACAGTGTTCTTTATAAAAAATCCCGCCTCAAAAGAAGCGGGATTTTTACTTTACAGACAATCAAACTACTGTCAATTGTCCTCTCCAAACTATCTATTTCATTAATAACCCATACCACCCATATCAGGACCGCCTGGCATTGCAGGAGCCGCAGATTTAGGTTCTGGTTTATCAGCTATTACACACTCGGTAGTTAATAACATACCAGCAATAGAAGCTGCATTTTCCAAAGCAACACGGCTAACCTTAGTAGGATCGATCACACCCGCTTTGAACAGGTTTTCGTAAGTTTCGGTCCTTGCATTAAAGCCAAAATCTCCGGTTCCTTCTTTAATTTTCTGAACCACGATAGAACCATCAATACCTGCATTATCAGTTAACGTACGGATGGGAGCTTCCAAAGCACGTTTTACAATAGCCATACCGGTTTGTTCATCTTCTATCTGGCCTTTTACTTTTACATCCAGAGCGCTAACGGCACGGATATAAGCCACTCCACCACCAGGAACGATGCCTTCTTCAACTGCAGCACGGGTAGCGTGTAAAGCATCATCTACGCGATCTTTTTTCTCCTTCATTTCCACCTCGGTAGCAGCTCCTACATAAAGTACTGCCACACCTCCGCTTAATTTAGCTAAACGCTCCTGCAATTTTTCTTTATCGTAATCAGATGTAGTGGTTTCGATCTGCGCTTTGATCTGGTTTACGCGGCCTATGATATCATTCTTTTTGCCCTTGCCCCCTACAACAATCGTATTGTCTTTATCAATAGTGATAGAAGCGGCCTGACCTAAAGCAGCAATATCAGCACCTTCCAGTTTGTGTCCCATATCTTCACTGATCACGGTACCGCCTGTTAAAATAGCGATGTCCTGCAACATTTCTTTCCTTCTGTCGCCAAAGCCTGGAGCTTTTACTGCAGCCACTTTTAAAGTACCACGTAATTTATTGACAACCAATGTAGCCAAAGCTTCGCCTTCTAAATCCTCGGCAATAATCACTAAAGGACGTCCGCTTTGAGCGACTTTTTCAAGGATAGAAAGAATATCCTTCATAGCGCTGATCTTTTTATCATAGATCAGGATGTATGGATTTTGCAATTCTGCTTCCATTTTCTCGCTGTTGGTAACGAAATACGGAGAAATATAACCACGGTCGAACTGCATACCCTCTACAACATCTACAGTGGTATCGGTACCTTTTGCTTCTTCTACAGTAATTACACCTTCCTTGCCTACTTTAGCAAAGGCCTGTGCAATTAAATCTCCAATTTGATCATCATTATTAGCAGAAATAGCAGCCACCTGCCTGATCTTTTTACCATCGCTGCCTACAGTCTGGCTTTGTGCTTTCAGGTTTTCAACCACTAAAGAAACCGCTTTATCAATACCGCGTTTCAGGTCCATGGGGTTGGCTCCGGCAGCTACCATTTTCAGGCCTTCGCTGATAATAGACTGGGCTAATACAGTGGCAGTAGTAGTGCCATCACCTGCAATATCAGCAGTTTTAGAAGCTACTTCTTTTACCATTTGAGCACCCATATTCTCAATAGCATCTTCCAGCTCAATTTCTTTTGCTACGGTAACACCATCTTTTGTAATACCGGGTGCGCCAAATTTTTTCTCAAGCACAACGTTACGGCCTTTAGGACCTAAAGTAACCTTTACGGCGTTTGCTAAAGCATCCACGCCTTTTTTCATTTTATTTCTTGCTTCGATATTGAAGTGTAATTGTTTTGCCATTTTTATTTAATTTGATAATGTGCTTCTCAGCCGATCAGCCAATTCAGCACTGTTAATAAACTTATTTGTTTAAAATATCATGATTTTACATTAGCTCATTAGCTAATTAACGAGCTATACAATAGCCAATATATCACTTTCACGCATAATTAAAAGGTCTTCTCCACCGATTTGGATTTCAGTACCGGCATATTTACCATATAATACAATATCACCGGTTTTAACAGTTACGGGTTCGTCTTTTTTGCCCGGGCCTGCAGCTACTACAGTACCGCGTTGTGGTTTTTCTTTAGCTGTGTCAGGAATAATAATCCCGCCGGCTGTTTTTTCTTCAGCGGCTGCTGGTTTTACGATCACCCTGTCATGTAAAGGGGTTACTGTTACTTTTTTAGCCATGTTTTTATCTTTTTAAAAATTGTTGATTTATTTAAGTGATTACCAGGTAAACACTTTTTAGGTCGGCAAATGTAGCCTAAATAACATGCCACGTTGAAGAAACATGAAATTTTTTCAGTTTATGGTATTATCGCTAATTTAAAACAGGTTAACACGATTGACAGATTGACAAGTTGACGGTTGACAGCGGGCTGCTGACAGACGAGGCGTTTGAATCATACTAAAGCCAATCAGTCCTTTAAACTTTTCAACCTTTCAACTATTAACCCTATCTTCGCCGCTTCAAAAATAGCTCTTGATTCAATGATTAACAGAAGAAACATAAGGGTAAAAGTGATGCAGACCCTTTATTCATATACCGCTAGTCTGGATACTGACAAACCGCTTGATCCGCAAAAAACCCTTAAACAACATTTCAACCAAACCCGCTCTTTACTGGTATATACTATATATTTTCTAACAGAAGTGGCCAGATATGCTGAAAAAGACGCTTACCGGAAATCGCATAAATATATTCCTACCGAGAAAGACCTGAATGTAAATACAAAGCTTGCAGGAAGCAGCCTGCTCTGGCAGATACTGGATCTTAATGAATTTAAAATGGCCCTGAATAATGAAAAACCGGGGAGGTTCATAGATGAGGAGCTCGTTAAGAAAATCTATACCCAAATGGTGGCTTCCCGGGAATACCACCATTACACAGGTATCAACCAGCAAAACCTGCAGGAAGACAGGAAAATATTTGAATATATTTTTGGTGAGCTGATGCTGGAGAACGAGGAGTTCGTATCGCATATTGAAGAAATTTTCAGCAACTGGGGAGATGATGGAGATATGATCGTGCAAAGCCTGTCCGCTTTTCTCAGGAAGCCGCAGGCAGGTCCTCTTAAAGAGATCATTACGCCCGATAAAGAAAAGTTTGCAACAGATCTTTTAAGAACCGTAACAGATAAGGAAGAATACTTGCTTGATTTTATTAAACCCAAGCTTAAAAACTGGGATCCCGAACGTATTGCTTTGTTAGATATGGTGCTGATGAAAATGGGTGTTGCCGAATTTTTATATTTCGACACCATTCCTCCCAAAGTGACTATTAACGAATATATAGACCTGGCGAAGGAATACAGCACTGCCCAAAGCGGTCACTTTGTAAATGGTATTCTGGATAATATTCACAAAGAGCTGGTGGAGGAAGGACGGCTGAAGAAAAAAGATTTTCGTAAAGCCGGATCCTGATAATATTTTTACAGGTTTGAATATTCATCTTACTTTCGCACAGCAATTCCATTATAATATATTAATCATAACTACGATGAAACGTTTAATATTTTTAATTTCTGCGGCTACCACTATAATAGCCTGCAATAGTAACGGGAACAGTAAAAACGCCGAAACCCCGTTAAGCGATTCCCTGAAACAGGTGGCTTTAAAAGATTCATCCAATTTTACCACCATAAGCTGGGCCGACTCTACTTTTAAAGACCTGGGAGATGTAAAGGAAGGACAAACGGTTGAAATACCGTTTGTTGTTCAGAATACAGGAGATAAACCGCTGATTATTTCTAGCGTGCAGCCGGGATGTGGATGTACTGTTGCTGAAAAGCCGGAGCAACCTGTACTTCCGGGGAAAGAGGAGAAGATCGTAGCTAAATTTAACAGCACAGGCCAAAGCGAAGGCGCCCATACAAAAACAGTTACCGTTACAGCAAATACCAAACCTTTTACACAACATACTTTAAGCTTTCGCGTTAACGTAACTAAATAACTTTTAAAGAATAATAATTAATAATGACAAATTACATTTTACAAGCACAGGGCGGAGGCGCCGGTTCCTTTCAGTTGATCTTTTTGGTAGGTATGATATTGGTTTTCTGGCTGTTTTTTATTCGCCCGCAGGCTAAAAAGGCGAAAGACCAGAAAAAGTTCATCGAAAACCTGCAAAAAGGAGATAAAATAGTAACTATTGCCGGTATACACGGAAAAATTCAGCAAGTGAATGAAGATGGTACTTTAAGCATTGAAGTAAGCCCCGGCAACTATATTAAAATTGAGAAATCGGCTATCAGCATGGAGTGGACAAACCAGCTCAATAAAGCTACAGCTGTTTCAAAATAGAACAGATGGTAGTTCACACAGATGACCGTTCGCTGGTAAATGAACCATAAACAACTCGTATTCAATGTTAAAAATTGGCCTTACAGGCGGTATTGGCAGTGGTAAAACAACCATTGCCAAAATTTTTTCAACACTTGGCATACCTGTTTACGATGCAGATAGTGCTGCCAAATTGCTCATGCACACCCATGACGAGATCAGGCAACAACTAACAGCTACTTTTGGAAAAGACACCTTTAAAAATAACCAGCTGAACCGGGCTTACCTGGCGGGTGTTGTTTTTGGCAACGAAGAAAAACTAAGAAAACTTAACGCCATTACGCACCCTGTTACTATACAGGATTCTATTAACTGGTTTAACCGCCAAACCGCTCCTTATGCTATAAAAGAAGCGGCGCTGATCTTTGAAAGCGGAAGTAATGAGCACCTGGATTATACGATAGGGGTTTGGGCACCCAGGCAATTGAGAGCAGAACGTATTTTGCTTCGTGGTGAGCTCACCGAACCACAGATATATGAACGCATGGCCCGGCAAATGAACGAAGAGCAGAAAATGCAGCTATGCGATTTTGTAATAAAAAATGACGGCACATCGTCCGTGCTGCAACAGGTATTCCGCCTGCATCAGCAAATCAAAAAATTAGCCGGCAGCTGATTTATTAAAAGATCATATCTTCGTAACGAATGCCCCTGATTTCGATAATAACCGTTAATTATAACCAACCTGCTGTTACCATCGAGTTTCTGAGATCTGTCAGGCAGTTTGCCGGCATCTGCGAGGTAGAAGTAGTATTGGTAGACAATGCTCCTGCTGAGAACAGGATAAAAGATTTCTTGGCTGCATATCCCGGCCTTATATACATTTCATCTTCAAAAAACCTGGGTTATGCAGGGGGAAATAACCTGGGTATAAAAAATGCTAAAGGCGATTACATTCTCTTGCTGAATAACGACACTGAAATCACAGACGGATTTTTGGATACAATGGTAAAGGAAATGGAACAACATCCCGAAGCCGGACTGCTTTCTCCATTGATCAAGTATTACGATAATAAAAACATCATCCAATATGCAGGTTTCACCCCAATGAATTATTTAACTGCCCGCAATGCAGGCATTGGTGCTATGGAAGAAGATAAAGGGCAATATAACGGGAGCAGCAGGGAAACCGGCTTCTGCCACGGGGCTGCAGTTATGTGCCGGAAAGCCGATCTTGAAAAAGCCGGACTGATGGACGAACGCTACTTTTTATACTACGAAGAACTGGACTGGTGCGAAAAATTTAAAAGAACCGGGAAAAAGATATGGTTCACGGGAAAGGCGGTTATTTATCATAAAGAATCGATCAGCGTTGGCAAGGCAAGCCCAGTTAAAGCCTTTTTTATGACGCGCAACCGGATGTTGTATATCAGGAAAAACGCAACCCTTCCCCGGGCATTTTTATTTTCGGTCTACTACACTTTAATTGCAACGCCTAAGCAATTGCTCGTGCATTTAAAAAGCGGACGGAAAGATCTGGCTCTGCAAACATTAAAAGGGCTGTGGTGGAACTTTACCCATTCATCTAACAGCAACTCATTAGGATATAAAATATCATGATACTACTATTCTGGATCAGCCTGTTCGTTGTATGGTATGCTTTTGCCGGGTACGGCATGGTACTGTATGTGTTAATAAAGCTAAAAAGGATTATGGGCTGGGGTAAAACAAAGATGATGTTGGATGAAGACAACCTGCCAACAGTTGCCCTTGTGATTGCAGCTTATAACGAAGCGGCTTACATTGAAGAAAAGATAAAAAACTGCCTTGAGCTCGATTATCCCAAAAATATTTTTGACATCATCTTTGTAACAGATGGCTCAAACGATAGCACGCCGCAGAAAATACAAGATCACCCGGAAGTAAAGCTTTTTCATAAAGACGAGCGCGCAGGCAAGATGGCCGCTATAAAACGGGTGTTGCCTCAACTATCCAGCGACATCGTTGTATTTACCGATGCCAATACCTACCTGAATAAAGATGCGATCAAAGAACTGGTAAAGCATTATCAGAATCCCAAAGTAGGAGCTGTTGCGGGCGAAAAGAAAATAATGGTAGAAGAAAAAGCCGATGCCAGCTCTGCAGGCGAAGGCTTTTACTGGAAGTATGAATCAGCGCTGAAAAAATGGGATTATGAGTTGTACAGTAATGTAGGTGCGGCAGGGGAACTTTTTAGCATCAGAAGAAGATTGTACCAGCCCGTGGAAACAGATACCATTATTGACGATCATATGATCGCGATGCGTATTGCCGAAAAAGGGTACATTATTGCATATGAACCCAAAGCCTATGCAATGGAAACAGCTTCGGCTGATTCGAGAGAAGAGCTGAAAAGAAAAGTCAGGATCGCGGCGGGAGGCATTCAATCTATATTCCGGCTGAAGAAAGCCGCAAACCCGTTTCGTAACCCGGTGCTTACGTTTCAATATATCAGCCATCGTGTTTTAAGATGGACAGTAACCCCCTTCTTAATGATACTGGTTTTTATACTGAATATTCTGATTGTTATCCAAACACAACATTCTTTGTACGTCGCCTTGCTGGCAGGCCAGGTCATTTTTTACGGATTGAGTATAGTGGGTTTTATCCTGGAAAAAAAGAACCTGAAAATAAAGGCTTTTTTCATTCCTTACTATTTCTGCCTGATGAATTATGCTGTAATTGCAGGCATTTATCGTTATTTCAAAAAATCACAAAGCGCTGCCTGGGAAAAATCAAAAAGAAAATAACTTTTCATTTCATTTGCCCTGAATGGAGAAAGCGCGCCTTAATGCCGGAAGTGATACAAATGCTTGCCCGGTAATTTATGGCAGGCTCAAAGCTTATAATATCAAAATGCCCGTTATTCTGAAGCAAATTGCTTTCATTCGCACCATCCAATACCTCCAGTTCATACAGACTATCTATAAGCCCCTGGCCTGTGGCTTTCAGTATAGCTTCTTTTCTTGTCCAGAAGGTATAAAAGGTCTTTAAGGTATCTGCACTCTTTTCAAAAATATTAAGCTCTTTTCCAGAAAAAACGGTTGCTGATAATTCGATGATTGAACCACCCTTCATTTCTTCTACATCCACCCCGATATCTTTGCTGCATACTCCTATTATAACCAGGTTCCCCGAATGGCTGATGTTAAAGTGCAAACTTTGCAATTCGCGGCCGTTATACATAGCAAAAGGTTTCCCGTTTTTGCCCTTATGTATTAAAATATGTCCCGGATCTACATCCAGTATACCGGCTAATGTTCTTTTAGTAAGAATCCTGCCGGCCAAAAATCTTTTTGCATCAATATCCTGCCTGAAAAAAGAGGCTTTTAAATGCTCTTCGCCTGTTGCCAGGTATCCTAACCGATCAGCCTCCGAAATATTAAAACAATAAACATGGGCTTCATCAGCTGATAATATACCAGTGCGTTTCCAGGCTATATCAATAATATCTGAGCAAAATATTTTCAGCGCTGTGGATTTAATTGAAAACAATATATATCAATATCCAACTTACTATAACTATCCGCTAATTGCCAATCTTTAGCAAGTGCAGCAATCACCCTGTCCGAGGGTTTACCAGCTGCAAAATACCATTTAGGCCAGTCTACAGGCTCACCAATATCCGTTTGAAAGATCCGGTTGCAGACAACCCAAACGCGTCTTTTATTTTGGGCGGTGATATCGCTTTTAATAAGCGCCATGTAATCATTAAAATCATTTACCTCCTTACGATAATCTTTACCGGTGGTTGCCACAAAATTATAATGATACATTTTATTGTAGACCTGGTAACCGGCTAAATTGTTCCAGTAAATATACACCAGGTCTCCGCTCTTTCTATGATCATTAATATAGCTAAGCGCCTCGCGCTGAGACGAATTTTTATCATGGATAAACTCTTCGCCCCGGAAAGCATTAATTATATTTATCACAAGCCCGATTACCAAAAGTGCAGGCAATACCAACCTCAGCTTTACCGGTACAAGCTTCTGATTTAAAAAGCTGCAGCCGTCCACTATAAGTATAATAAATACAGGTGAAAGAAACACCCAGAACCGGTCGCCCAGGGGATAAAGCTTCAACATTGAAGCAGTGAGCGTTAGCACCATTAAAGATACAAGCAACAAAAAGTCTGTTTTACGCTTTAAAAAATTGTATAGGCCTGCAAAAAAAAGTGTTGCAGGTACAAATGCCAGTTTCACTACAGGCGCCAACCCACCTTCGGTCCCTGGCATAAAATTCCATAAAAGCCCGAGCGGATAATCAAGGACCCTGTAAAACCTTGACAAGTACCAGCCCAGCTCATTTATACTTTTAGGAGGGAAAGGGGCAAAATATTTGAAGTAATCAAACCAGTAAACCGTCCACTTCGACTCTACATGTTTAGATGTTGAAAAATAAAAATTCACAATAAAACTCAACGCCCAAAAAACAGCCACGATAAAATAATACGGGTATAGTTGTGCTTTTTTTTCCTGAAGCATTTTAAAAAAAACAGATATGCCGACAGCTGCTAAAATAAAAACCACCGAATAGGAAAACCATATTAAAACCGCTCCGGCAATGCCCAACCTGATAACCGCCTTGCGTGTAATACTACTGCCCTGCAATGGTATATACAGATACAATATAATAAGCGTGCTTAGCAGCTCAGAAGAATATTGTTTAGCCTCTGCTGCATGAAATATTAACGGAGGGGCTAAACAAAAAAGGAACAATGCCAGCCAGATATAACCGGGCTTCAGAAAATACCTGCATACGGCATAAAATACAAACAAGGAGCACAGGTTGCATAGCAAAGGAAACCATCTTAAAGCCACTTCATTGGGAGAGAAAACAGTAATGAACAGTTTCTGCATCATTAAAAATCCCAAAGGTGCTTTTTGGTAATATAGCAAAGGTTCTGTAAGCAGTTGGTGCAGGCTGTATGAAATAATACTATTTGATAAATACGCCTCGTCAATCCATAAAGAACGGTTCTGAAAAAAATAGTATAGCCTTAAAACAACCCCTATACCTAATATAAAAAATATCAGGCTGCGACTCTCTGTGAGCTTATAGCGATTGGCTGAAAGGGCTTGCATAATGTTTTAATATCTATATTTGTTGTAACAGTACCGTTTAAATAGCGAAAATAATTGATTACAGAAGAACTACAATTCAGAACTATTAAATTAGTGATTTTTGACGTAGACGGTACCTTGTACAATCAGCGCAAGCTGCAGTTCAAAATGTGCCTTTCGCTTTTAAAGTACTATTTCGTTCATCCTCTTAAAATTAAAGACCTGTATATCCTGTACCGGTTCAGAAAGGAAAGGGAAGCCCGTTCTGGATACAACAGCCCCAACCTTAATGAGGAACAATATACATGGTGTGCCAGCAAATTGAATGTTCCTGTAAAACGGGTAAGAGCGGTTGTTCGTAAATGGATGTACAATACTCCCCTTCAACATTTACACAGTACAAAATATAGTGGTGCCGCAGCTTTATTTGATACACTGCGCCGGCAAAACATTAAAATTGCGGTATATTCTGACTATCCGGCAAACGATAAGTTAAATGCCTTGGGTTTGAAAGCTGATATTTACGTTTCATCAACCGATGCCGCAATCAATAGTTTTAAACCATCTCCACGGGCTATATATTTTATTTGCAAACAACTTAATATTGCTAAAGAAGCCTGCCTCTTCATAGGCGACAGGGATAGCAGGGATGGTCAGTGTGCAAGAAATGCGGGTGTTCGCTACATCATTCTGCCTTCAAAGAATAAAGACAAAAAAAATTTATTTGTATTTTTAGCTGGCACTTTTGAAATGAAAGACAAGACTAATTAAACTTACAGGAACTCATGTCAACAACCAAGGCATATATATCGGGGAAAAGTGACATATCGCATACGCCCAACAATGCTACTCTTAAAGATTATATCAGAATAGCCCGGCCGGATAACTGGCTGAAAAATATCTTCATGGCACCCGGTATATTATTTGCATTTGCTTATTTTCAACCACCGCTTACTGCAGCATTAGGCCTAAAAATCATCCTGGGTTTTCTTGCTACCTGCTTAATTGCTTCTGCCAACTATGTAATCAACGAATATCTTGATATTGAGTTTGACAAGTTTCACCCGGTAAAAAAAGACCGTTCTTTAATTCAAAAAACAGTTAACCCTAAAATTATTTATTTCATATATACATTATTAGCAGTTTTGGGTTTAAGTATAGGATTTACTGTATCTATTAAGTTTTTTAGTATGGAGCTGTTGCTGCTTGTAATGGGTATTGTTTATAATGTAAAGCCCTTAAGAAGCAAAGAAAGGGTTTACCTGGATGTACTTACCGAGTCAATCAATAACCCCATAAGGTTTACCCTGGGCTGGTTTTTAATAAGCCCCTCCCTGGGTGTGCCGGATAGCAGTTGGGACCTCAACTGGATCAACACTTTTCCTCCTATTAGTATTGTAATCGCTTACTGGATGGGAGGTGCGTTTTTAATGGCCACCAAGCGGTTTGCAGAGTACCGTCTTATCAACGATCCGGTTCTTGCAGGTCAATACCGGCGCTCTTTTAAATTTTACACAGAAAACGGCCTGCTGATTTCTATGTTTTTTTACGGAATAACCTGTGCATTTTTCCTGGGCATATTTTTAATCAAAAACAGGATAGAGCTTTTAGTTAGCTTCCCCTTCTTCGCCCTTCTTTTTTCGTGGTATTTAAGAATCGGGCTTTTAAACGACTCTCCCGTGCAACGTATCAAGGGGCTCCATAAAAGAAAATGGTTTATGCTTTACCTGTTTTTGTTTACTATTTTAATTTGTGTGCTTATGTTTGTAAAAATTCCCTGGCTGCATTGGTTTTTACAAAATGCAAATAACTAAATTAATCTTTATTGAAGTACGATATAATTGTAGTAGGCACAGGTTTCGCTTCGACTTTTTTTCTGAAAAAATATCTGGAAAAAAACCCGGGCAAAACAGTTCTGGTATTAGAACGGGGACGGTTTTTCCCGTTAATGGAGCGCCTGAAAATACGCAAGGGGAATGCTGATACTTCAGAAAAAGTAAACGAAGCTTACAGAAAACTGTTTATTAACCGTCACCACGAAAAGTTCTGGAAGTTCAGCCCTGATTTTGGCGGCTCATCCAATTGCTGGTGGGCCTGCACACCCCGATTTATGCCTTCGGATTTCAAGATGAGATCGCTTTATGGTATAGAGCAGGATTGGCCGATAGATTACGATGACCTAGACCCGTATTATGAGGAAGCGGAAGCTATCATGTCTATTGCAGGCCCCAAAGAAACACCTTTTCCTAAAAGGAAAGATTACCCCCTCCCGCCCCATTTATTTGCACCGCCGGATAAAATACTGCACGAGAAATATGGCAACCAGTATATCAGTCAGCCCACGGCCAGGGCAAGCCGCCCGGTAAAAGGCAGAAATCAATGCGTGGCAAGCGCTACATGTACCGAGTGCCCGGTAAATGCGAAATTCACTATAGAAAATTCGCAGATGGGCGTATACGAGAACCCGGCCGTAACGCTGGAATATAATGCCCAGGTATACCGGTTAACCACTACTGATAAAGCCGCTACAAAAATTCATTATGTACAAGATAATGTGGAGCTGGAAGCCGAAGCAGATTATTATATTCTTGGGGCCAATCCTTTTTTTAATATTAATATCCTTTTAAATTCCGGAGACAAAAATCCACTGACGGGGGTCGGGTTTGGCGAGCAGTTAGGCATTCAGGCTTTAATTGATCTGAAAGATATGTCAAACGCTGGCGGAAGCACCTGGGTAAATGCTAATGGTTATATGCTTTATGATGGCGAGTTCAGGAAAGATTATGCCGGCTGCCTTATAGAAACCGATAATGCGCCTTATATCAGACCAGAAGAAAATAAATGGCTGAATATCATGTCATTCAGGCTTTTGTTTGAAGATTTGCCACAGCAAGATAATTATATAACAACAACTGACAATAAATTTATACCTGAGGCGGTGTTTAATGCGGGCCGATCGCAATATGCTTTAAAAGCATTTGAAGAGGCTAAGAAAAAATTACCCGATATTTTGAGTTGCCTGCCGGTAGAGGGAATCAGGTATTTGTATCCGCATCAAAACGAAGGACACATTATAGGCGGCGCCAGGATGGGAACTTCAAAAGAGAATAGTGTGGTTGATAAGTATATGGTTCATCACCAATACCGCAATGTTCTGGTTTTAGGCGCAAGCAGTTATACGACCTACAGTCCTTCTAACCCTACATTAACCTTAAGCGCTTTGTCTTTACATACTGCTGACAAACTTTTTTGAAATGAAACGCAGAAAGCTGTTAAAAATATTAGGAGGTGCTGCGGGAGGAGCCATACTCGTTCCATCTGGTTTATACTTTGCAACACCAGGTGTTAAACATTTTGCAGAAAAAATTATATACCGCCATCTTAATTATCTTAAGCTGGACCCCGTTGGCGTTAGTCAATTTATTGAAAGCTATTTTAAAGGAACGCCTGATTCTTTTATAAATACCATCAGGTGGAAAAGTTATTATTATCTTCATATAAAACCAAAACACTCCATCAATATCTATCAGTTAATAAGATGCTACCTGCTGGGGTCCGATTTTTTTCAGCATAAAATGGATACTAAAAGAACCATAAAATATATTAATGACTATGACCCGTATAAAAGCCCGGTACCCAATCCATTCAGCTATATTTATTTCTCCAATAAAAGAGATACATAGCAGGTTCATATTTTTTTAAGGTTTATTTTCACAGCCATATGCTGCATCTTAATTCTATATCGCTTTTACAGTTTAAAAATTATACCAATAAAGCATTTGAATTCAGCAAACAGATCATTGGCATTTGCGGTAAAAATGGCGTTGGCAAAACCAATATTCTCGACGCTATTCATTATTTATGCTTTACCAAAAGCTATTTCAGCAAAAGCGACATTGTAAATGTGCATCAGGGATCAAAAGGCTTCAGAATAGAAGGCGTATTTAGTACAGATGATTATACGGAGGAGAAGGCGGCCTGCATCCTCCGGGAAACCAATAAAAAAGAATTCCTTATCAACGGAGCGCCTTACGAAAAATTTTCACATCATATCGGCCGGTACCCCTGTGTGGTTATTGCCCCGGATGATGCCGTTCTTATCACGGGGGGAAGCGAAGAGCGGCGCAGCTTTTTAGATGCCCTGCTGTCGCAGCTAAGCTCTGAATACCTTCAAAACCTTATATTGTATAACAGGGTATTACAGCAACGAAACTCCTTACTGAAAACAGCAGCAGAAACCGGAAAAATAGATAATGCGCTGCTACACATACTTAATGATCAGCTGGTAGAGCCCGGCCATTTTATTTTCCAGACAAGGAGCCAGTTCCTGGTATCCTTCCTGCCAAAAGTAAAAAGGCTGTACACCGACATTGCTCAGAAAGAAGAAGATCTTTCTATTTTATATGATAGCCGCCTGCTGGAAACCTCTTTTGAAGAGCTGCTGGCCGCTACCGAAAGCAAGGATAAGCTCTTACAGCGAACCACAGCAGGTATTCACAGGGATGATATCATATTACAACTGAACGGGCAACCCTTTAAAAGCATTGCTTCTCAGGGGCAGCGCAAAAGCCTGCTATTCGCCTTAAAACTAACAGAGCTGGATGTCATTTATGCTGAGAAAAAACTAATGCCGGTTCTGTTGTTAGACGATGTTTTTGAGAAATTAGATGAAGACAGGATCAGCAAGCTGCTGCAAAAAGTGTGCATTGAAAATAAAGGACAGGTTTTTATTACCGACACTAACAAAGAAAGACTAACCAGTCACCTGGAAAATTTAAATGCCAGCTTCGATTTAATATCTTTGTAACGGTACAGGATCCGGCCAATGTTTTAATACAGGTTAAATTATTGATATGGGAGAATATTCCTTAGGCGAAGCGTTAAAAGAGTTTTTAAGTAAAAGTCGTATCCGGGGCGATATACAGGCGCTGGAAATAGATGCGGTATGGGAAAATATTATGGGCAAAACCATTGCCCGGTATACCGATAAACTGCAAATTATTGGCGATAAGCTATTTGTACATACCCAGGTAGCCCCGTTAAAAAACGAGCTGATCTACCAGCGTGAAAAAATCATTGAAAGGGTAAATGAAGCACTGGGCAGTAAAGTTATTAAGGAAGTGATCGTGAAGTAAGCCGGAAAACAGAAAGTCGGGAAGTAACAAACCATGCTTTCTGACTGTCCGTCTATTTCCTCACTCTTGGATCAAATACACCATATAATATATCAGCCACAATATTCATGAATACAAAAAAAGCAGCAGAAATAAGCACAGCGCCCATCACCACCGGGTAATCTAATTGCTCCAAAGCATCCACAGTAACTTTTCCTATCCCCTGCCAGCCAAAAATATATTCCACGAAAAATGCTCCGGCAAGCAGTTCAGCAAACCAGCCTGTAATAGCTGTAATTACAGGGTTCAGGGCATTTTTTAAAGCATGACGCCATACTACTGCCCTCTTGTTCAGGCCTTTGGCATACGCTGTTCTTATATAATCCTGGTCCAGCACATCCAGCATGGCGCTGCGCGTAAGCTGTGTAATAATAGCCAGTGGCCTGATGCCTAAAGTAATGGCAGGAAGAATAATATTTTTAAAGCTGAAAATTCTTTTGCCGGTGGTTTCGTCTATATCAAACCAGTTACCGCTTATCTGTAAACCTGTGTATTTTGTAAGCACAAAGCCAAAAAAATAAGCAATAACAATTCCCATAAAAAAAGACGGCGCTGAGATTCCCACGATACTTGAAAAAATGGCACTGGTATCTAACCAGGTATTTTGCTTAACAGCCGCAACAACACCTAAAGGTATACCGATGACAACGGCTATAGCCATTGCCGCAATCGTAAGCATAATAGTACCCGGCAGTGCCTGCATTAAGATACTACCCACTTCACGTTTGCTTTGATAAGATCGGCGCAGATAAGGGATTTTAATTGCCAGCTTTTTATCTCCTCCAATAAAAAGGCCCTTTAACTGCTTTGCCCGGATGTCTTCTTTCGTATGTATAGCCACAGGCGATACATCATTTACATACAGCAGGAACTGCTTCCACCTGGGCTGATCGAGGTATAGCTCTTTACGGATGTTCTCTTGTGTTTTAGCATCTCCTGTCTGGCCCATAACCAGCCTTGCAGGATCACCAAAACCCTGGAACAAGAAAAACACCAATACCACCACACCGGCCAAAACCAGCACACTGTAAAATAGCTTTTTGATGATGTATTGGATCATTAAATGTAGGTTGTTCGATTTACATTCAGACAGTGCTAATTTCTTTTAATTTCTCCGTTTTCTTTTAAAATTGTTTTCTCCTGTTTCAGTACTTCCAATACAGCATCCGGGTCGCCTGCTGTACCAACCAGGTTAATTAAAACAATGTATGTGTAATCGCCGTTTTTAAATGTAATGATGTGATTTCCGCCACTTCCCTGAAATTCCAATACGCCATTTTCTACCACCAGGTCCGGCTCTCTCTTTTTATTTTCAATTTTCCAGGAAGCATACCGATAGCTACTCCCGGCCGTTTCGTCAATTCTTATTTTATAATTTTTCGTAAATATCAAATACGTCGGGCTTTCAAAGTTTTGAAGAGATTTGGGCAGTTCCTTTTTATCAGCCTGAATGGCATTCATTAATAACCGTTTTTCTTTAGGAGATTGAAAATTAACAGCAGTAATTTTTCCACCGCCATCCATCCAAATTTTCCCGTTGTCTAACATAACGCCCCGCCAACCAACATCTGACCAATTCTCCAATTTTGACTTTGCAATGTGGCTTATAAACGCTTCGGCAAATATTTCGTCGAAACGTTGGATGAAATCATTTTTATCCTTCACATCTTTTAAGGGATATTCTCTTCTTAACGGATAATTAATAAGGTCCGCAATTTTTCTTTTGTTATTAGTCTTAAAAACATTAATAAGTTTTTGAACTTTTTTTGTTTGCTTCTCGCTTAAATCAATAGTCTGTCCTGCTACAGTTGTACCTATTGCGACTAATATTGATGCTAAAATAAATATTACCTTCATAGTTCAATACTACTGCTCACAAAGCAATATACGCGAATGCCAAAAGATGTAATGATATTCACAAATACCCGTGTATCAAACATCGTACATTTATAAGCGCACTTTATCAAAATTTTTATAGCTCCATTTTCCGGTTATTGTTCCCTTTCGTAAAATATAAACCGTGGGGTTAGTACGGGCAGCCGTTCTTATCATGGTATTGTCGCCGTTCAGCACTTCAACATTGCTAAATGCGGTGCCGGCTATCGCAGCTTTTACAGCAGGAGCCGTACTGCTTACTACGTAAACAGGCACCTGCTTTTTCACAGCCGCTGTATAAATATGCTCAAACCCGTTCTGCCATTTTTCAACCGGCGTTGTTGCATCCTCAGCAAACAATAGTACCACTTCATCACTTTGTAAAATATCTTCCGTCATGTCTGTACCATCCTGTGTTGCCAGGCCAAACGCTTTAATTGGCGGCTCATTATTCACCCCTGGCCTGATAACCTTATCGTAACGGCTTACAAACTTATAAGTGCTGTCATCAAAATCATCAGGAAAGGATTCTGCAGTAAATTCCAGCTTCTTTCCGTTCTTCTCATATATAAAAGAGATCACCGTACTGTCGGGTATGGCATTAGCAGGAATTTTCATTTGCGCTGGTATATTATTCCCTTTTTTGAAAGGCAGGCAATCCGCAACCGGCAAATACTTTAATGTATACCATTGCGATGCGAAACTAAATACAGTTACCAGCAGTAATACCAATAGTGTAATGCCTTTGCCAAAAACAGGCTGAATGTATTTGTTATTAAAAAAAATCAATAAGATCAGCACCAGCAGTAATATATCTTTAAAGAACGATTGCCGGGAAGTAATAGGCAGGCAGTCTCCAAAGCAACCGCAGTTTTTAAATTTACCAGACAGGTAGGCATAACCAGTTAGAAACGTAAAAAATACGATTAGCAGTAATAACAGCCAGCTTACAGTTCTTATGCGCCATCCTAACAGCAACGCAGCCCCGGCTATAATTTCAAAGGCGATCATTATAACAGATAGCGCTAATGCCACCCCATCGAGCCAGGTAGTGCCCCATACTAAAAAAAATTCCTGCATTTTATAGCTCAGGCCTACAGGGTCGTTGGCTTTAACCAACCCCGAAAAAATAAAAAGCACTCCTACAAAAACCCTTGCAATATTTACTAAATTTTTCATTACTCTTTTTATTTACCGGCCCCGCTATCCAATATTAAAGCAAAGACCGAATAATTAATAATATCATGATAGTTCGCATCAATACCCTCGCTGATCAGCGTTTTTCCTTCATTATTGAGTATTTGCCTGATGCGGAACAGTTTCATCAGGATCAGGTCGGTAAGCCCTTCCTGGCTCATGCTGCGCCAGGCCTCGCCATAATCATGATTTTTACCCTGCATTAACCTTTTTGTAGCGGTAATATGCTTTTCATAAAGTGCTGCCACCTGCTCTTCCGGCAGATCCCAGGGTGCATCAGCGGGCAATTCTAGCTGTATCAGCCCTATCACGGCATAATTGATGATCCCCTTAAACTCACCGGCAATATCATCACCTATCATTTGCTGCTTTACTTCCTGTATGGTCCTTATCCGTTGTGCTTTAATATAGATCTGATCCACAACAGATATGGTACGCAGTACACGCCAGGCGGTACCGTAATCCTTATTCTTTTTAAAAAAAACCGATTGGCAATCCCTGATCACTGTATCGTATTGTTCGTTCGTTTTTGACATCATTGTGTGAACCTTTATTTTATGGGCAGCCGGGAAAACCGCAATCCGAAGACAGCTTTTCAACCTATCAGCTTACCTTTAACCCCAAAAATAGCAAAACAAAAATTGATGTTCACACTTAATTGCAGAGGCAGGCTCCTGACCATTCAGCAACCCATTGTAATGGGGATTTTAAATATCAATACGGATTCCTTTTATGCGGGGAGCCGCTACAGCAATGACGCCCGTTTACTCAACACTGCAGAACAAATGCTTGCCAACGGCGCCACTATACTAGACATAGGCGGTCAGAGTACCCGTCCCGGAAGCGAACAGGCTGCGCCTGATACCGAAATGTCAAAGGTAGTTCCAGCTATTAGTGCCGTTGTAAAAAAGTTTCCGGGGGCTTTTATATCTGTAGATACGTTTTACAGTAGAGTAGCAAAAGAGGCTGTAGCAGCAGGCGCTTCTATTATTAATGATATCAGCGCGGGTAACTTAGATGAGCACTTTCTGGATACGGTAGCAGCGTTACATGTTCCTTATATTTTAATGCACATGCAGGGCACCCCTCAAAATATGCAACAAAACCCGGTTTATGAAAATGTAACCAGGGAAGTGCTTGATTTTATGATCAAAAAGCTGGCGCTGTTGCGTGGTAAAGGTATGAAGGATATTATTATTGACCCTGGCTTTGGATTTGGCAAGAGTCCTGAGCACAATTACTCCCTGCTTAAAAACCTTGGCCTGTTTAAAATGCTGGATTGCCCTGTTTTATTAGGTATCAGCCGGAAGGCAATGATTTACCGGAGACTGGGTACCGATGCCAGCAATGCACTCAACGGTACCAGCGTCTTAAATACCATAGGCTTATTGAACGGCGCCCATATTTTAAGAGTACATGATGTAAAAGAAGCTGCAGAAGCCATAAAACTCGTCGATATCATGCAATCCACATCTGCTTGATGCTTTTCTAAGGAGCACATTAGATTATTTTATTACGGTCATAGGGCAATAAGGAAGTGGTTTTATTTTACAAAATCTTCCAGGGCCGTATCTTCTGCCATTGCAGCCAGGTCGTATGTTTTAGCAACAGCAAACGGCTCCCATTTTTCAACAGGTCTGTTCTCTTTTTCCTCAAATTCATTCATACCGGTGATCACCTGTTTTTTCCCTGTAGAAAAATTATAGCTGGTGAGAGCTGATTCGCCTGATGCACGGTGAAAAGAGCTTATATCCAGCCCTATGAGTTCAAATTTATTTTTCTGATACCGGAATGTGTATTTATAATCGGTAACATACCAGCTGCCACAGCTCAGCCAGTAGTGATAATATATTTTTAATACACCGTTTTTAATTGCTATACCACCATCCGATAAAGGATCATCCAGGCACGGGTTCATTACACTGTTAACCGATGGCAGGAACTTATCTGTAGACAGTACTCTTTTATACCCCTTCTCTGTTTTAAAAAAGATCATCATCCTGCGTGGATTCAGATCCAAAGTATCATTGCCTAAGCCATCATGCTTAACAAAATTTTTCCTGTCGGTATTTCGTAATACGAGCACTACATCTTCGAGCTTATCCTTGTTCAGATCTCCCTTATATTGTGCTTCAGGTATCCAGCCTGCGGGTATCCTGTTCTTAAACCCGGGAGCGATTTTAATGCCCTGCGTATAACCGGCGATGTACGGTAAAAAAAACAGTATGGGAATAATGTAACCCTTCATATGAAATATCAATGCTTCATTACTTCCGGCATAAACTTTTTGCTTTGTTCTATAGCGTCCATTATTTGTGCTGTTATTTCCTGCGCAGAGGCATCATAATCGATTTGCAGCGGTTCTTTAAAAGTCACCGTAAGCAAAATACCTCTTTTTCTGAGTGTTACGCCCGTTTTGTTAAATGCTTTTGAGAAACCATTGAGCACCACTGGTATAACTATAGGTTTATGATGTTTGATAATAAGGGCGGTCCCTTTTCTGGCAGGTGCATAAGGTGTAGTAGTTCCCTGCGGAAAAGTAATAATCCAGTTGTTCTGCAACGAACGTTCAATTTTCCTTGTATCGCTGGGATCGAGACCGGAACGTTGTTCCTTACTGTTCTCATTCCAGGTACGGCGTACTGTAAGGCCTCCGGCCAGCAAAAACAGGCGGCTCATCCAGCTGCTTTTCATGGTTTGTTCTGCAGCTACATAATTCACCCTTGTAAAAGGGTTCAGCATGTAATAGGGTATACCCAGCCTGTCCCTTCGTCCCCACTTAACAGCAGAAAAAATGTGGAACATAGATATTACATCTAAAAAATACGTTTGATGATTACACACAAAAAGCACATTGGTACGGGGCAATTCCTTTAATTGTTCTGCCCCCCGAAAACGCAATGTATTTGCCATTGCTATACCCGGATAGGTACATAATCCTACCACGCAATGCACCAGTTTTTTAACAAGACTCGCACGCTTTATTCTATCTGTAAACTTTCCCATTAAAGCAGCAAAATAATGGTTTAAGATAATTAATAACAATTAAACCTATATATTTTTCTAAAGGTTTTTCATATTATATATTTATTCCTTTCTTTTTACAGAAAAGTCAGCCCTTATTTCACAGTCTGCACAAAATAATATGCTAATTTTATCTTTTAGGCAGGCAGGTTTCGCACATAAATTTTACCAGGCAGAAAATGCTGGCTTACGTGTAGTATACATTTTTATAATATGACTATGAACGAACTGGAAATATTAAATAATAAACCTTCCAAAAAGAAACTGCTTTATCCTGTAAATACAGAGTTGGCTAACTACCTGGTACGTCAGGGACGTGAAGTGCATCTGCCCGTTTCGCACCGCGATCTGCTCAATTTCACATGGTCGGTGCCTATTAAAGATGAGCAGGGCAACAGCACTTATTGGGAAAAAGCTATATACGATAAAAGAGAATGGGACTATTTGCGCGAGGGGCTGGTAAAGATATATGCCATATTAAAAACAGAAGGCGATATGAGTTTTGCCAGTCACCTGGATGTGGCCCGTATTGATTATTGTGCTTTTGGAAACTCGCTTCCTTTTCGTATACGCATCGTGAATAAGTTCAACTCCAATTATGATCACTATTACATGAAAATCACAGACGCTTCCAGGGTATATGGCCTGGAACTGGAGCATTTTCTCTCTCCCAACCGTATTACTTTTTATACTGACGGAGGCACGCTGGTGGAAGAACATATTCCGGGTATGGCGGGGGATGTGTTTTTAGAGAAATACCTCGGCAAGCTGGATATTAACAAGACCCGGCTGGCTAAAGAGTTTGTAAAATTCAATGAGCGCTGTTTTGTAAGATTGCTGGGCGATATGCGGGCCTATAATTTCGTTGTAGTGTCAACTCCCGATATTGAAAGCTATCAATATCGCATCCGGGCTATAGATTTTGACCAGCAATGTTATGAAGGCCGGAAGCATTTATATATGCCGCAGTTCTTTAAGGAAAATAATCTTTTTGTAAAAAACGTGGTAGAACAGCTAAACAAAGAATCGGTAGAGCAGTATAAGGCAGAAGAGAAATCAGCAATGGCTTACCGGGTAGCCGTTACCAGGTTCCGGTTAATGGAGCTTTTGAACATTATGTCGCGCGATACCATTGCACCTGTTGAAAAGCAACAAGAATTAATACAACAGTTAAACAAACATTTTCATACTGAAGCATTTAACAGGTGTAAATCTATGGGGCAGGTATTAAAACTGCATCTGAAGTACATGCTTCGCGGAAACCTGAAGCTGATACAGGAAAAAACAAAGATGCTGGGTAACAAAACATAGCTGACGTGACGAAAATCATAAAATAAACTGCTCAAACAATACCCTGGCTTTGTGTATATTTCACATATTATCGCTACCTTAGCAAGCCTGATTTGCTATGAACAAGTAATTTATTATTAAAAACAATTTTCAACAAAATGAGCAAGTACACAGCCGGAGTATTACACGGCAAAGAGCTTGAAGCTCTTTACAACGACGCTAAAGACAATAATTTCGCCCTCCCCGCAGTGAATGTGGTAGGTACAGACACGGTTAACGCGGTGCTTGAAACGGCAGCTAAGGTAAACTCACCGGTTATGATCCAGTTCAGCAATGGCGGAGCGCAGTTCTATGCCGGCAAAGGAATGCCTAATAAAAACCTGGAAGCAAATATATTTGGCGCGGTAAGCGGTGCCCTGCACGTTCACACCGTAGCAAAATATTATGGAGTGCCTGTAGTACTGCACACAGACCATGCTGCCAAGAAATGGCTTCCCTGGATCAGCGGCCTGATAGATGAAGGTGAAAAATTCTATAAAGAAAAAGGCCAGCCTTTATTCAGCTCACACATGCTTGACTTAAGCGAAGAGCCCATGCAAGAGAACATTGCTACTTCAGTTGAATTTTTCAAACGCATGGCTCCCCTGGGAATGAGTATAGAAATAGAACTGGGTGTTACCGGTGGCGAAGAAGATGGCGTGGACAATACAGATGTAGATAATTCCAAACTATATACCCAGCCCGAAGATGTTGCTTATGCTTATGAAAAACTAAGCGAAGTAGGCAATATGTTTACAATAGCAGCCGCTTTTGGTAATGTGCACGGCGTTTACAAACCCGGTAACGTACAATTAACACCTGTTATTCTTGATAACAGCCAGAAATATATTGCTGAAAAATTCGGCACCGCAAGCCAGAAACCTGTTTATTTCGTATTCCACGGGGGCAGCGGTTCGGAAAAAGAGAAAATCCGCGAAGCAATCGGATATGGCGCCATTAAAATGAACCTTGATACAGACATGCAATGGGCTTTTGCTGAAGGGGTATTCGATTATTATAAAAAGAACGAAGCTTACCTGCAAGGTCAGTTAGGAAATCCTGAAGGAGAAGACAAGCCTAACAAGAAATACTACGATCCCCGCGTATGGTTACGTAAAGGAGAAGAGACGTTCGTAAAACGTCTTGAAATTGCGTTCGAAGATCTGAACTGTATCGGGAAAAATGCATAAATAATAAAAAACCCCGCAAATGCGGGGTTTTTTATTATTACTTTTATTACAAAATCCTCTATAAAGAATTATTTTCCTCATTTTTCCCTTCCAGTATCTTTACTTCAACCGGAACAACACCATGACCGGTATGTGCAATTTTCTGGAAAGCGGATTTGCTTAAATCTACACGACCTTTTATACCTGGAGCCATCCTGTCGTTTACCACTACCTGCACACTTTTACCAGTGTTTTTGTTGGTAACCAGCAGGCGGGTACCTAATTTATAAATATTAGACGCTGCGGTTAAAAGATAGTCCCTGTATATATCACCGGCAGCCGTTTTACGACCATTAAATTTACTGTGATAATAAGAGGCCTTTTGTGTAGAAGCTTGAGCAAAACTTTTAGCATAGCTAAAAATAAAAGCAAAAAACAAAACTAAACATTTCTTCATGTGAGATATTTTAGTTAAACAATAAACGCAGAAAAATAATTTTTATTTTACCACGCCTTTAATAACATTATTTTACTTACATGCAAAATACGGACGCAAAGGTAGGCTAACAAGGCTATAAAAAAGGGGAATGAGGCTGCCAATCTGGCTAAAATAATACATAACCACATGATAATCAATATGACGATATTACAATATATCGATTCAGGAAAACGGCACCCCTGTTTCTTATACAGCAACTACTTCATATGTTATTTTTTTAACAACGCAGGAAATGACAAACACGTTCATAACCTGTAAAAATTCGGGGTGTGCATTCGCGCTTAAATGATCACCCCTTCCAAATCATAATCATATGCTTTTTCGATCCGTACATTATAGAATTCCCCGATTTTTAACTGCTGATCACTTGAAATAATGACCTCGTTGTCCACTTCCACACTGTCAAATTCTGTACGCCCGATATATCGTCCTGCTTCTTTTTTGTCAATAATGGTTTTAAATGTCCTGCCTATTTTTTCCTGGTTCAGTTCGTAAGAAATCTCCTGCTGATGTTCCATAATTTCCTGCGCCCGACGTTCCTTTTCTTCCTGCGGCACATCATCTTCAAAAGCATAAGCGCCTGTATTTTCTTCATGAGAGTAGGTAAACACTCCCACCCTGTCAAAACGGTGCCTGTCTAAAAAATGCTTCAACCCTTCAATATCGTCCTGTGTTTCTCCCGGAAAACCTGCAATTAAAGTAGTACGCAGGCAAATACCCGGTACTTTTTCCCGGATAGTTGCAATAAGATCATCCATTTCCGATTGCATGATCTGCCGTTTCATCGCATGCAGCATCCGGTCCGATGCATGCTGCAATGGAATATCAAGATAGTTGCAGATATTGTCCCGCCCGCGCATTACATCCAGTATTTCTAAAGGAAATTTAGTAGGGTAAGCATAGTGCAAACGGATCCATTCCAATCCTTTTATGTCTGCCAGGCGATGCAAAAGCTCGGGCAACATGCGTTTTTTGTAAATATCGAGGCCGTAATAAGTAAGCTCCTGCGCTATCAGCATCACTTCTTTCACGCCCATGCGCACCAGTTTTTCTGCCTCCATTACCAGTTCATCAATGGGTTTGCTTATGTGCTTGCCGCGCATGAGGGGGATGGCGCAAAACGTACAGGTACGGTTGCAGCCTTCCGATATTTTTAAGTAGGCATAGTGCCTGGGCGTTGCCAGTAAGCGCTCACCCACCAGTTCGGTTTTATAATCGGCCTCAAACTGCTTCAATATGGCCGGCAGCTCCATAGTACCAAAAAAAGCATCCACTTCCGGAATTTCTTCTTCCAGGTTATTCTTATAACGCTCACTAAGGCAGCCTGTAACATATACTTTATCTAACCTGCCGCGCTTTTTTAACTCCACCTGCTCTAAAATGGTATTAATGCTTTCTTCTTTGGCTTTATCAATAAACCCGCAGGTGTTTACTACTACAATATTGTGATCGCGCTTCTTATTCTCGTGCACCACATCAATATCATTAGCTTTAAGCTGACCGCTCAAAACCTCGCTATCCACCATGTTTTTACTACAACCCAGCGTAATAATATTTACCTTATCTTTTTTAAGTGTTCTTACTTTCACGAATTATTTTAAAAAATGAAGTTGCAAAGATAGTTTATCCTTTTCAGCAGAACGTTAATTGATTTTTTTGACCTATTTTGTAGCGATAAATGTGCCCGCAGATGATGCAGATCAGGCAATTAAAAAAAAGTTACGGCAATTTCGAGGTTCTGGATATCGCAGATTTAGAACTTAACCATGGTACCTACTGGATCAAAGGCAGCAACGGATCGGGTAAATCTACTTTTTTGAAAATACTGGCAGGACTGCTTCCTTATAAGGGCCAGGTATTGATTAACAATATATCGCTTAATAAGAAGCCAGTTGCTTACAGGCGCTGCATCAGCTATGCACCCGCCGAACCGGTTTACCCTTCCTTTTCCACCGGCAACGAACTGGTAGCTTTTTATTGTAAGGTATTAAAATACCCGGTGAACAAAACGGCTGCTATCAAAGAAATGCTGGGCATCGACAATTACCTGGGCAACCCTACAGGCAGCTATTCGAGCGGTATGCTGAAGAAACTATCCCTGTTACTGGCATTTATAGGACTGCCGAAGTGGATACTGCTGGATGAACCTTTTACCACGCTTGACGCTACCACTCAACGATCACTGCAACATTATATAGGTAGCAGCGAACAGGCGGGCTTCATACTCACCTCCCATCATGATATTGACGTGGAAGATATACGGTTCACTGGTATTTACCGGCTCAGCGACAAACAGTTAGTGCGTGAATCCCATTCATAAAATATTATACCAAAACTTTACCAGCCGGTTTTATAAACAGATCGCGGGAGCGCTTATCCTGTTGATGCTGGTATTTTTTGGCATTCAGCCCAATTTTAAAACAGCAGTGGCAACTCATTATTATATAATGGTAAGCATTATCAGTAATCCACTTGCACTAACAGGCTACGCGTTTATCTTTACCCTATATTTTTTAAGGTGTTACTTTTTTATAAGAACCACTTTAAGCCAAGAAGCATTTTCTTTTAACAAAATACTCAACAGGTTAAGCCCTGCAGAACGGTTCCCCTTCCTTTTACCGGTGGCAACTGCATTGCTATTACCGGTATTATTATACAGCATTTGTATTGTGGCCGTAGCTATTACAAGCCGTCATTATTTTTATGCAGGAGCTGGTTGCCTGGCATTGTTTGTTTCTATAGGAGGGCTTACCTTGCTGTTCTCAAAAGGTCTTTCTTATGCATCCGGTCATTCTTTTCTAAATCAATGGCTGAAAATAAAAATAACACCCGGTCTTGTGCAGCAGTTGGGCAGTTTCCTGCTGCAAAAACAAATCAAAGTGATCTTTTTCCTAAAAGCCATCTGCTTTGTCCTGTTGTATTTTCTGGTGATAAAAACAAACTCGCTTTTCGACCGGCGTATGCTGTGGCTGGTTTATACGCTGGGTATTACCAGTCATTATATTATAATATATAAATGTTTCTATTTCCTTGAAAATGAGTTGTCTTTTTACAGGGTGCTTCCTTTAAAAATTACCCGCATCATGGCTTCTTTATTTGCAGTTTATTGTATGCTGTATCTCCCTGAGATGTGGGCCCTTCGTGCAATGGGCCTCATTCACCACGACTGGAGCGCTTATATTTTAATGATACTGCTGGCGCCTGCACTCATGGTTTTATTGCATGCGCTTCTTTATATGGATGAACTGAACCTGAACGACTATTTACCTATGGCTTTTGGCTGCTGGCTGGTTTGCTTTTTTGCTGGTTTTACAAACATACAATGGCTGTTGCTGGCGATAATTATTCTTTTGTCCATTCTCGTGTTTGTCCGCTTTTTCAGGAAGTTTGAAAAAAAGGCCACGGTAGAGAAACTGGAATAGCGCTCAGAAAAAACAGCAATTATTGATTAATATGACAGGAAATTTCTATGTTTGCAAACATCAGATGATATGATGATTAAAATGATAACATCCATTCAACGAAAATCGCTGGCCCGGGAAGTAGCCGATCTGATCCGGCAACAAATCAGCAACGGCCTTTTCCCGGTGGGCAGCAAACTTCCCACTGAACCGGAACTAATGAAGCAGTTTTCAGTAGGCAGGTCCACGATCAGAGAAGCGGGCAAATACCTGGCCCAATCCGGTTTTGTGCATGTAAAACAGGGACTGGGCACATTCATTATCAGCCAATCGGGCAACCATGCCCTGGATGAGAAGATCGGGAGTGCAGGATTTACAGAAGTATTTGAAGTAAGACAGCTTCTGGAGTTACAAATTATTGAGAAATCCGTTCAAAACAGAACCTCAGACCATTTGGCAGTAATGCATCAGCACCTGGAAAACCGGAAGCGTTTTGCAGAACAGGGCGATCTGGAAGCGTCTATCGGGGCAGATATTGACTTTCATACTGCAATAGCCGAAAGCTGTGGCAATTTCATTTTAAGCGAACTGTATAAAACATTGTCTTTGCATGTATCCAAATTCTTTTGCGAAGTTTATAAAGACACTGCTCCTTTTATTATTTCCCAAAAAGACCATGAAAAATTATTACAATATATTCAAGACAGGAATAAGATCAAAGCGCTGCACACCGCCAAAAAAATAATTGGAAACTTATAATTTTTTACCTAACATCATCAGATGACCTGATGTATACTTTATGAAAGTAACTTCCCGCCAAACTTCAACACTGAATACAGGCCAAACAGTTTACCCCATCCTGTTTGCCATAAGCCTGTCGCACTTATTAAACGACCTGATACAATCGGTGATCCCGGCAATTTATCCTTTATTCAAGAGTAATTATGCTTTAAATTTTACACAAATCGGGATTATAACATTGGTATTCCAGCTTACAGCGTCGATATTACAACCCTTTGTAGGCTCTTATACAGACAGAAAACCTCATCCATTGGCACTGGTCATTGGAATGACTTTTTCCCTAACAGGGCTACTGTTTACTGCATTTGCTTCCAATTTTTATTATATCCTCGCATCGGTATGCCTTCTTGGAATGGGCTCTTCTATATTTCACCCCGAAGCATCCAGAGTAGCCCATCTGGCGTCAGGAGGGAAAAAAGGATTGGCTCAATCTATATTCCAGGTAGGCGGAAATGCAGGAAGCGCTGCCGGGCCTTTGCTTGCCGCGTTGATCGTTATCCCCTTCGGGCAAAAATATATCGGATGGTTCGGTTTACTCGCGCTGTTGGCAATTGCAGTGCTGGCTTTTGTGGGAAAATGGTACCAGCAAAACATACAATTCAGGTCTGCGCAAAAACCGGCTTCAGAAAAACTTACAGAATTGTGGCCTGTTTCCAAAAACAGGGTAATTATTTCCATAATCATTTTACTGGTGCTGATCTTTTCGAAATACTTTTATATGGCTTCGATGACCAGCTATTTCACCTTTTATCTTATCGACCGCTTTGGTGTAAGTGTGCAGCAATCGCAAATTTACCTGTTTGTATTTTTAGCTTCTGTGGCAGCCGGAACCATCATGGGCGGACCTTTGGGAGACCGTTACGGGCGTAAGCTTATCATATGGATTTCCATACTGGGAGCGGCCCCTTTCACATTGTTGCTGCCACATATGAACCTGTCAGTAACCATTATTTTATCCGTGCTGATCGGCCTGATTATCTCATCTGCTTTTTCGGCTATACTTGTCTATGCTACGGAGCTTATTCCCGGTAAGGTGGGAATGATTGCAGGATTATTTTTTGGATTTGCTTTTGGTATGGGAGGAATCGGATCAGCGGTGCTGGGATCTCTGGCAGACAAGACCAGCATAGAACATGTATTTTCTATTTGCGCTTACCTGCCTTTAATAGGCATTATAACAGGGTTCTTACCCGATATTGAAAGGAAAAAGAATAAATGGTCTTCGGTTTGATCCGGTTATTTATCCCTATAATGTCCGTTGGCAGAAAGTACCAATACAGTTATCACTTCGTCCCGTATTTCATATATTAACCGATGCTCACCTGAAATTCTGCGTGACCATGTAGGTTCTAGTAATGTTTTAACAGCTCTGGCTTACCTGTACCTGTTTTGGGGTGTTCGGATATTTCTTCAAGCAGGGTATTCAATTTTTTAAGTAAAGCCTTATTTCCGCTTTTCTTTATTCGTTTTATACCCTCATCGGCTTCGGGTAAAAAAAATCAACGAATATTTCATAGTGCATTCAAATAAGCGTGAAGTTCATCCTTTGTGTTAACAAGCGTCCCTTTCCCCTCTCTTGCCTGCTGTTTTGCCTGGTCTATCCTGGCATAAAACGCTTCTTCCGTCATCAACGTATCATCTTGCTTTTCTGTTTTGAAACGGATCTTCAACTGTAGCGTCCATTCCCGATACATCCAAATAATTATCCGGTGGCGTAATCTTTTTCAAAAAGTAGATATACCCGCAAACTGCTGACAACAGCAAAAAACTACGAACACTGCTAAAAGTCTTTTTAAAATCTTCATCCCGTTTTTTTTGCAAGATGCGGAATTGAAGTATCTGTAGTAAACAAGCCGGGGCGACAATAATTATATTTCCGAGGGGAAGAATTAAAAACGAAAGCACTGAAATATTGACCGGCTTTGCGGCTCCCAGCTCCTGAGGTATATTCTCTGGCCCTGGTTCTGAAGCAAGATATAATGGTTCAACTTCTAACGCGGCTGCAACAGCTTTCAATGTATAACCTTTGAGAACGGCACCGGCTTCCAGCCTTTGTATGGTTCTTAACGATAAACCGGATTTTTCAGCAATCCCTGCCTGAGTTAAATGATGATGCTCTCTTAACCTGGACCTTGTTTCTCATTCAGTAGATCTGTCTGCTAAAAAACTTACTGCCCGTTTTCCTTTAAATTAAATAAGCTGTCTACAAACTCGTGCTTATCAAAAACCAGCAGATCCTCCGCCTTCTCACCTACTCCTATGAACTTTACAGGTATTTTAAACTGGTCGGCAATAGCCAGCACCACACCTCCCTTAGCAGTACCATCTAGTTTTGTAATGGCCATTGCGGTTACATCGGTAGCCGCTGTAAAATGCTTCGCCTGCTCTAAAGCATTTTGTCCGGTAGAGCCATCTAAAACCAGCAAAACTTCATGAGGGGCAAACGGTATAAATTTTTGCAATACCCGTTTTATCTTATTCAGCTCGTCCATCAGGTGCGCCTTATTATGCAGGCGGCCGGCCGTATCAATAAGTACCACATCGCTTCCACGGCTTACAGCGCTTTGAGCAGTATCAAAAGCTACCGCAGCAGGATCACTGCCCATAGCCTGCTTTACAATAGGAACCCCTACTCTTTCACTCCATATCGTAAGCTGGTCAACAGCTGCAGCCCTGAAAGTATCTGCAGCGCCCAACAGTACATTTTTACCGGCCTTCTTAAAATTATAGGCCAGTTTTCCAATCGTTGTGGTTTTGCCTACCCCGTTGACTCCTACCACTAAAATAATGTAAGGTTTGGCCGGCATTTCACTGTCAAAAGTATAGCTCACCGCACTGGGCGCATCTACCAGTATATGCTCCATCTCTTCCTGGAGCATCCTGTTCAGCTCAGAAGTGCCCAGGTATTTGTCTTTGGCCACCCGCTCCTCAATACGATTAATAATGCGCACCGTTGTTTCCACTCCCACATCTGCACTTACAAGCGCCTCTTCCAAATTATCCAGCACTTCTTCATCTACTGTACTTTTACCGGCAATGGCCTTGCTTATCTTATTTAAAAAGCCCTCTTTGGTCTTTTGTAAACCCTGGTCGAGCGATTCTTTTTCTTTCTTTCCGAATAGCTTTTTTAAGAAACTCATTTATCGTAATTTTTCTTTGATCTTCCCAATATTAAACAGCGCAAAGTGCTAATACAATACCAACATCCAAAATTGCAGGAGGTTGATCTCATTCCAGTTCTAATTTAAACAACAAAAGCCATTCGCAACAACGAATAGCTTTATAAAATATTTTTGTAGAAGCCAAAATTACTTTTGAGCCAGGAAATCTTTCACTTTCTCTTTGTGAACGATTTGCTCTTTAAAAGTGTAAGCGCCTGTTTTAGGGCTGCGCACCGCGCGTATAACCTTAGTCCAGTTCTTACTTTCTGCCGCTGCTTTGGCATCTTTTACCTTCGCGTTTTTAGAAGCTGCTTTTGCCATTTTCTTTTAGTTAAAAAGTTGATATGTTGATATGTTGACTTGTTAACCTATTAACCTGTTAACGTATCAACTTAAATTACTTAATTTCTTTATGAACAGTCACCTTTTTCAGGATAGGGTTGTACTTTTTCAACTCCAA
Organism: Niabella aquatica; assembly: GCF_054779315.1. Classification (NCBI taxonomy): domain Bacteria; kingdom Pseudomonadati; phylum Bacteroidota; class Chitinophagia; order Chitinophagales; family Chitinophagaceae; genus Niabella; species Niabella aquatica. Next base: position 197,461 of record NZ_BAAGYM010000028.1, read on the forward strand.
TCTTTCCGGATTGTTCTTTTTATTTTTTACGGTAATATAACGGCTTGTACCAGGCTGACCGCTGGTTTTGTGCTCTGTGCACTCTAATATTACCTGAACCCTGTTGCCTTTCGCTTTCTTTGCCATGGTATAAAATGCTTTTTAAAAATTAGATCTTTTCGCCTTGCGCACGCAGTTCTTTCACTACAGAGTACAGGCCGTTTTTATTAATAGTACGGATAGCGTCAGCGGATAATTTTAATGTAATCCATTTATCTTCCTCTACCAGGTAAAATTTCTTTTTTTGCAGATTTGGTAAAAACCTGCGCTTGGTTTTGATATTTGAGTGCGATACCTTGTTCCCGCCCATCGGCTTTTTACCCGTAACCTGACATACTCTTGCCATAATAAAAAATTTTGGATTGCAAAGGTAAGGAATTTTCCGGGTAAATCGTAACTAATTTTTACAGATTTTTTTTGACCGGCTGCAGAATAGGGCTGCTTGATTTTGCTGCACTCCGTTTACAAGTGCAATATATGGCATCCTGCAGCATTTTTCTTAACTTTATTATCAAAAATGCGCCCTGATTCTACACAGTACCCTCCTTATTTTGAGCCTTATATTTCAAAAGTAAAAGGCAATGATATTCAGAGCATCATGTCGCAATCCCTGGAAAAACTGAAAATCTTTCTCTGCCCGATTCCTGAATTGAAAGCCGGATTTACCTATGCGCCGGGTAAGTGGACCGTAAAACATGTTTTACAACATTGCATTGATGCAGAACGCATATTTGCTTACCGCGCCTTGTGCATTGCACGTGGAGAACAACAGCACCTTCCGGGTTTTGACCAGGATTTGTATGTAGCCAATGCCAACGTGGAAAATAAAAGTCTGCAATTGCTGAAAGATGAATTACTGCTTGTTAGACAAAGTACTGTAATGCTCTTTACTCATCTTACCAATGCTGCACTGGACAGAACCGGTACGGTAGGTGGCAACACTATCACCGCTTTGGCTTTAGCCTTTATTATTGAAGGGCACTGGTTGCATCATCAAAGCATTTTAATTGACAAATATGGCTTATAAACATCAATTCCGGCATGACAGGCAACAACCTTTTTTCCTTATTCCAAGGCTTTGCTTGAATGTAAGATGCGTGCAACCCCGCCAATTACTGAGAAAAGCATCAAAAATGTATATTTGAATTAGTTTAATCAAATTCATTTAATCAGCAAAACCTGGCAAACAGCTGCATACATGTTATATTCTTTTATAGCGGCTTTGTAATTCACTTAAAAACAGAAAATATGAAAAAATCAATCTTAATCATTGCACTGGCTGTTGCCGCAGCCTGCAACAATGGTACTACCAAAAGTACTCCGGAGCAAACAGAAGCAACGCAACCCCATGCAGCTACCGATCTTTACGATAAAGAATGGACCCTGGCGGATCTTAATGGTAAAACCATAACCGTAGACACTACTTTTCCCAAAAGGCCTCACCTTATCTTTGAAAAAGATAGTAACCGCGCTGTTGGGAATGGTGGTTGCAATGGCTTCTCTGCAAGTTTTGAGCTTAAAGAAAATGACGGTATAGCGCTCTCGCATGCAGCCGCTACCCAAATGGCATGTCCTAATATGGATATAGAACAGCAATTTTTTGAAATATTAACCAAGGTGAAAAGTTATCAAATTGACGGGAACAGCCTTACTTTATATAGCGAAGGAAAAGAGGCCCTTGCCAGGCTGGAAACCGTTACACAGTAGCTTTAGCAACGGTTAAACTAAACTTCCTGAAGAAGTTGCTTAAAACGGGAAATCAAGTTTGCAACAAAGTCACAAACCTGCCTGACGCGGGGGGGTACTGCAGAATACGCGAAGCAAATACTTTGTAAAAGCTTGTTTCTTAGTACTCTTTTAATTATCTGCCGGCAATAAATGAATTATGATCATACGCGAAGAAATCACAATACTCCTGGCCGAAACAGAAAGCCGGCACATTAAGTTCGCAGATGTTATTGCTTTTATTGAAAAGCATTATTCGCACACACCTACAGCCTTTCAAAACGGGCAGCAATATAATACAGCAGCTGAAAACCAGGGAAGTGCTAAAATCCTGGCTTTTGCCAAGTTGAACCATCTCTCCAAAGAGGATACATTAAAGCTTTTTGCGGAACATTATTACGCAGTTTTAGCTGCCCCTGAAGCTTCCAGCCATCAGAATATCAGGCAATTTATACAAAATGGATGGGACGGGATAGTATTTGAAGGATCTGGGCCGGTACTGAAAGAGAGAATAAGATAAAAAATTTCTGATAAAAGCTAAAAGCAAAGAAGCCGTATTGCGGGATATTCCTTTCATACGGCTTCATTTGCAATTTATAACTACCAAACCAAACTGCTTTTACCTTTATAAGACGTAAAAATATAAAAATAGTTAGGCTGTCTAATGCAAAAAAATTGTGAAAAGGATAGCAGAAGAACAAAATCTTAGCAAAAAATTAAGGTGCAATTTCGAACAAAAATACCTGTTGCTTTTCAAGCCTGCTAAAGTTGTTGTCTGCAATCAAAATCAATGAAAGATTTCCGTTCGGGAGCCTCGGGCCAATGGTAATACCTTCTACATTATCAATATACCTGTTTAAATCTGCCAGATTGAAGAGCAGCTTTTTTGATGCCGGAGCGTAATTCTTATGTTGGTACAAGCTCCTAACGTTACTTATTTCTGAAGCTTCCGAAAAATCTGCAAGGTATATTTTGATAACACAGCTGGGTACACCGGTAGAAAAAGAACGCTCCAGCACCATAAACCGGTTATCTCCTATGCACAGAATCTCAGAAATACCATTTATGCGAAAGGCAGATTCCGGCACCGGTTTAGCAGCCACTGCATCCAACCAGTACCCGTATTGCCCTAAAGGCTTTTTAGACATCACATCAAACTTCGTAAACCTCACAGGGGCATTGGCATAAGTTACTCCAGCCAAAGGACCATCTTCATAAATAGTACCCTCCATGCTGGCCCATAAGTATTTATAGTCGGGAGTAAAGCTCAATCCTTCCAATACATTATTCTCACGTGCGCCGCTGTCTCCTTCGTACATATATAGGTTTTGAGGTATTAAAAAGCTATCTATAAAATACCCGTCCTGCCGCATTTCGTATATCCACGGGTTTTGATATACCATTCTCCCGTTGCGCAGCGCCTTATCACCTTCGCTGCTCCATACCAGTGTTTTTGTTTTTTTGTTGAATCGGATAGATTCAGGATCAGCGGCATATTCGGGCAGGGTTTTCAAAGCAGGAAAAGTATCATTTTTAGCATTCCTTAAAGGTGTTACAGATAAAAACCGAACCATATCGATGCGGTAATTACTGATATCAATAGCAGCCGTATAAAACCGGGCAGCGCTGGTGGCAGAACGTTCATCACTGATGATGAAGTACCTGTTCGCAGTTTCTTCATAATCAATGCCCGAAAGCCCACCTACCCATGTATTTTCAAACTGCAGGTCGAACGGGATTTCATATTCATCTAAAAACTTTAGGGAGCTGACGGATATGGCTGCCGGGCTATTAGTGGCACTGCGTTTTACAGGGATGCAGCTGCCAGCAAAAAGTACCACCCAAATCAATACAGGAAAAAAATAACGCACGTACAATGTTTTCGGCAAAACTAAAGCGAAACAGGAATTTGCAGTTAAATATTTTGCCTGGGAACTGAAAGAATGTATTTCTCAAAAAATAAAAAACGAGTGCGGATTCATCGTATAAGCCTCATTTACCAGCCGCTCTACAAGGAAGAGGAGCAAAACCGCGAATTTTTAATTATTCCTTTCTCCTGTATGTACACAATATAAAAAAGGTTACAAGCCTGTAAGCCGGATTCTGTACCCGTTATCCTATTCAGTATAACGAATGGCTATCATTTATCTGTTCCGCAGGTTACCCTGCGGAATCCATCTGCCTACCCTCCCCGATAGTTTTTCAACATTTTGCCGGGCCGGCAAAAAATCGGGGTTTACATGGCATTTCAGCACACAAGGTTTACCCGGAATATTTATTACTAAATATTCCCGTGAGCTCTTACCTCACGTTTTCACCCTCACCCCGGCCCCCTCTTAATGAGAGAACAAAGGCAGTTATTTTCTGTGGCACTTTCTATTGCCTGCCCATCCTTCAATCAGGATAACAGGCACCCGGCTGTTCACCGGTGTGCTGCCCTGTGCTGTCCGGACTTTCCTCCCTTCAGGAACTGAAAGGCGATAGCCTGGCTTGTAACCATGCAAAGATAGCTATTAACTTAGTTCATGGTTTATTGCATGCTCACAGTCATGTAATAAATCTGCTTGCTGTAGTCATTGATAACAACCAGGCGTCACAATCAACATAGCCGCTAAAGATTGCTTTTAATTTCAGTAATAGTCATACCTCTAAGCAAATCATCAGCGCAACCTTTTGGTACATACCGAAACTGTAAATCATCCAATCATTTTTATCTCAAAAAAAATAATATTTTCTCCTTTACTTTCAGCCATTCATTTTTAGCCTTAACATAATTATTTCATAGTAATTGTTATTGCTGTAAAACGCATCATCAGAAGAAAACGCAATTCAATATTTGAAAAATATTTCTGTAGCCCCATAACCATACTTAGGATCGTACTGATTAATGAAGTAGCTTACTTCTTTTTTATGGCGCAAAGCATCATGAATTTCATCGCGCAAACGGCCGGTACCCACACCATGAATAATGACCAGGTGCGGCTGCGTATGGGCCACGGCCAGGTCGTAAAATTTTTCAAAGGTTTTCAGCTGTAAGGCCAGCATCTCGAAATTGCTCATACGGGACGGATCGTCAGTAAGCTTTTCAATATGCAGATCCACCACGCTACGTGCAGGCTCCAGGTGCTTCCGCGCTTCTTTGGCGTTATATACTTTAAAACCTTTCCCGGCCAGCTTATCCAGTGGCAGCTTCACCTCCTCAGGCGCTTTATGAGGATATTTTTCGAATAACAGGTAAGAGAAAGAGGCCTCATTTTTCTTCTTCAGCTCTTCAATCCTGTTAAAAAGCTGTTTGGGCTTTAACTTAATCACAACTTCAAAATGAGGGGCTTTTCCCTTCTCTGCTTTTTCCAAAGAGAAATCAAACTCAAAAGCCGGGCTATCGCTCATATCTCCAAAGTCTACATCATGTATATAAAAATTTTCAAAAGGCTGAACTACATTCTTTAAACCAAAATCTGCTTCTCCAAAAAAGGTTAGCTGATAATCAAATTTATAAATGGCTGATGTATTATTAACCAGGTAAATTTTCAGCTTTTCCACATATTCATCCCCAAATTCATCTATATCCATTACCGGCAGGAAATTAAGCCACACCCCGTTTTCTACCTGTTTTTCCTTCCCGGGCTTTTCCTTGTGTACATCATCGATATACTTTTTAGCCGGTGACTGTAATTTCTTTTTTTGGGTAAATTGTTTGTAATAGGGAAAGTCGATCTGGTCTAAATACACAGGGAATCTTACCCCGCGCACTTCTACCATGGCCATTTGCTTATTGATAAAATCAACTATGACCCCTTCTTCTTCTGAATGAAGCACTAAAACTTTATCGCCCACCTGGAATTTCATCCGGCAAATTTAATAGCTTATAGCGTGTATTTTTCAAAATAATCTGATGCGCAATCATCGCCAGGGGTGGCCATGTAAACATACGAGGTAAAGATGCTCATACTGCCATTTTAGTCCCCACAAATCACCCGGCCTTTTTTGCCAGCTTACTGTTCCTGTAGCCGTATAAAAAATAGATCAATAAACCTACTGCCATCCACACGAAAAACCAAAGCCAGCTAATGGCGGGTATTTCAACAAGCAGGTATAAACAGGACAATACACCCATAATGGGGATGAACGAGTATTTCCTGATAAATGTTTTTACACTAATAAAAACAGCAATAATAATAAACAACAGAAACAGCACTTCCTGGTAGCTTTCGTGGGTAAGGTTCAGCACGGCATCTTTAAGCCGCTGACGAAAAACGTAAATAAATACGCCCAGCAGCAGTGGTATTATGTATTGCCCGTTAATATAAGGAATTCTGAACTTGCCTTTCTCTTTAGGAACGGGCGGCAACATTAAAATACCCCCGGACACAAGCACAAAAGCGAATAAGGTGCCAATGCTTGTAAGATCGGTTACTAAACCGCTTTGCAGAAAAAGGGCGCCGATACCCACCAGTACACCGGTAACAATAGTAGAAAAAGAAGGTGTTTTGTATTTGGGATGGATCTTTTGAAAAACCCTGGGCAGCAGCCCGTCCCGGCTCATGCTCATCCATATCCTGGGCTGCCCTATCTGAAAGACCAGCAATACCGAGGTGGTAGCGATAATAGCACTTATAGAAATAATGCGTTCAATCCACGGGGCCCGTTTTTCGAACACAAAAGCCAGCGGGTCTTTCACATCTTTAAATAAAGCATAATTTTCCATACCGGTGAGTACCAGCGCAATAAGAATATACAGCGCAGTACAGACCAGCAAAGAGTAAATCATACCCCTCGGAAGGTCGCGCTGGGGATTCTTACATTCTTCTGCCGTTGTGGAAATAGCGTCAAATCCAATATAGGCAAAAAACACGCTGGACACGCCTTTGAGCACACCTTCAAATCCATTAGGCATGAACGGCGACCAGTTGTTCGTGTCCACAAAAAATGCCCCCGCCACAATGACGAAGATAATAACAGCTATTTTGAAATAAACCATCAGGTTGGAGGTGGTTTTGCTTTCCTTGATGCCGATGTAGGCGACCCATGTGATAAGCGCCGTAATGATAAACGCAGGTATATTAAAGAACATTCTTATGCCGCCTATAAGCGGAGCCTCGTTGTACGCCTGCACGGCAAACTGATAACTTTTTAATTTATCAGCAGCCAGTAAAGAAGTATTGCCGGCCAGCGCAGCAGTAGCCTCTTTATATGCCGATACAGCGGTTTGGGGATCGGTGAGCATCCAGTCTGGCAAATGGATGTTGAAAACATGCACCAGCAGGTTGTTAAAATAACCACTCCAGGAAATGGCCACTACAATGTTTCCAATAGCATATTCAAGGATCAGTGCCCAGCCAATAATCCAGGCTACAATTTCGCCAAAACTGATATAGGAATAAGTGTAAGCGCTACCAGATACCGGAACCCTGCTGGCAAACTCGGCATAACAAAGCGCCGTAAAACCGCAGGTTACAGCGGTAATCACAAACAGCATTGACACTCCCGGGCCGCCGTGATAAGCGGCCGTACCGATCGTGGAAAAGATACCTGCACCAACCACTGCAGCAATCCCCAGTAAAGTAAGGTCGCGTACTGTTAATATTTTTTTAAGGGACATTTCTCCTGCTTCTTCACGGTCTTCACAGATAGCAGTATCAATTTTCTTTTTTCGGAATAAAGCGTTTGCCATTAGATCGTTTTGTTCATCGTTTCTGATTACAGGTTTCTCGCTTAATGGTTATTTATGCACCACCTACTGCTTACAAATCCCTGTTTACCACTCATGCTTAATAATCCCTTCTTACCAACAATTGCGCTAAATCTTTAAGCGGCTGCTTTCTTTTAGATACTACGGCCATTTCATCAAAATAGGCAAGCGCCTGGTTTAAAAATAAGTCTTTCTGGGCTTTGGCCCACTCTCCTATTTTACAATCGTTGTAAAGTTTCAGCACCCTGTTTACCTTATCCGGTGCATTTCCTGCCAGCAATTCCTTTAATGCTTCATTCTGCGCATCATTTGCTACTTCAAGCAACCGTATCAGCAAAAAAGTTTTTTTATTGGATATAATATCTCCTCCCGGCTGTTTTCCAAATTTTTCAGGATCGCCAAAAGCATCCAGATAATCATCCTGCATCTGGAATGCCAGACCAATTTTTTTACCCGCCTCGTACAGCAGGTCCAGGTTGCCCAGGCTTCCCCCACCTAAAATACCACCCATTTTCAGGCTTGCTGCCAGCAATACCGATGTTTTTAAAGTGATCATGTGCAGGTACTCATCGAAAGACACTTCGCTCCGGCTTTCAAAATCCATATCTAATTGCTGGCCTTCGCACACTTCTGTTGCGGTTTTATTAAAAAGCCCCAGTATGGAAGAGATGTTTAAGGGGTCCAGCTGGTTGATGTACGCATAAGCTTTCACCAGCATCACATCGCCGGCCAGTATAGCAGTGCTGTCATTATATTTTTGATGAACGGTAGGCTGCCCGCGCCTCAGGGGCGCTTTATCCATTATATCATCATGAATTAAAGTAAAATTATGAAACAGCTCAATGGCAGTGGCTACATTCCAGGCATCTGGGTTAATTTCTCCAAATAACTCATTGGCCATTAAACATAGTACCGGTCTGAATCTTTTACCTCCCAATGCCAGAAAATAATTATTCGGCTCATATAAAGTGGCCGGTTTTTCGGGAAAATGAGAACGGCTGAATGCTGCTGAAAACTTCTTCGATAATTCCTCAAATGATTGCATGTGCCAAAAATAGAAAAAACACCATGAATAGACGAATGAAGTTTTATAACAGGATATATCATATTTTTCACGGTTGAGCTATCGGCTAAAAATTAGCAGCGGCAGGGTGGCCAGGCATCTTTACGATATAATCCGGCGAAATGGTAATTCCGTCGGAGAATTTACTTTAGATTGCCATCTTATTGAGCTATTTTTGAAACAGGAACATATCTGCAATTGCGGAACTAATGAATGATCATACTTCGATGAAAAAGATCTTTTCGCTTACAGTGATCTGCCTGATGGTGATTACTGGATCGGCGTGCAAAAAACCTGCCGGGGAAGAAGATAAACCGCCGGTCAGCCCGGCTTTTGCCTCTGCAAATGAAATGAACCGGCGCCTCGGCCGCGGCATCAACCTGGGAAATACATATGAAGCCTCCTGGGAAATAAAAGAAAGCGAGCCGGCCGACTTTGTAAAGATCGCCTCAAAAGGCTTTAGCAGCCTGCGAATACCCATCCGCTGGGAAATGCCCGAACGCGCCCTGTTCACAGCACCGTACACTATTAAACCCGCCTTTTTAGCTAAAATAAAAAAAGCGGTGGATGAGGCATTAAAGAACAAATTGCATGTGATTATAAATATGCACCACCACGACAGCCTCCTTGCACAACCTGATGTATACAGGCCTATGTTTCTTGCACAATGGGAGCAGATAGCCGGTTATTTTAAAAATTATCCTGACAGCCTCCTTTTCGAAGTGCTGAACGAACCTAATGGCCAGTTAGATGCAGGCCGCTGGAACCGTTTTTTTGCCGATGCCCTGCAAACGATCCGCAAAACCAACCCCGAACGCACAGTGCTCCTTGGTACGGCAGAATGGGGTGGCGTTTCTGCACTAAAAAAGCTGATCGTTCCAAACGACCCACACCTGATCCTTACCGTACATTACTATAACCCTTTTCAATTCACCCACCAGGGAGCCGGCTGGGCAGCAGGTTCTAACGCATGGCTGGGAACGAAATGGCTGGATACCGGGTATGAAAGACAGGATGTTGCAGATGAATTGAAGGATGTTATACAATTCTCAAAAGAAAAAAACATCCCGGTGCATATCGGGGAATTTGGTGCTTATAGTGCAGCCGATATGGAATCACGCGTCAGATGGACCCGGTTTATGGCCCGCTGGTTTGAACAGCAGGGATTTAGCTGGGCCTATTGGGAATTTAACTCCGGTTTTGGCATTTATGACCCCAAAAGCGGCCAATATCACACTAACCTGCTTAATGCGCTTATCAAAGATGATATGGCAGCTCCTGCTCCTGTTACTTCTACTGACCTGTACACAAGTGACTTTGCCCATCCACAGGCGGATGGCTGGCATTTGTATAATAACGATGTTTCTGCAGCTTCAGTACTGACCATAACCGACAATAAAGCCCGTATTTCTATCTCTTCACCAGGTACTCAAAGTTGGTATATCCAGCTGATACGACATAATATGGTTACTGAAGCGGGTAAAACTTACCGGATATCTTTTAATGCTTCTTCCAATGCTGACAGGAATATTTCAGTGGAGCTCATGCAATCCAGATCACCATGGACCATATACGGCAGTAAAAACTTTGATATTTCTTCAACGGATGCTGCCTACAGCTACGTGTTTACATCTGCCATAAGCGATACTCAATGCAATTTTGTTTTCTCCGTAGGTGCAGGCGGTGTTGCGCCTGTAACTATTTACAACATTAAAATGCAGGAGTTAAGATTATAAACTGCTATATAAATAATCTTATTGCAAAATTGCCACCAAAAAGAAAAACAGCATTTATCGTTACAGGTTACTTTACCCATTCATAATCTAGCTGCCTTTTATCCAGGTTAGCTGCTATTACTCTGATACGTACTTTATCGCCCATTGTAAATTTGATGCCGGTACGCATACCTATAAGCGCATAATCATTTTCAGAATGTTTAAAGCTGTCGTGTACCGCCAGGCTGGTGATAGAAATCAAGCCTTCACAAAGATGATCCGTTGTTTCTGCCCAGAAGCCGAATTTAGATACCCCGCTTACAATAGCCTCAAATTCCTCTCCGATATAATTGCGCATAAACTGTACCTGCTTATATTTATTGGCCGAACGTTCACACTCCATTGCTGCCCGCTCGCGCTCGCTGCAATGCTTGCATTTTTCTTCCATCTTCTGATCCACTTTCACACGGTCTTCCAGTATTTCCTGCAGAATACGGTGTACCATCACATCGGGGTAACGACGTATAGGTGAAGTGAAATGACAATAATGCTCAAATCCAAGCCCGTAGTGACCTACATTACTTTCTGTATATTTGGCTTTGGCCATGGTTCGAATGCCCAGCTGCTGTAATACCGCTTCTTCCGGCCTGCCCTTAATATCTTTCAACAATTTATTGAAAGAGTTGGCAATCGCTTCTGCGCTGGATATATCAAACTTATAACCAAATTTATTGGCAAAAGCGATAAAAGGCAACAGCTTCTCCTCGTCGGGTGTATCATGTATGCGATAAGGAAAAGGAATAGACTTATTATTTACCTTTACTTTAGCCACATGCCTTGCTACATAGCGGTTAGCCAGCAACATCAGTTCCTCTATCAGCTGATGCGCTTCTTTGCTTTCTTTTAATATGATACCTACAGGGTTTCCTTTCTCATCCAGCTTAAACTTTACTTCGGTTGAATTAAAATTAATAGCTCCTTCATCAAAGCGGTATTTACGCAGGGTTTGAGAGATATTATTTATTGTAAGGATTACTTCTGCATGATCTCCCTGGCCGGTTTCTATAATTTCCTGCGCCTCTTCATAAGTATATCTCCTGTCAGAATGGATGACCGTTTTGCCCAGCCAGTATTGCTTTACCTCCGCTTTATCATTGATCTGGAATATAGCTGAAAAGGTCAGCTTATCTTCATTGGGCCGTAAAGAGCACAGCACATTGGAGATATGTTCCGGGAGCATTGGATTTACCCTGTCAGGCAAATAAACCGATGTGGCCTTCTGGTAAGCCTCATCATCTAAACTATTACCCGGGGTTACATAATGGCTTACGTCGGCAATATGTACCCCGATCTCATGGTTGCCGTTCTTTAGCTTCCGGTAGGAAATAGCATCATCAAAATCTTTAGCATCTGCAGGATCAATGGTAAATGTTAATATACCCCGAACATCTTTCCTGTAACTGATCTCTTCTTTTGTGATCGTTTCGGGGATCCTTGCGGCTACTTCCTGCGCCTCATCGGAAAAACCAAGGGCAAAGCCATGTTCCAGCATAATATTTTTCATAGCTTCATCAGCCTCGTTCTCTCCGCTTAACACAGAAACAACCGTAGCAGAAGGTTTTTTCCCGTTGCCGCCCCAATCCAACACCCGTGCTACTACCCTTTCGCCATTTTGAGCATTATTCAGGTGTTCTTCAGCTACATATAAATCCGGAATATTTTTTTCCTTATCTCCCAGAACAAAGGCGAAACCTTTATTCATCTCTACTTTACCAATGAACTCGCTACGCCTGCGTTGTACTACTTCTGTTATCACGCCCCTGGGTCTCCCATCGTAGCCACCAGTAAGCTTTACCCGAACCGTATCACCATCCATTGCATTGCCAAGCCCTTCAGAAGCAATCATTACATCTTCTTCAAGCCCTTCCACTATCACAAAACCCCTTCCGGAGCGCGTTACCTGCAACCGTCCTTTTAAAGTGGCTTCCGCCTCCCGTTTGGCACGAGTGCTTTTTGCTTGTGCTTTTGTTTTCTTTTTGGGTCTATTGCTCTTACTCATTGTCTATTTTAATTCTTTACTTTTTTTAATCTAGCCAGCAAATAATATATCCTGCTGCTCTTGCGTTGGCCACTTGTACCATTACAATTCTATTATCCTGTATGTTTTTTGTAAAATCGCATCCCTAATGCCTTTCCCCAGAAGTGCTTGCTGCGAAAGGTAAATCCTGCTTATTTTGAAGCAGGTAACTTTTTACACAGTTATCAAACACATTCCCTTCTTCAAATAAAAACCGGTGCTGCACCGGTAACGCATATACCGGTACTTCTTGTAACCGCCTATATTCCAACAATCGCACCGCATCCTTCTCTGTTGTTAAAATTATTTTATTATCTGCATCCAATGATTGATAGGCGTCCAAAATATCTTCAATATCATTTCCCGAAAAGCTATGATGGTCGGGGAAACCACAGTGCCTGACCTGCAAATTGAAGCGCTTTAAATAATCAACCAAAGGATGCGGATTAGCAATACCTGTTACCAGCACTACTTCTTTCACATTTTTTAAATCCCAAGTCTTATTATTAAAGATATTATATATGCTTCCATAATCAATCACAGTAAAAAATATTTTTTGATGGTGTAAGGGCCCGATATTATTTATCACCTGCTGCCTGTACGTATCATCCAGGTCTAGATCGCATTTAGTCACTACGATCACATCAGCACGTTTGTAGTTCGATCTGAGGTCCCGGAGAGTTCCGGCAGGCAAATACCCATCACCAGTAAAAATATTATTATAATCTGTAAGTAAAATATTGAAACCTGCAGTTACAGCACGGTGCTGAAAAGCATCGTCTAAAATAATAACATTTATTTCAGGCTTTTGTTTAAGCAGCTGCTCAATAGCGGCTGCCCGCTGCTCTCCCACAGCAACTGCTACATCCGGGAATTTTTTATGGAATTGCATAGGCTCATCGCCGATATCACTGGCCTTTGTATTTTTACCGGCTAACAGGAAGCCCTTTGTTTTGCGTTTATAACCACGGCTTATTACAGCCGCCTTTAATTTTTGATGTTCCTGGAAAGGCGTCAACCCTAATTCGTCTCCTTTGGAGAGCGGAACAAAATCAGCCAGCAAGCGCAATAAATATTCTACCATTGGCGACTTACCGGTACCCCCCACGGACAGGTTGCCCACGCAGATAGTGGGACGTTCCGGTTTATAGGATTTAAGAAGCTTTAAATTATACAGGCTGTGATAGAAAAAAACCCCTGTCTTGTACAGCCAGGAAAAGGGCACCAGTAAAATATTTTTTTGTCTTATTATATTGCTAAAACTCATACATCCTTTCGGGTGTGATACAATAGTTTAAAGGTACGTCAAATTCATTGCGATCGCTAATTTCATCGATAGGTTCATAATAACTTAACCCGACTTTTATAATATCCTCCCTGGTGTACTGCAGGTATTTATCATAAAATCCTTTTCCATATCCCACGCGGCAACCGCTTTTATCAAAGCATAATAAGGGCATGATTATCATGTCGATTGAAACCGGAGCCATAATGGCTGTACTTTCAGGCTCTGGTGTTCCATATTTATTTTTAATGAAAGGCGTATCTGCCATTACAGCAACTGCCTGCATGGTATGGCTTTCAAAATCGCATACAGGATAGGCGACCTGCAACCCCGGGTTCCTGAAAAGAAGATAATCCACAACAGGATCTGTATTTACTTCCATGTCCATAGCGGCATAGGCAAACAATACATTAATACCCGGCAAGGCCAGATCCTGGAACCGGATCAATATCAGATCATCCCACTTCATCCGTTGTTGCGGAGTGGTGGCTTTTCTTTTTTCGGAAAATATTTTCCGGACTTCGGATTTCAACATATACTTCTACCTCCTAATCAAAGACATTTATACAACAATGCCTAACCCGCCCCGGGGTTTGATTTTAATTTTTAAATACAGAGAAAATAGTAGTGCCATAATTTTTTTCGAAGCTATATTTCTCAAAAGTTTTATAATCGTTCCGGGGGGTGTGCTCCAGCACAAATAATCCGCCGGGTGCTATCAGGTTCTGCCTAACTATGATACGCGGCAATTCGTCTATTTCTGTCAGCGCATAAGGCGGCCCTGCGAAAATAAAATCGTATTGAAGGCTATGACCGAGTAAAAATTTAAACACATCCATCTTTATGAACCGGATATGCTCAATTTTTAAGGCCGTGGCTGTTTTCCTGATAAAGTCAAACATCTGGTTATCCTTCTCCACTATGGTTAAATCGCCGGCACCCCTGCTGGCCAGCTCGTAACTGATACTACCTGTACCACCAAACAGATCCAGGGTTTTAATACCATCAAAATCCATACGGTGCTGCAAAGTATTGAACAGTCCTTCTTTTGCCACATCTGTTGTAGGCCGGGTATAGGGCATTTTAGCGGGTGGGTGTATCTTTCTTCCGCCTAAGCTTCCAGCAATAATTCGCATGTTGTAAGTTCATTGAGCGAGGTAAAATAATGAGCCGGCAGACCGGATGCATTGTCTACCCAGCCGGCCGGTTTTAATAAGATGTGCAGGAAATAATCGTATAGTGCCCTGTATAACCGGGAATCTGCATCAATCAAACCAGCAACCTGTACCATCACCTGTTCCTGCGAAAATGCAAATACCTCGCATATTTTAAGCAGGTAAAAAGACACCTCCACAGGCGATGAATAATGGTAGGTTTTTGCCAGCAGCAGGTTTTCTCCTTTAAATGCAATTACGGTGAACCTGTTCTCCAGGAAATCTACCCGCAGCAATCCATTTTCAGAAAACTCAGCTACTGCTTTTATTCTTACGGTATGGGCATGTAAATAACCCGAAGATGGAAAATGATATACCATCCATGTTAAAATACCGGGAGCAATAGTATATATATTAGCAATTCCTTTATCGTCTATCAACTCAGTTATTACATGATCCTGCTGATCAGCATTCTCAAGGTACATCAGGGGCATGGTATCTACCGGAATTCTGTCTGCCGGGAGGAAGGTGTTAAAACCAAAATCAAGCTCTGTTACTATTTTATCAAAGCAACCCTGTAAAACGGGATTTCTTTCAGCAATCTCATCCAGGATACCTGTAGTTATAGTTTTAAAAGTATACCTTTTTAGTTGCAGCAATTTTCTTTCTTCCGGATCATAGATGCAAAAGCTAAAATAATCGCTCCCTACCTGTAAGGACAGGTAGCTTTGCTGCGGATCTACACGATGGCTTATCGAAATACTGAACTGCTCCTTCAATGTTATTTTCTTTGATTTGATATGCAGCAAATATCATATAAATATTGAAGATTTACGATCTGATAATAGAATATAAAATAAAAAGCGGTTATTGTTCTGCTGTATTTTTAATCTTTGCAGGCTGAAATTTTAATTGCCTGAAGCATTGATTTGTATTGTATGACAACAAAAAGCAGTCTGGAAACCCTGAAAATAGGTATCAGCAACCGGCAGATCATCAAAATAGCGGCCCCTATTGCGCTTGCGATGATGGTTCCTCAATTGAACCTGATCGCCAACACCGTTTTCCTGAGCCGACTGGGGGAAACTGAATTAGGTACCGCAGGTATTACCGGTGTGTACTATCTCATCTTTGCATTGATAGGAAATGGTCTCAACAGTGGCTTACAGGCATTAATAGCCCGTCGTGCGGGAGAAAACAGACCGGAAGAAATTGGCCGTCTGTTTTTACAGTCCATTTATATTGCATTGCTGTTCGCGGCAGGTATGATCCTTTTAAACTATTGCCTCGTAACACTTTTTCTGTCTTCGGTATTGAAGAGTGATATAGTTTTGAAGGAAGCTGTTTCTTTTTTGAGAGTAAGAGCCTGGGGCTTGCCCTTCCTGTATATTTTTCAAATGGGCAATGCACTGTTGGTAGGCACCAATAACAGCAAATACTTAAAGTATGGATTTATTGCTGAGGCAGTGGTGAATATATATTTTGATTATGCGCTTATTTTTGGCAAATCAGGTTTCCCTGCCCTGGGCTTTAACGGCGCTGCTTATGCTTCCATACTTGCCGAAATTACAGGGGCAGTAGTAGTGTTGGCCATTATTTTCAGAAAAGGTTTTGTAAGCAGGTTTTCTTTATTCCGGCATAAGCGTCCCGATGGACCTACCATTCAAATTATTTTCAACCAATCCCTGCCACTGGTCATGCAGTTTGTATTAAGTGTAAGCGCATGGTTATTGTTTTATGTATTTATAGAGCATCATGGGGAACGGCCGCTGGCTATCAGTAATACCATGCGCAATGTTTTTGCCTTGTTCGGAATTTTCACCTGGTCCTATGCCAACACCACCAATATGATGGTAAGCAATATTATTGGACAGGGACGGAGTGATGAAGTATTATACCTGATCAGAAAAATAGCGAAACTTAGCTTCTTTACGATTCTGGGGTTATGTATAGTGCTTAACCTTTTTCCTGAAACATTGTTGAGCATTTATGGTACCGATAAAAGCTTTGCATCAGAAGCCATTCCAGTAATAAGAACCATTTCCGTTTGCCTTATTATGATGGCCATTGCTGTGATATGGCTGAACAGCATTACCGGAACAGGGAATACCAAAGTAAACCTTCGTATTGAAATAGCAGCTATTTTGGTTTATTCTATTTATGTATACATTGTTATAGAAAAGCTACAGTTATCCCTTGTGTTTGCCTGGGCCAGCGAATTTTTATACTGGCTCATCACCTTTATTTTAGCCTGGCTTTATATGCGGAGCGGGAAATGGAAGGCAAAGAAAATCTGGAAGTAAGTTGTCTGAATAATGCAACTGGAGCCGCCTTACGGGAAGTTGATAATAAAGAAGCTTTCCCACTACGCAGCCCTATTAAGGATACAGCAAATATTTCTTACGCATTTCCTTATACTGGCTCAGGCCTGGTTCCCATGAGGCGCGGATCTCCGCTTCGGAGGCGCCATCGATAATTTGCTGACGGAACAAGCCATTGCCTATCAGGTTTTCAATCTTACCCATCTGGCTGCTTAGCTTGGAATCAAAAAATTTCTCTTTATGAGGATGAGCCTTATACAATTCCATGATCCATTGCAGGTTGATCTTACCACTTTTACGCAGCTTTTCTACATCATACTGACGAAGGTCTAGACCATAGCAAACCTGGTTCATAAATAAAGGGGTTTCTGCCATACCTTTAATCGGTTTAGGTATAAAGGAAAAAGCATATTTCCCTTTCAGCTCAGGACTGCCTAAAACTGTAAAAGGGAATTGCGTACCTCTTCCATGATTCAGGTACACACCTTCAAACATACAGGTAGATGGATATAATAAAATAGCCTGCTGAGTATTGAGGTTGGGCGATGGTTTTACAGGCAGCGTATATGACAGGTCATGACTGTAATTCGCTACCTTAATAATTTTAAGCTTACATTTTACCTTGTTCGCCAGCCAGCCTTCACCATTCGCCATTTGTGCAAACTCGGCCACCGTTAACCCGTGCGACATGGGAATAGGGAACATGCCAATGCCTGATTTATACTTCATATCCAATACCGGCCCGTCAATAAGATAAGCATTAGGATTGGGGCGATCCAGGATCAGCATCTCTTTATCATTTTCTGCGCAGGCCTCCATTAAGCGCGACAATGCATTGATATTGGTATAAAAGCGCACGCCTACATCCTGCAGATCATAGATGAGCACATCCACATCGGCCATATCCTGGCTGCCGGGCTTATTTTTAGCACCATATAAAGAAATAATAGGAATACCGGTAGCGGGGTCTTTTTCATCCTTGACTTTAATACCGGCACTTGCATTGCCGCGAAACCCATGTTCCGGCCCAAATACTTTCACAATATGTATACCGAGGCTTTGAAGGCTATCTACCAGATGTTTCTTCCCTATTATAGTTGTGGGATTGGCCATTACGGCTACCCGCTTGCCCTTCAGGTAATCTATATATAAATGTGTTTGATCGGCGCCCGTAATAATCTTCTTTTCTTTAAGTACAGCATCAGAGGCTTTCCCTGCCGGGAAAATAAAAGGAAGAGCAAGCATAAAAATAAAGATCAGCTTCATTATAGTACTTTTTTAATATAACTCAAATATACAATCCATTATTTTATTGGGCTACATTTGTGTATCATAACCTGGCTATATGAACAACAAAGAAGTTTACATCGTTTCGGCCGTACGCACACCTATAGCAAGCTTTGGCGGTGCTTTAAAAGATTTTCCGGCAACACAGTTAGGAGCCATAGCCATTAAAGGCGCTGTGGAAAGAGCTGGCACCCACCCCGGTAATGTTCAGGATGTGTTAATGGGCTGCGCACTACAGGCTAACCTGGGACAGGCTCCAGCAAGACAGGCTGCTATATTTGCAGGCCTTCCTAACGAAGTAAACTGCACTACAGTGAATAAAGTATGCGCCAGCGGTATGAAAGCCATTGCGCACGCAGCACAAAGCATTATGTTAGGAGATGCGGCTGTTGTAGTAGCCGGGGGTATGGAAAGTATGAGCAATGCACCTTTTTATGCGCCTACCCTGAGATGGGGCAACAAATATGGGAATACCAGCCTGATCGATGGCCTTGCTAAAGATGGATTGACCAATGTATATGACGGCGGGGCGATGGGCATGGCAGCCGAGTTGTGTGCCTATGAATGCCATATTAGCCGCAAAGACCAGGACAATTTTGCCATAGAAAGCTATCAACGCAGCCAGCGTGCATGGGATGAAGGCAGGTTTACCCAGGAGGTAATTGCCGTATCCATTCCGGAAAAAAAAGGCGAACTGATTCTTTTTGACAAAGACGAAGAGCCCTTCAACGTTAAGTTTGACAGGATACCTACCTTAAGCCCGGCTTTTAAAAAGGATGGTACCGTAACGGCTGCCAACGCCAGCACCATGAATGACGGAGCCGCAGCCCTGGTATTAATGAGTAAAGAAAAATGCAGAGAGCTGGGAGTAAAACCCATAGCTAAAATACTCTCTTATGCCGATGCAGAGCAAGCTCCTGAAAGGTTTACCACCACCCCTTCCCTCGCTGTTCCCAGGGCCATTGCCAAGGCTGGTTTACAAATAAATAATATTGACTTCTGGGAACTTAATGAAGCTTTTAGTGTTGTAGGAATTGAAAATACCAGACGTATGAACCTCGACCCTGCTACTGTAAATGTTAATGGCGGCGCTGTATCGCTCGGGCATCCGCTGGGAGCCAGTGGCGCCAGGATCATTGTAACGCTTATCAACGTACTGCATCAACAAAATGCAAGTTTTGGCGCAGCAGGCATTTGCAATGGTGGCGGAGGCGCCAGCGCCATGGTGCTGGAGGCCTGTTAAAGGTTGAAGAGGTTACAAGGACAGATCTCTTATCAACATATTAAACCTTCGCTTAATCAATTTACTAAAAAAACAAAATGTACTTTTATAAAACTGAAACCAGGAATACCATAAAACTGGCCTTACCTATCATTTTTGGAGAACTGGCACAAATGAGCCTTCACCTGATCGACACTGCTATGATCGGTTATACAGGTTATAAACAACTCGCCGCTGCAGCCCTGGTTTTAAACGTTATTAATATCCCGTTTATTTTTGGAATAGGCATTACCATTTCTGTAGCTCAAATGGTATCATTAGCCCATGGTAAGTTTGACAAACAGCAGGTATCGCATTATTTTTATAACGGATTCTGGCTTTGTGCTTTATCCGGCATTATCATTTCCCTGGCATTATTCTTTGGCCGAAATATACTGCTGCACCTCAAACAAGACCCTGAAGTTGTGGCCCTGGCCATGCCTTTCATGACGCTTATGAGCATTTCCATTATCCCCATGGTCTTATTTATGACCTTAAAACAGTTTGCAGACGGATTGCAATATACCAAAACAGCCATGGCATTGTCTGTAGCAGCCATACCCCTGAATGTATTTTTAAACTGGCTGCTGATCTATGGCAACTGGGGATTTCCGCGGCTGGAGCTGGTAGGTGCGGGTTATGCCACACTGATTACACGCATTATCATTTTTTTAGCTTTGGGCTACGTGATACTCAACCATAAAATATTTACAAAGTATATGGCAGTAGCTAAAAACCAGTGGCTCCTTAGAAAAAGCACTATTGCACAGCTACTGAAAATAGGCATACCCAGCAGCCTGCAAATTGGTATGGAAGCCGGTGCTTTTGCCGTATCGGGCATTTTAGTGGGAACCATTGGCGCTGCCCAGCAAGCGGCGCACCAGATCGCCCTGAGCTGCGCTTCCTTTGCTTTCATGGTTTCTTTAGGCTTGTCGCAGGCGGGCTCTATACGGGTAAGCCATGCATTTGGCAGCACCAACTGGAAAAGGATATCAGTGATCGGGAAAAGCACTATGGTTCTGGCTTTAGCTTACGGCACTCTATGCTGCCTGCTTTTTGTCTTATTCAGACAATATTTACCGCTATTTTTTAACCACGAAGAAAAGGTAGTGGTTATTGCAGCAGGTTTACTGCTTTTTGCAGCGGCTTTCCAGATACCCGATGCCCTGCAAGCCACCAGTGCCGGGCTATGCCGTGGTATTAAAGATGTAAACGTTCCTACCCTGTTTATTTTTATTGCTTACTGGATTTTAGGTATTCCTTCGGGCTATTTAATGGCATTTCACTTTGGTATGGCAGAAAAAGGTATCTGGATCGGCTTTATCAGCGGACTAAGCTTTTCAGCAATTTTCTTAACTGCCAGGTTCCTGAAGAAAACGAATGCTGAGAAATATTGAATATTAAATTTTAAATGTAAAATATAAAAAAGGGTCGGGAAGTCGGAATAAGCCCGGAAGTCGGAGGAAGATCGAAGTCCTGTCACCCACCATCTGTCAACTTTAATTATTTTCATTTCATCTTCAATATTTCCGAACCGGCTAAAAGCAGGCATCCCAAACCATAATCTTCAAAATCAGGCTGCTTGTCATAAGTCACAGGCTGCCCGTCTTTCGGTTCCTTGCCGGTGGATTGTACGTAACCCAGAAAGCCGTTAGGATGTATGGCTTCATCACTGATCGCTTTCCAGCCTTTCTGTACAGAAACGTAAGACCGGTTTCCTGCGGCGGGTTACTTCCACCGCATTGCACCCTGTTCAGGTTATTGGGACAGCATCACTCTCCTCTCCAGTTCGAAAGCCCTTGAATCGGTACTATCCTCGAAGTCCACAGCTGCCCCGCTGTTCCAAAAGTCCGACCATCCTAATTTTGATATTTTCTCCATAGTTTTGCAATAAAAATAACAACGCAACAATCATACAAACTATAAACTAACGAACGCTAACTTCCTAATTTCTTCAAAATCATGCAGGAACTTTAGCTTTTTAACCAATAAAATATGAGACTAGTCATGCCATCAGGTAAGCTGGGAAAGAGCAGGTTTGCTGCATTATTCAGCATTTCAGGGTTATACACCGCCCTTTCATTTATCACAAGAATCATTTTACTCACCTGGTCAGCAAAAGATGCTGATTTTAATTTAATCAACCTTTTAAGGGCCTTTCTTACAGGTTTTGGCTTTGATATTGCGATAGGGTTATCATTCCTGTTGCCCTATTTGGTTTACCTGCTGCTGTTTCCAAAAAGATGGATCGGTTCACTGTCAGATAAAATCTTTACATACACTTACCTCTGTATTGCCCTTATCATCATTTTTTTTAGTTTAATAGCTGAATTCCCATTTTGGGATGAATTTGGCGTAAGGTTCAATTTTATTGCAGTGGATTATCTTATATATACTTACGAGGTGGTTTCCAATATCAATCAATCATACCCTTTACCATTGATTGTTGCCGTTTTAATTGTTTTGGTCATTGGTACCTTTATCCTGCTTCACAAAACAGGCGTTTTAAAATCAGTATTTTCAGATAAGCGGTCTATCCGTACCCGGTTTTACTATTCGATTCCCATATTGTTAATTACATTTCTGTTATTAGGGACACTGAAAAACAAGCAGGCAGATTTCAGCAATAACCTGGTGATAAATGAAGTGGGGAAAAATGGTGTGTTTTCATTTTTTGCGGCGTTCAGGTCAAACGAGCTCGATTATGAAACTTTCTATCCCAAGCTTAATGATAAAGATGCCTACACGGTGCTAAAAAAAATGCTTTTGCAGGAAAATCAGCAATACGCTTCCGCTCAATGGGATAATATAAACAGGATAACAAAAGGAGAAAACGAGATACGTCCGAATATAATACTGATAGCCATAGAGAGCTTCAGCGGGGACTTTCTGAAAGCATTTGGGAACCAGGACAACCTCACGCCTAATTATGACAGCCTTGCCAGTAAAAGTATTTTTTTTACCAATTTATATGCGACCGGTACCAGAACGGTGAGGGGAATGGAAGCACTCACGCTCTGCGTTCCGCCAACGCCGGGAAACAGTATTGTGAGACGGCCCGACAATGCGCATATCTTTTCTATTGCTACCATTTTAAAGCAGCGGCAGTATCACCCTTATTTCATTTATGGCGGAGACGGTTATTTCGACAATATGAATAATTTTTTTGGAGGACAGGGTTTTGATATTGTTGACAGGGACAGGGGAAATCCCTTATCCGACAAAATTGAAACACACCGGTACAGTATTTCAGATAGCGAAATAAGCTTTGAAAACGCCTGGGGGATTTGTGATGAGGATTTATATAAACAGGCGATCAAATATGCAGATAAAAGCAGTAGTGAGAATCAGCTTTTTTTCCAGTTTGTCATGACAACGTCTAACCATAAGCCTTATACTTTCCCTGAAGGCAGCATTGACCTGTCGCAGGGCAACAGGAATGCAGCTGTAAAATATACAGATTATGCGTTGGGAAAATTCATCGCAGCAGCACAAAAAAAATCTTGGTTTAAGAATACTGTATTTGTTATCGTGGCCGATCATTGTGCCAACAGTGCCGGTAAATGGGAAATCAATATTGACAAGCACCATATACCGGCAATCATTTATAACCTGCCACATGAACCGCAAAGAGTAGACAGGCTAACCTCACAAATAGATTTAATGCCTACTTTATTGGGCTATTTGGGATGGAGCTACAATACCGCCTTATTTGGTAAAGATATTAATCAAACAAAACAGGGAGAAGAACGGGCTTTTATAGGCAACTACCGAACTTTAGGAATGTGGAAAGGCCACCTGTTTACCCAAATTGATGACAGAAAACGAGTAAAACAGTTCACAGTTTCGGGAGAAGATAAATCCTTAGCAGAATCAAAAAGCACAGATAAGGAATTGATTTCTGAAACGATCTCCTCTTATCAAACAGCCAGCGAAAGGTTTAAGAACGGCAAGATGAAGGAGTAATTGAGCTACGAAAAGCAGTGAAACAATCACAAGACGGGTTTCTATCTTTGCTTTCTGCATTTGCAGGAAGAGCATTGGAAAATAATACAACAGTCTGGGTAAAAGTTCTATTCCAAGTACTGAGAATAGCTTTGAAAGCAAAAGGGTTAAGGTTTAAAATATACAAATGACTGAAACAAAAATTACCAGCAGCAAACAAGTCTACGAGCATATTTCCACACTACCTTTACCTTTACCTTAACCTGAGCCTGTGCTCCAGCATTAATTTATCTACCAATGGCTTTTCACTTGCTGCGTCCATTTTTTCAGACTTATTAAGTAAGCGTTTTTTAGATCCATCCTGATAAGTAAGCGCCGCCAAAGCTTTTGCCACGCATTCTTCCAAAGGACTCCCAAAATCTTTTGTTACATCATCTGCTGCCGCGATATCAGCAGGAATACCATTATAGTAATCACCTTCGCCGGCGGCATTGAGTATACGAAACTGCGCGAGATGCGCAGTGTACCCGTCTATGCCGATACCAAAGGAGCCTACGGGCTTACCATAGGTGTCGCTGCCCACTAATTTTACATCCACGTAGGGTTTAAAACAGTTAATGAGCAGTTCGCCGGCTGAAGCTGTAATGCCACTTACAATAAATACAATGCGTTGAATACCTGTTAATGCTCCTTTTTTGGAAAACCTGTAAGTGTTTCCTGATACGGAAAAATCAACATCAGCATAGGTGGCAGTCCGGCCATTAATAAAAACAGGATTGCCCTGATCATCTAAATATGGAATGGTTTTAAGTATGGGAGCCTTGCTTTGCTGCAACAGTTCATTAAAATGCTCGGCATACATAACGGAGCCATTGATGGATGCCGGCGCTATAAGGTCAGCGACATATTCGGCCGTTTCTATGTAACCACCATTATTGTAACGCAGATCCACAATAAGACCGGTGATGTTCTCACCGGAAAGCTGGTTAAATACCGCATCTATAAAAGATTTTCCATTAGCAAGGCTGCTGAATCTTGAAAGCGCTATATATCCTGCTTTTATGCCTCCGGCGTTTATAACCGCCGATTTGAGAACAGGCGAAGCGGTATATATTTTTTTCTGAAGAGTAACATGCATATTGGTGCCATCCGGCTTTTGTAAAGTAATACCGGCTTCGGCTCCGGCAAGCGCCGCGCTGATGTTACTGCTGTTCAGCATTCTGTCAACACCATCGATACCCATCACTTTCATCCCGCGTACAATGCCGGCTTCGGCTGCCGGAGACCCTGTTTCCACGTATTTTACGTACACTTCATTACCGGCAATGATAGCCATATCCAGCCCCATATCATTGCCCCTGCCTTCGATATCAACGGATGCGCTGCGACCGGTAAAAATATTCCCTTTAGCTATATAGGAATATAGTAGTTGCTCATAACCCTGCCGGAACTCGTAAGATTTTCCGGTTTGAGGGTTTATGGCCAACGCTGCAATGGCGGACAGCTCCTTTTGCAATGCAGTAAGGTCATCGCCAGCATCCGCATACCCTTGCGGATGGAAGCTGTTATAATCCGGTAAGGCCTGGTACCAAAGGTAGGTTTCCCGCGCATACAGGTACAAGGAGTCCAGGCTCTGCTCCAGCCGGGTACCGGAAGCAGATATATCAGGAGTATCGACAGTATCATTTTTTTCACAGGAAATAAAAATGACACTCAGCATGGTTACCCAAAAAAATCTTACGTTCATTTGTTTTTATCCATTATCAATTATTAAAATGATTTTGGCACTGCCGGATCCGTAATAATAATATAGTCGCCTAAATGTGCCCACTGATCCCAGTCCGGGTTATTAAAATTCTCAGGACTGAAACAGGAGATGTTCATCAGCTTCAATTTTGGAGCGTACCGTTGCAGCTGCGCATAAGTGCCCAGCTTTTCATCGCTGTGGAAGCGGCCGTTCAGATGTAATACCCGGCTTTTTTTATGCTTTTTTAATATACGGGCAATCTTCCAGGCCATAGTAGCATCCCAAACATTTTGAGATTGATAAATCTTCATATTGCCCATACCTTCATGCCCACCCATTAAACCTGCAAATTTTTCGTAATACCTGCCGGTTAGTGTGTCGATAGGTAGCGGAGCCAGTAATTGTTTGGCTTCCCTGGAAAGCTCCTTCAGGCTTCCAATACCGTTTTTGGTAACACGGTTGGTATAGCGGTAAGGTGCGTTGGCAGCCAGCACGGGGATGTTGTTTTCTTTTGCATACTCCACCAGGGGACGATAATCTTTGTAATTGTTCCATAGCCGCCCGTCCTTTTGTAAGTTGGTTTCCCGTACCAGCCCGGCCAGGTACTCGTCCAGTACGAGTTGTACGTCGGTCTGGAACATTTCCAGGGACAGAGACAGTTTTTCTTTCTGCTGCTGGTGCAATGCTTTGAATATTTCCAGTTCTAACATATGCCCTACGGAGTCATTATGCTCTTCGCCGAAAAATATTACATCTGCATTATAAAGCCCGCTTACCATCTGCGTCAGCGAAACTTCTTTATTGTCCGCAACGCTGTAAATTTTGTAAGAAGCATTTTCCTGTGCTGTTGCTGCTACCGCTGGTAGCAGGAAAAAAAATAAGATCCAATGTTTCATTTTCTATCGTTGTTTTTTATTTATACTGTTTTTCCCGGCAGTGCTGATAATCTTTTCCATGAATACCGGAACAGATCGTGAAGAATAACTCCCCGTATGCATTACAGATCAGTTGCACCTGCCAGCCTTCGCTACACAAACAATCCATAACAGGGTTAAAAACAGGATCGTATTCTATCACGTATTCAAGCCCCGGCTCATTATACCTAAAATACCGGTACAGGCTTGTCCGGAAAGCCCTTTCGGCTTCACGCGGTATATGAAGTATATCCGGTTCTTTATCAGAGCGCTCCCGGAACAATTGCCCGCACCTAAGCATTTTAAAAAAAGAGATTAACTGTTTCATCTGTTTGTTTTTAACTTTTTGCAGATCTGTGAGGTTTTTGAAACCTCACAGATCTGGACGCTTCCTACATCTGGTACCCCAGCCGCAATACCCATCCCCGGCCATACCCTATATTCAATGTTCTTAAATCACCGGTATAATGCTCCTGCCCGTCCGTAGCGCTGAAATTTATTTCTTTTACATTCAGTAAGTTTTGTCCGCCGATACTCAATTCCAGCCGGTTTTTGAAAAAGGATCTGCCGGCATTCAGATTCAGCAAATGGAAGGCCGGCGCCCGGTTGTGCACCCTTACCAGCTCCGAAGAAACCGTTGGCCTTTCCAGCGTATATATGGGGCGGCTGCCTACATAATGATAATTGGCCCGCAACCATATACCGGCACAGAAATTATAATCAGCTACTGCATTGGCTTCTGTATGAAAAAGAAATTGATCGTACTGGCCGGCATCCACATTATCCGTGCCTTTTAACCCGGTTACGGAAAAAGCCGCCTGCACATTCAGCTTTTCCTCATGCCAATGCAAACCCGCGGTATTCTGCCAGGAAGCATATTTATTTACATTAGCGTATCGATACAGTTCCTGTATGCCCACAATTTTATCCGCGGCTATAACGATCCTGTCTTTTAGTTCCCGGTAAGCTGTTTGCAAAGTTAGTTGCAGGCGGGCATCCGGTATTTGCAGCAAATCATTCTGCCAGTAAAGCAATACCGCTGTTCCCGTTTCCGGTTTCAGCTTTTCATTGCCGCGCAGCATATTAAATTCATTCTCTAAATAAGTGAACAGCTCACGATGGCTGGGAAAGCGCTGTACCTGTTCCAGCACCAGTTTCAGATCGTTGCGATCATTGGGCCGGTAATTAGTAGCCAGAGAAAACGAAGGCCGCGCTTTGGACAATCCGTTGCCCGCCATTCGTATGCCGGGCTGAAATGCCCATTTATTATTGACGCGCCATTGCAGCCAGCTAAAACCAGCTATGGAAAATACGGCTTTGTCCAGGTCGGTGGTTTGGTAGGTACCATCCGCAGCCGCGATAAAGCCGGCAGTACGGTCGGCCTCCATTCCTGCACCCCATTGTAAACGGTGTGAAAAGGGCTTTACAAGGGTAGCCCGGCCATATCCTGTTTTTGTTTGGTATAAGGTTTGCAACGGCACATTTTCGATCAGCTCATTGTTTTGGGTATTTACCGGCGCTATCCGTCTTTTGGTAACGGCCTGTTGCCAGGAAAGATCCGCGGTGAATTCCGCGTTTTTCCAGAAACGGTATTGAAGGTTTCCGTGGTGCCGCGCCCGGGTATTCACATAGCGAAAATCGATAGCATAAAAAGCGGCGCCGGCTCCGTCCCACTCCTTTACCAATGGATTGTAATAAGTAAGATCAGCATGGTAATAGCTGCCCGTATAAAACGCGGACAGTTTTTTTGTTTTGTAAGCCAGATACCCGTCACCATTGTAAGCAGTATAAGGCGACCACTTAAACCCGCGGCCATAGCTGTACGTGCTTACCGGTTCAGTTCCGTTAAACGAGCCGCGGCAACCTTCAAAAGCGTTCCGCATGCCGCTGAGGCCTACAGTAAATTTGGGCGACAGGCGATGGGAAAACGAAAGGCTTTGTATATGCAGGCCTTTGGCGGCATCGCCGCCACGCAGGCTGTACTCCTTACCGGCGGATGTTTCCTGCACAAAAGCATGCAGGCTGGTGTTGCCGTTTTCCGGAGCTTTGGCGGTGATAATATTGACCACGCCGGCCAACGTGCCGCTGCCGTATATAACGCCCTGCGGGGTGTTGGATAAAACAATACTGTCCACATTGTTGAGCGCGATGCCGCTGATGTCTACATTGCCGCCAAACATATCGCTGCCGCCCACGGGAATACCATTTATTAATATTTTATAATAGCGGCTGCTGAGGTCAAGCATCCTCAGCCTTGCCCCGCCATCGGCCGGGTAGCGCTCTATATCCATGTTCAGTTCATATTGCAGCAGCTCGGAAAGATTAACAAAGTTTGTCTTAGCAATGTCATTTTTATCGATTATTTTTAGCAGTTGAAAAATGGTATCGGTACCGGTTACAGTTTGCCCCTTAACAAAAAAGGGGCAGAGAATAGCAGCAACCAGTATAAGTGAGAGGGTATAATAAAATCGCATGATTGCGGAGGGTTTATTTTTACTTTTTTAGTAAGGATAAATCCCGGGCCGCGTGCTGGCGGCCCGGAATAATTATCCACTCAAAGGAACATGGAAACGATTAAGGAATGGTAGCTATTTTTTTGAACCGGTACCTGATACCATAATCTACGCCATTTTTATTATCTGCGCTATTATAATAGGGAGCATCAAGGTTATCAAATTTCAGCTTATATACAGCATTGCCTGTTTTAATAAGGAAGAACCGATCCAGGAATATCTGGTATTTACCCATATCTAAATAACGCCAGTACTGGCCTATTTCTTCCTGCGTTGCGCCGCTGAAAGGAGGATTATTAGTTGTCAGACTATCCACATTATAATTGATAAAACGGCTTTCGTTGGAAGTGCTGATAGCAGGATCGGTACTGGGGCCTGCCGGATGAATAGGATCGTAAGGCCCGGGGGCACCGCCGCTGGTATTTTTAACGGTGTACACTTCTACGCCGGAATTATTGTTGAGCACCACACCTTTGATGGAATAGGCATAAGAGTCGTAGCCAATTGACGGAACAAAAGCAGGGTTGAAATAACGCTTCAGCGTTACCGCGCTTAAACCTAAGTTCCATAAAGAATTGACAGGCTGGAAGTCTAGCGACCCCGCAGTTCCAAATTTTAAGCCGCTGTACTGGTAGCTGCTGCTTTTCGAAATGCTTTCTGAAATAGCGGAGCCTGTAAAAACCCAACTACTGCCGCTTTTTACAACAGGACGATATTCAATATCGTAGGTAGAACCACCGGTATTCCATTTTACAGCCACCAGCCAGAGGTCTACATTCACCGGCGGTGTACCCAGCGTATCAGGGTGCACCTGTATAACAGGAGTTTTTACCAGGTACACGCTATCGGTAACATCGGGCGTGCCTATTACAAACTCGCCTTCGTGGTGATAATCGTAAGTGCTTACCGCGCCGGTGCCTATGGCGCCGCCGGTAAGGGAATCATACGCGATGTCCATCTCTGTAGTATTAAGTCTCGCATCATTCAGGTCTGTTTCCCCGGGTATGCTTTTAGCATTAACAGCGGCGGAGTAGTTCAGGATAACCCGGTTAAACCCGGCCCCGTTCCAGAAACCTAAATGCCAGCTATCTCTGTCTGATTTAAACCCCTTAGCACTGCTGTCTATGGTATGAAAATTGAACCAGGCCTGGTGGCTATTGGGATCGAAGCTAGTAATGGTACCGTTGTTTACATAGCCGGTATGCCAGGTGTCATTAATATGGGTGTAAGCTGTGGTGCGCTGGTTAAGCGACAGCTTTTCGTTTTGCAGGTCGTTGTTTTTATTACAACCCGCGCCCAGCACCAGGGCCGCGAGCCCCAGTATGGGTATTTGTTTAAAATTTAATCTCATGATGTAAATTTTTAAATGGTTTAGAAAAAATTGTGTATATGATAGGTTGTTCCTGTGAGCCATTAATCTTTAAATTCGACCGTAATACCAGTTGTTACCCTGCCGGTTATCTCGCCATTCTCTCCTAAGTTATACAGGCGCCAGTTAGACTGTACTGCCTTATTCAATATCAGCTTATCCAATATCTGCCCCGAGGAAGTGGTAACAGGAATATACACCCTGTTCAGTTTTTTAAACCGGCTGAAATCCGCGGTTTTATTGGGATAAGAGCCAATGGGTAAAGTCAGATCTGTCAAAGCCTCCGGGTTCAGCTTCTGCCACAAACTATTATAATCTTCAAAGCTGCCCGGGCTGGCAACCTTGCTTTGTATACTGATTGCCTTTATATTTCTCAACTGGTCGACTGTAAGGTTATCAAAATTGGGCTTCTCTGTTATGTCGCTATATCCAAAAGAAATGTTGGTTGTCACTTCACTTACCAGGCTGCTGATGTCCGGAATTTTGTCCAGCTTCAAACCGCCTAAGCCAACACTGGTAAAGCCCTTTCCATTACCCGACAGGTTCAGTTTATTTATTTTTACCTTTTCTGTCGTTCCCGGAGTTACTCCTACACCACAACTACCCGGTGTTCCTGACAAGCTCCCCAAACCGGATACGGATATTTCATCCAGCTCGAGGTTAGAGGCGGAACCTACATTTAAACTCAGCGCATTTATTCCATTACCCTCTATTACTATTTTTTTGATGTTTGGCAGTTGGTTAAAATCCTGACCATTGGGACCCTGAAAAGTAATATTAGTTAAATGCTGCTTACCGGGCAGCAACAGTGTAACCAGGTTCTGGCATATAGTGGCCGGCAGACTCAGGGTTTCCAGCAGGGGGAATTTGTCCGTAAAGTCCCATGTTTTGCCGTTATTTGATAGAAACGTAGCCGCGCCAATAGTGGCATAATTGCCACCGGAAAGGGCCTCTTTATTACTAACCGGCGCAAGATGCATTGTTTTCAGCCGCTGGCAGGAGTCTATATTCAACGTAGCTTTATTGTTTAAAGATTGAATCTTCAAATGCTCCAGTGTGTTTTTCATGAAATTCAGGTTCAGCGTATCATCGCTGGAAAGGAGCATCTCCAGCGATCGCAGGCCCTTAAAGGTTTTAAGGGAGGCATAAGGAAGATTCTTGTCCTGAGAGGTCCAAAACAGGCTGTCCACGCTTTCAATATCCCGGCGCAGGTAGCGGGTGGGCTTACCTTCTATGGGGCGCACATTAAAATTATCCGCCAGGAAAGAGGCAAGAGAGAATCTGATAAAATTCTTAGTGTCTTGTAGATGGGTTAATACATCCTGAGGATATTCATATTCTTCCGTATTATAATTGCTCAGAGCTGTTGCCAGGCCGCTTTTCAGCACTGCTTTGCGGGGCAGGGCATCCGTAACCTGGTTCAGGCTGGCTTCCAGCGTGGCATATAGCTGCTGAAAATTAGCATCAGGGTCGGTAGTCATTATTTCAAACCGCGGTATAAAATCTTTAATAATTTTTACCCCGTTCAGCAGGGTGGTGAGCCGCTGTTTAGTAGTATCTGCGGTTACTTTACCCAGCAGGGTTTCTAGGTCGGTGATGTCGTTATCGCTGATGGTCTTTTGCTCAGACACCTGCATTATACGCTGCTCGGTAAGCGCGCTGTAATCAATGCTTTCGCCTTCCGGCTTGTCTTTACTGCAGGAAAAGAATACGGTTGCCGCGAGAAAAAAGAATAAGTAAAATTTAATTGTGTTCATATTTATTGATTTGTGTATGTGATTTAGAAATAAAAAAGCTTTTACTTGAAATGACGGAAAGTTCTTTTTCCACTTTTTTGCCTGCCCAAAAAAGTGGAGCAAAAAAGGGCAGCCGGAAATTGTTGCGGGCTATTTCCGGCAGGAATTGCTATGAGCGATGTGCGTGGCAAATCATCTGTGAGCATTTGCTTACGCCCGATTTTATAAAGAACTTATCATTATATTTATTTGCGCGACGTTCCAACGCCGCGCACGCTACCGGGAGAGGATACCTTGCAGTGAAAAATGCATATTTCATTGTTTTCATATTATGATTTGTTTATGTGATTAATTAAAAAGATTAAAAGTGAGCTTGGCAAACCAGCTCCTCCCGTAAAAGAGGCGCAGGAATGCAGGGGCCGCGCCATAGTCGCCCAATTGCAATCCGGGGGTAAGCTGTAAGTATTTAATATCCCGTACATCAAAAATGTTTCTTACACCTACCCGCAGGTCAACTCTTTTTTTGAGAAAAGAGCGGGCTATATTGGCGTCCATATTATGATAGGCCTCGGTTTTAAAAAGCATTCTCTCCTCTCCCATCATCACATACTTTGGTTCCCGGCCCACATAGCGGTAAAAAGCAGACAGGCGGATATCTAACGGTAAAACATAAGCGGCCTGTACGCTTCCCTGCAATACAGTAAGAAAGCCTTTGTACTCTGTAACGGTAGCATCGTCATCGCCCCGGTAGCCCAGCGCGGAGCCCGCGATAGCAAAGTTGAATTTATCGGATACCAGGTTTACATTGAGCTGGTTGAGCAGGCCGTTATATTTATTCTCGTTAGTCCATGTATTACGGCCGGTAATGGAAGGTTCTTCAGGTACCCGGTAGGTAATGGGCACTATGCGGTCTTTAATATGCTGGAACATGGTACTGAGGCTGGTTTCAAGATGCAGCTTATCATTAAGCTCCTGCTTTCTTGCCCATTGCAGCTCTATAGACTTACCGTATTCCGGCCGCAGATCGGGGTTGCCCCGGTAGTCATGTACCGGCAGGTTTACAAACCAGGTGTACATTTCTTCGTAATTGGGAAAGCGGGTGGACGTGCCGGCTATTAAACGCATATCGTTACGCTCGTTTATGCGGAAACGGGTGGTAACGGATTCATTGGTGCGCATATTGACCTTGTTGCTGTAATTGAGGCGAAAGCCGGGGCGGATCATGATTCTTTTAGATACTTTCCATTCCGCAGAGGTATAGGCAGCCCCGGTAAAAAGGGTGCGCTCTACAGGATTATTTAAGGATACATCGCCAAACCAACTGGTATTACCTTCGTTACCGGTGGTATTGTCCATTTCAAAGCCGAGGTTGTATTCCAGTTTTTCTTTTACAATGGGTTTTACCAGGGAACCTTTGGCGTAAAAACCCTGCGACTGGTAGTATTTTTCCCAGTCAATAGCGGGCTTGCCATCGGGGGTACCGTTTATAGGATCCAGTACCGAATTATCCTGCAGGTTCACAGCATACCTGCGATGCTCCAGCCCATTCTTCTGGAAAGAAGCATCTAACGTGTAATAAGCATTTTTCCAAAAGCTGCCCCTGGCGCTGAGGTGATGATTGAATCTCGTGGTTTTATAGTCATCGTTGGTGGAAGCGTTGATCCCAATCCTTTCTAACTTCAGGTAATAATAGGCCGCATCCCGGGCATAATTGGTTAGCACAGAGTTGAAGTAATTGAACTTGTAAAACAGGTTGAGCCGGCTGCGCGTATAGGAAATATATACATTACCGTTCCAGGATTCTTTGGGGCTCCATTCGTAGCCGCGCGTGTGAATAGGTGTATATTCTGTACGCGGTCCCGATTCATCTACATAGGTGTACCACAGCGGCTTGGTAATAATACCGTGCCCGTCGTACTCGCCCCGGTAACCATTGAATTTATCGCGTGACACGGAGCCGCCAACAGAAAGCCCGCTGGCGATACGCTGGCTAAGGCTAAGCTTTTGTATATGCCGCCCTTTGGCCTCGTAGGTTTTATCGCTGTTAAGATTGTATTCTTCTCTTACGGTTTCTTCCTGCAGCTCCAGGGAAACGTCTGTTTTTTTCCCGGATGTTTTTTTGGTAATGATGTTTACCAGGCCTCCAATGCTATTGGCGCCGTATTCTACGCCCATAGCGCCTTTTACGATCTCTACCCGCTCTACATCATCGAGGCTGATAGTGGTAAGGTCTACATCGCTGCCCATGTTCTGATCTCCGGCAATGGGTATATTGTCCATCAGTATTTTTACGTACTGGCTGTTAAGCCCCAGCAACCGTATCTTAGAGCGCCCCATGCCGGACTCGTTTACAATATCTATATTGATCTGCTGCTTGAGCAGCTCACCAATATTGCTGACCGCCATATTTTGTATCTGTTCTTTGGTAATGACCTCTACCCTGTAAATAGATTTATCTAATGACTGCGGACGATACTGGCCGGTTACTATTACGGGGTTTAAGTTTTGTTTTTTTTCACCACCGGCATGGAGCGTAAACCGCAGATGAGCCGTTTTGCCACCCGTAACGGTTATGGACTGGCGCTGAGCTTCATAGCTTACATGTGTTATTTCTAAAGTGTACCGGCCTGCTTTTACATCTTTAAAGGAAAAGCGGCCCTGCTCATCTGTGAGAGCTGCCCTGCCGTTTTCTTTTAATAATATTGTGGCACCCAGTACAGGTGCACGGCCGGCATCTGTAATACTGCCGGTAATGGCGCCGTTCACCTTCTTTGCAAGCCGGATAGCTACCGTATTGCCCGACATGCTGAACTCCAGATCCGCCTGGGCATTTATTTGTTTCAGAATATCGCTTACAGGCGCCGTGGACGGAGAAAGCGATACCCGCTGCGACAGTTCTTTGCGGAGACCGCTGTATATAAAATTCAGCCCGGCTTTTTCCTGCAGCTGCTTTAATACCTGCGCCACTTCAAGTGTTTGTGGTGTAATATGCACAACGGGTTGCTGTGCGTTAATACTACATAAAAACAACAGGCTGCATAAAATTAGCGTGCCTGTAACCCTCGTTATTAGTTTCATTCCTCTGATCTTTTACGGTTTTGTTTATGCAAGGCCGTGTATTACGCGCATTGCAGATCCCCAAAGCATTTCCCCGAAGGGAACTTTGCACTTTTGGAAGTGTGCAATAGCTATAATACCTACTCTATTATTTATTTGCTGCTTACCTGTATAATGCTGTCCACGGCGCCAAACCGGAGGTGGGTACTAAACGCCATCATAGTCAGTACCTGCTTTAGCGGCAAATTGTCGATAGTTGCCGTAAGCGGAACGTTGAGGTTTACTTTATCTTTTATTATGAAATGCACACCATAATAATCTTCCAGCCTGCTCAGGGCATTGTGCAGGGGCTCCTCTTTAAAATGCAGCTTTCCTTCTGTCCAACCGGCTACCCGGTCTTTTTCCCTGATGGTTTTTACGCCTGTTATTAATTGCTTCAGCTTATCATATTGCAGCTGCTCGCCGGGCTTTAATAACTGTGAGCTGGCGGCGGATGTGAACCGTATGCTGCCTTCGGTAAGTGTTACGGTTACTACAGGGTCTTTATCCCTGTTACGCACATTGAACTTTGTGCCTAATACTTTTATTTCTGAGCCGGCACTGCGCAAAACAAAGGGCCATTGGGGGTTGTGGGCTACTTCAAGGAAAACCTCGCCTTTTTCAAGAACAACCTCGCGCTTTGCTGAAGCAAATGTTTCGGGGTAGGCAATCACGCTTCCTCCCATCAGGTGAATAACCGTACTGTCGGGCAGTACCAGGCGGGAACGCGCTCCTTTTGGAACGATATATCTTTTGAAAGGGATGGATGCGGACTGCTCCGTTATATCGCCGGGCCTTGTTTTAAACAGGAACCAACCGGCAGCTATAAAGCCAATAAGGCACGCAGCCGCGACCAGCCTGGGCCACAACGTTCTTACCGGTGCCGGCCGTGCCTGGTGTTTAACCGCAATCTGCTGCTGCACTTTTTCCCAGATCTCCTGTTCGAGCTGCTTATCGTTAACAGCCTGTATAGTGTCATCTGAGAAAAAATTGGTTTCTTCCTTCAGCCAGCTTGCTACTGCTTTTTTCTCCTCAGGGGTACAATTACCTTCCGTATAACGCCTCAGCAATTCGGGGTCTATATGTTCCATACAACT
Source organism: Niabella aquatica (assembly GCF_054779315.1). NCBI lineage: Bacteria > Pseudomonadati > Bacteroidota > Chitinophagia > Chitinophagales > Chitinophagaceae > Niabella > Niabella aquatica. The sequence continues at coordinate 233,497 of NZ_BAAGYM010000028.1, forward strand.
ATATATACCCTTTAGCGGGTAATACCCTTGCGGGGAAATAAATTTTTCCCGATATCGTAAATCAATGCCCGGAATATTTTCCCGATCTCGAAAGTAGCCTACCCGATATTTGCCCTGATGATTTTTTTCGCCCTGGTAAGATGGTACTCTACTGTTTTTACAGCTATGCCCATGCGGGCGGCAATTTCTTTATAGCTGAGCGCATCATAATGGCTTAACATAAATATGGTTTTGGCAGGCTCGTTCAAAAGGGCTATTTGCTGATCCAGCTTTACAGCCAGCTCACGGTAAATATAACGCTGATGCGGATCATTATCCTCTAAGCCGCTTACCTCGTCGTATCTGCCATCCAGCGCATCCACAAGGTCGCTTCTGCTATCACGGTTCTTTTTAAAAACCTGGTACTTGGCTGCGCGTGAAAGATATTTCTCAAGGCTCTCTTCATCCTGCAAGACCTGTCCGCGCTCCCACAACGTAATAAAAATATTCTGCACCATATCTTTTGCCACATCCGCATCTCGGGTATACTGATAACAGATGGCATATACCTTACCCCAGTATTTCTTAAAAATACCGGCAAACGCTTCTGCACTATATGTCTGGGCCCTCTTGTTCAAAATAGTAATAAAAAACAATCGCCTGCTATGCACCGCTTAAATCTATGTACCGGGTTAGCCCTCCCGCAGCCCTCCCTATTCCTCTACCTGGAAGGAGTATAAGCCAGAGAAAAGTAAAGCCCGGACAGGAAGAAGTGTATTGCACTTTTTATCCGGCGAAATGTATAACGATCCATGCAAAAGTAATTACACAAAAATTAGTCAACCTAAAATTGACGTTAGTATGACTAAACTATTGTCTAACCAGATAACCACATGGAAATTCGCGGTCCCCTCTTCAGAAAAGCCTGCAAAGAGCAAAATCAAAAAGCATTCATTAGCCAAGAACGGCTTACATGCAGTTTACAACGAAGCTCTATCTTTGAGCGGGTGTATGAGGATGAGCATAACCCCTACCGTAAAGACTTCAATAAGAGCAATGGCATAAAAAATTCAATTTAAATGAGCAAGGTAGAAATATTTGAAAATGAAAGAGCCACAGGCTACAACCAGTTCGTAGAAACGTGGATTGCAAACTATCACTATTTTTTAGAGTGTTTGCCCAAGCTATTAATAAAAACGCATAACAAAGACCTGTTGGTTGTAGGTTGCGGAACAGGTAACGAAATAGAGCCGTTTATACAATCCCCTGAACATTGGAAGATAACCGGAATAGACCCCTCGCCGGAAATGATTCTTCAGGCACGGGAAAAGCTAAAAAGCCATGAGCATGTAACGCTGATAGAAGGTTTGATAACAGATCTTCCCATTGAGAAAAAATATAGTGCGGCTACGCTCCTGCTTGTCCTGCATTTTCTCGAAGATAACGGCAGCAAACTCAACCTCCTCAAAGATATAGCCGGAAGATTGGTACCGGGAGCAGCGTTTGTAATGCTTGACATAACCGTGGCTAAAAGCCAAATCAGGCAAAGCCTTGACATATACAGATTACTTTTGCCAAACAACCTGGATGCAGCAGAAATTGGCAAACGCATGCACAGGATGGAAAATGAGCTTTACCTCGTTTCTGAAGAAAGAATAACGGAATTATGTATAGAAGCCGGATTTGAAAAACCACATCGATTTTTTCAATCTTCGATATACATGGGATGGCTGACGAAGAAGAAATAAAAGGTGAACGATATACCAACAGCCTTTAACGTATGATTGAAGCAGCTTTTAGTTAAGCCAGCAAAAGTTAAAACAGGGTTTCGGGAGATCTTAGATACTCCTGTTTTCGGCAATCTTAGCGAGGTGGGATTCAGGAAGTTAAACGAATGTTTATTGTAGAAAAAATGTGTGGCTGAAGCAGCATCTGAAAGCAGCTATGAATATGTGCAGCATTTTATTACTGCTTTCAAAAAATCAGGGTATAATACCAGACTATTCTGCAGCCTGAGGAAAGGAGGAAGGGAATTGTATTTAAAGTTTTTTGAGCTGATGCTGAAATAATCATTTTGATTTAAGGGAACAGATGTATTTCAGTTTTATTCATAACTTCAACCCGTTAAAAAATAACCTGGGAATCTGTAACTTTGAAGTCCCACAAAAAAGTTGTATCTGCCCGATGCAGCTCTTTTAATGAGCCAATAAAATTTCTTACAAAGAAAGATGAAAATTGCATTCTGGTCTATTGGTAAAGCACACGAAGCCTATGTAAAAATCGGTGTGGAAGATTTTTCGAGGCGCATTAACAATTACTTTAAACTGGAGTGGGAAATTATTCCGCCGCTTAAAAATGCAGCTAAAATGACCATCCAGGATATTAAAAAAAATGAGGCAGATGTTATACTTGCCAAAACACAAAAGGATGATTTTTTGATTGCGCTTGATGAAAGAGGTACTTCACTAAGTTCAGAAGCGCTTGCACAGCAAATACAACACTGTGCCAACAGTTCCACAAAAAGGATTGTCTTTCTTATAGGAGGCGCTTTTGGTATGCATGAAACCCTTTTAAAAAGAGCCGACTTTCAATGGAGCCTTTCAAAACTGGTATTTCCACATCAGCTGGTGAGGCTAATACTGGCAGAACAGGTGTACAGGGCCTGTACCATCCTGAAAAATGAAAAATATCACCACCAGTAATACAGTACCTTTATCGCGGCTATCTGATCTTCTTCCATTTCATCTGCCCTGGTGTTGGGACTAAATCCTATAGGAATTATCATTATTTTTAAAATAAGGCGGAGAATGGGAACATTCTCCACCTGAACAATAGACCTGTTCTTTTTTGATTGCCATACATCAATGAGTTCGGGATATACTATCTTTTTATTTTCATGTTACGCACTCCATTTCTTTTCACTTTATTTTTTAGAACAAGTGATCGCATAAAAATTATGCTAATACTTTTCACCTCCAATAAACTCATACACACCGTTCTTTACAGTAGGTATATCGTACAAGTATGTCTTTTTCAGGTTCAATAACTGAACATTCGCTCTGGACGATATAACGGGTGTCTTTGTTTCTTCCACATAAAAAAACGGATTGGAATTTTCACCTCCGGCCGGTTTTAAGGCAACACCTTTTGCCACGCTGATTGCGTTGGGAACGCGTAACCGCAGATTGCCGCCCAGATCAGATCTTATGATCAGCTTAACCAACTTATGATTTTTCCATTGCATATCTACAATTTCAAAACCTCCACGGGCCCGGATACCGCTGATGCTGCCCGACTTCCACTCTGCGGGTAATGCAGGCAAAATATGTACAGAACCGTCTGCTGTTTGCATCAGCATTTCAGTAATACCGGATGTACAGCCAAAGTTCCCATCTATCTGGAACGGGGGATGCGCGTCAAACAAATTACTATACGTACCGCCGCCTCCTTTGTTAATACCCAATGGTGTCAACTGGTTTTTGATCAGCATGTAGGCATGATCCCCATCCTGCATCCTCGCCCACCAGTTTATTTTCCACCCCATACTCCAACCCGTTGACACATCACCACGATGCAGTAAGGTAGTCTTTGAAGCGCTGAATAGTTCCGGTGTGCGATAGGCCGATATCTGGCCCGAGGGAAATAACCCGTATAAATGCGAAATATGCCGGTGTTTATCACCAGGGCTGTCAATGTCATCCAGCCACTCCTGTAACTGGCCATATTGACCTATATGCATCGGTGGCAACTGTTTTCGCTTTTGCAGCAGTGTGTCAACAAAGGCAGCATCTTTTTTTAGAATCCTTGCTGCCCGAATGGCGGTAGAAAGCACATCAAAAACGATCTGGTTATCCATTGTAGTTCCCGCATCCAGAGAAGATCCTTCATGCGCCGGTGGTGCATTTTCCGGAGATGTGCCCGGGTTCACCACCAGCCATTTATACCTGGGGTGTTCTACTAAAAAGTCGACATAAAAACTGGCAACGCCTTTCAAAATATTATATGAGTCTTCTAAGAATTTTTTATCGCCACTGTACAAATAATGTTCCCAGAGATGCTGGCTTAACCAGGCGCCACCAGCATTCCATATCCCCCATGTGGCCCCATCTACCGGGCCTGTAGCACGCCAGATATCTGTATTATGATGGGCCATCCAGCCTCTTGCACCATACATGGTTCTGGCAGTAACAGCCCCGGTCTCAGACATCTCCCTGATCATCTGAAATAAAGGCTGATGCATTTCTGCCAGGTTAGTACGCTCTGCCGGCCAGTAATTCATTTCTGTATTGATGTTGATCGTGTACTTACTGTCCCATGCCGGGTATAAACTTCCATTCCAAAGGCCCTGCAGCGTTGCTGGCTGTCCGCCGGGTTGAGAGGAAGATATCAGCAGGTAGCGGCCAAACTGGTAATATAATGTAATAAACTGAGGATCGTATGTATCTCTGAAATTGCGCAAACGCTCGTCAGTAGGCAGTTTTACCGCATCCGTTGTACCAAGGTCAAATTTCACCCTGTTAAAGTATCGCTGATAAGCCGATATATGTGCTGCCTTAATAGCAGCAAATGATTGCTCATAAGCCCTGTTTAAATAATCATAAGCTTTCCGGTTCTCATTACCGCTGATGTCTTTATAATTGATATAATTAGTAGCAATAGAAATATAAATAGTTACCGCGTTTGCCCCTTTAACAGTTAAAGTTGAGTCCGTGGCTGACATCTTGCCTCCCTCTAATTTAAATCTGCTGATGTTTTTATACTTTACCATACCGGTTACCCCTTCATGATCGCTGGTAATACCTGCTATTGAAATCTCCCCTGTGGGTGAGGCCACTATTTTTGCAGTTTTATGTGGTGTGGTATAAAATGCCGTAAAGAAAAGACTGCCAGGTTTGCTTGCAGTCAGCCGCACTGCTATTACCTTATCGGGAAATGAAGCTAATGCCTCTCGGGTATAAGTTATATTACCCACTTTATAAGATGTTTTAGCAATGGCTTTTTCGATATCCAGCTCGCGATAATAATCGGTAAAATTTTCGTGACCAACAAAATCAAGATTCAAAGTTCCAGCAGGCTGGAACATTTGCCCTGATGACTTTTTATGGAACATCACCTTATTGGCCAGCCTTTCGGCTTCTTTATGCTTTCCATTAAAGATCAGCCTGCGGATCTCACCTAGCGAATCCAGTGCCTGCGGGTAATTATTATTATAAGGGCTTCCGCTCCAGACAGTACCCTCATTCAACTGTACCTGTTCTCTTTCCACATTACCATAAACCATTGCTGCCAAAAAACCGTTACCTATCGGCAGTGCATTTTCCCAGGTGGTACCGGAGGGCTGGTTATACCAGAGTTTAAGACTTTTGTCATACTGAGCCTGTAAAGAAGCGGCGGATATCAACAGTATGATTAGTGAGGCGCATCCCGCAAAAATTGTTCTATTCATGATAAGCATATTTAAAACCAGTTCTCTTAGTATATTTTATATCTTTTCATTTATAAAGGGCTTTCTGCTCATCACTTTCTTCGCTTTTATAATGATATTATCAGCGTCAAGTCCATACTTGGTCATTAACGCTGCAGGCTTACCACTTTCTCCAAAAGAATCATTTACGGCCACAAATTCCTGGGGCACCAATTCCGTAGTGGTAAGCAACCGGGCAACACTTTCACCTAAGCCGCCGATTTTGTTATGCTCTTCCGCAGTTACAATACAACCTGTTTTTCGCACAGACCTCAATATAGCATCCTCATCCAGGGGTTTAATGGTATGTATATTAATAATTTCGGCATTAATACCTTCTGCTTCTAATTTTTCAGCAGCCTGTATGGCTTCCCATACCAAATGGCCCGTAGCTACTATAGTTACATCCTTTCCCTGCTTTACCAGCCATGCCTTACCTATCTCGAACTTTTGATCGGGATCGGTAAATACGGGCACTACAGGGCGCCCAAATCTCAAATAGACCGGTCCTTCATATTCTGCTATCGCAATGGTTGCCGCCCTGGTTTGGTTATAATCGCAGGGATTGATTACCGTCATACCAGGCAGCATTTTCATGAGCCCGATATCTTCGAGGATCTGGTGGGTAGCACCGTCTTCGCCCAGGGTAAGACCGGCATGGGAGGCACAGATCTTTACATTTTTGTTACTGTAGGCGATACTTTGCCGTATCTGGTCATAAACACGGCCAGTTGAAAAATTGGCAAATGTTCCAGTGAAAGGAATAGCTCCGCCAATGGTCATACCTGCTGCGATACCCATCATATTTGCTTCAGCAATACCAGTCTGGATAAATCTTTCAGGAAACTCTTTAATAAAAGCTTCCATCTTTAAAGAGCCTACCAGGTCTGCACACAAAGCCACTACGTTTTCATTTTTTTTCCCTGCTTCAAGTAAACCGGCGCCAAAACCAGACCGGGTATCTTTCTTTTCTGTATAAGTATATTTAGTCATCTTTCTGTATTTAATAGTCGTTCATATTGGTTTGTAATTCAGATAAAGCAACATTTAATTGCTCATCGTTCGGCGCGATACCATGCCATTTATGTGAGCCTGTCATGAAGCTTACTCCATGCCCCATATTTGTCTGCATCAATATGCAGATAGGTTTCTTTTTAAAGGCTTTTCTTTTAGCTAACTGCAGCGTTGCTATTACGTCCTCCATATCATTCCCATTCATATATAACACATTCCATCCAAAGGCTTTCCATTTGGCATCCAAATCTCCCAGAGAAAGCACCTGCTCTGTCGGTCCGTCTATTTGCTGGCCATTTACATCTATAACCATAATCAAATTGTTTACTTTCTTTGCAGGCGCAAATAAAGCAGCTTCCCAAATCTGGCCTTCCTGAAGCTCCCCGTCACCATGTAAAGAAAAAACAAGGCTATTATCTTTCTTTAGCCGTTTGGTTAATGCGGCACCAATGGCTACAGAGAGTCCCTGGCCTAAGGAGCCGGACGACATACGAACACCTGGCAGTCCTTCATGCGTGGTAGGGTGCCCCTGTAACCTGGAATTTAATTGCCGGAAAGTCTTCAGCTCTTTAATATCAAAATAACCGCTGCGGGCCAGTACCGAATAAAATATGGGTGATATATGTCCATTAGATAAAAAGAAAAGATCTTCTCCTATCCCATCCATATTAAACTTAGGATTGTGGTTCATTATTTTAAAATACAAAGCCGTCATAAGGTCCGCACACCCCAGTGAACCGCCTGGATGACCTGACTGGCAGCCATGCACCATTCTTACCACATCACGCCTGCACTGGGTAGCTATATACTTTAGTTGCTCGATTGAATACTCTTTCTTCATTCTTAGATTTTTATTTTTAGTTGAGGGTACATTTTATTTATTTTTCGCTTACAGTAAATTTGAAATAATCCACATCCACATACCCGCCTAAAGATTTTGTAGCATAGTTGAATATGGCGAACCTGGTGCCCATGAACAGCTTACGATAGTCAAAGATCATCTTATACTCCGGACCTACTTTTGTCCAGGTGCTACCATCCAGGCTATAATAAAAGGCGGCTAAATCCTTATTCAGGTTAAAGTCTCCATCTATACGGAGATACACCGTATCCTGATTCAATACGATACGCTCTTTCTCTTCCGCCTGCACATTGATGACCGCTTTTTCTTTTTCTGTCAGCTCCACAACATTTGTACTCATGGTAAGCACCTTGCCGTTGCCCTCTTTTGTGATAGCGAGTATGCCCGAGTGCCCATTAAAAGCACTGAAGCCGGCTACATCCCCGTCTTTCATTTCAGAGACATCTATTGCTATAATGCCACTGCATGTTGGCCCCATCATGCGCTGGGTAATAGTATTAGGAGCAAGATACAGGTTGGGCACCACGCGGCTTGTCTTTAACCTTAAGAAACCAGGGCGCTCTGTAAGCGACCAGGCACTATTAACCGGATTATGATTCCACTGCCAGTTTGTTTTTAAGCTTTTACCGGAGAAGTCATCGCTTTCAACGATCTGCTTTCCCGTATCAAAAGGCTTAAAGCGCGTGGTACCGGTAAGCGGTACTTTTCCATTTTCATCACCCAACATCGGCCAGCCGCTTATCCAACGTACGGGCATCAGTAAGGGAACACGACCTACACCATTCCTGTCCTGGAACATCAGGCCATACCAGTTTCCTTTTTCATCATCAATAATAGTTCCCTGCGCTGCATAAGGAAAGCCCGCAAAGCTATCTTCCAGTATCACTTTCTTTTCGTAGGGTCCGGTGATATTATCAGCACGATAGCAAAGCTGCCGGCGGGGTTTATCTCTGGGCCAGGAGATCATTAACAGGTAATATTTTCCATCTTTTTTTACTACCTGGCTTCCTTCTAATAATCCATTTTCATCTTTATCTCTTTGAAAAATTTTCATTTTCACGCCATCTGGTTTTATACCCGATAAATCGGGCTTCAGCTCCTGCAAATCGCCGGTGCCATAAAACACATACACCCTGCCATCGTCATCAAAAAACAGCGAAGCATCGTGAAAGTGCGGTGTTCTTGAAATTAATTTCCATCTGTCCGTTGAAGGATCTTTGCTTGTATAGATATAAGCCCGATATGGTTCATCATTAGGCGAAAACAGTACATAATAGTTTCCTTTATGATAACGGATTGAGGAGGCCCATTGCCCCCGTCCATATACGGTGCCGTTGATAAGATTGTATTTGGAATTATCTGAAAGACTATCAAAAACATAGCTCACCGTTTCCCAGTGTACTAAATCCCGCGATCTCATCACAGGTGCGCCGGGCATCAGGTGCATCGTAGTGCTTATTAAATAATAGTCCCCGCCATTCCTGGTAACCGACATGTCCGGCACATCGGCCCATATCACCGGATTTTTATAAAAAGTGACATTTTCTGTTGTATTTGAAACCGTTTTTGAAGGAGCATTACAGCCTGCCATCAATGCTGCAACGAATAACCAACCAAGTATTTTATACATCCTATATATTTTATTACAGTATTACAGAAATCAGGGTTGAATATCGTTGCCGGAAGTAGCATACAGGCCGATCAATGCACCGGTAAAACCACCTGCTACATTGGTTGATAAAATATCGCCCGATACGGGCCCTCCCAGATTTTGAAAGCTGCTGCCATTAGTAGAATAGTTGAACGAATATTCATCTTGCTGCGATGCCACCACCTGCAGTTGTATGGGTTTCGTTACATCAATTTTTGTGCTGCCTATAATGGTTGTTATTGCAGCAGCACCCGGACGCGGAGGGCCGGCCTGCCGCTCCCTTTCTGTTCTTGCCAATACCAGGTAACAGTCATTACCTTTTCTGGTAACGCCAAATACATAATTAAACGCTTCGCTCTGGTAGCAGGTAATTCCTGCAAAATCTTTTTCAGTGGCCGGCATGTACTTCATAGTAACAGCAGCTTCAAAACTGGCATGCTGCTGCCTGTGGAATAATGCCGAAACCGGGGATTGCGCTTTAATATTCTCTGCAAATGGTTTTATACTTACACCGCCTTTCGCAGCGCTGGAAATAAATGCTTCCCTGGGCCCGCGCATGGCGATCCACCTGTAATCTAAAACAGGTGCTGCAAAATTATCGGTAAAAGTAAAATTGCCGTTGGGAAAGAAGCCGTTCTGACCTGTTTGGTTAGTAACCCCTTCCGGCAATTTCAGTTGAGGTTTCATAGGCACTAATCCATTTTCAAAAACAGGGTAAGTACCGCTCCAGTCCACAGGAAGGATAAAAGTTTCACGCCCTGTGTTTACACGGTCTTTTGCATTAGGACGAATACCCAGGAACACTGCGTAATACTTACCATCTTTTCCTTCCACCATATCAGCATGGCCGGTCCAGTCTATTTTATTTTTCCTGTCTTTGGGAAAATACCTTTGAGTAAGTATGGGATTGCTGGGCGCCGGAACAAAAGGGCCTTTGGGACTATCGCTCATAAAAATAACTTCGCTATGCATGTCGCCGGTTCCTCCCTCTGCGCACATTAAATAATATTTCCCATTTTTCTTATAGATATGCGGGCCTTCGATCCAGATAGGTTTTTGTGCAATATCCACACCACCGTCAACCAGTATTTTATCCGTTCCCGGGATCACTTCATCTTTCTCTACATCATATTCCCATAGCTTAATAACTCTATGACCGTTGTATAATTCTTTTCCTTTATCAGGTGCATCGTTGTGCACCACGTAAGCTTTACCATCGTCATCAAAAAATAACGACGGATCGATACCATCAAATTTTAATTTGATCACTTCGCCCCAGCCTTTAAAAGGATCTTTTGTTTTCACTACCATATTACCGATACCACTGGCAATTTGCGTGGTGATCATATAAAAGGTTTCGTTGTTCTTATTATACTTTATAGAGGGCGCATAAATACCTGCCGAAACACCTGCCTTTTCTACTTTTAGCTGCGATGGCCTGTCCAGCACATGACCAATCTGCTTCCAGTTTACCAGGTCTGTAGAATGAAATACAGGCACACCCGGGAACATAGAGAAAGAAGAGTTTACCAAAAAGTAATCCTCACCCCGGCGCACAATACTGGGATCGGGGTAACACCCCTGAAGAATGGGATTGTAAAACTCATTTTTCTTCAGAGGATGGTTATTATACACCGCATCATTTCCCTTATAGGAGAACTGCGTAAATACAGGAACATTATTTTCTGTTTTTGTATTTTTTTTCTTTTGTGCCAGTGCTGCATCGGGGAACATCAGTAATAATGCCAACGCTGCATTTGCTAATTGTTTTACATTAAATTTCATCATCATACAATTTTTACATTTTAATATATAATATATTTATAACCCCGGATGAATAACCTGATACTTACCGCTGAGGTGCATTAAAGCGAACAAGTATAGTAATCCGTCATAATAGGGATCGATATAGCCATCTTCGTAAGGCTGCAGCTTTGCATTCCATAGCTTGTGCACAAAATCGAAGCTTTGCTTTCCGGGGTTCATTAAAGATGTCGTAGCAGCGGTGGCTATTAGCCCCAGAGAATGCCTTAATTTCTTTACCGCACCTGCTTTCAGAATAAAATCCGGCTTACTGCCATCTATTTCAAACTGATCATCAAAACTGTTGATGCCTTTCGATCTTAAAAAATTCTGAAAGCGCCGGCCATAATCTTTTTGCCATACTTTGTCTTTACCACACCATACATAATCCATAGCAATATTCATAGGCACACGCCATGAGTCATACCTGAAAGCAGCAGGCATCCACCTGGTTGAATGAGGCGCACCGCTAAACTCCGCGTAATCGGGATTGAGCGCTGTAACAGGATGTGTAGTTCTTTTTAAAAATGCTCTTGAGGTATCGGCGCAGGCTTTGTAAAAATCTTCGTGCCCGTCTTTGGCATATAAAGCCCACACTTCGTAAAACGCAGGCAAATGGTAAGAAGGGTCTGTCCAGGTAGCACCGTCACCTTCCGGCACAAATGTTATTTGTTTGTGCGTGGTGTCGATGAGGTTTACAATACCACCGGTTCCATCCTTCTTCCACATTTCATCCAAAATAAAGCGGGCATCTTTATAATAATCAATCCCCGTATTATTTCCCCATTTATTGGAGGCAAATAATAATGCTGTAACAAAATATAATTCACCATCGGATGCTGAACCACTGGAGTTAGGCTTATTAGTTACCGGGTTAATGCTCCATGAAAAATAACCTTTTCGCGGCCCTTCCTGGTGTTGTGCATACTTTTTAGACCAACGCCAGATACGGTCAAAAACATCTTTCTTATCCAATTGTACTGCTACCATCATACCATAAGAAAGCCCCTCTGTTCGTACATCTTTATTTTTAATATCGGAAACATAGGCCATCGAGTCGCCCACTTCAAAATAAATACCGGCGGCACTTTCAAACAGGTATTTATAGGCGCTTTCTATTTTAGCATTAATATCTTTTTGCTTGTAACCCGCTTCCCTAAACAAATTCTGATACTTACCCGTAATAATGGCCGCATCTTTTTCAGGCGCACTGCCTGATTGAGCCAGTAAAACTGCCGGCATCACTACCGCGACTATTATAAGTGACATTAAGACCTTCTTTATACGCATCTTTGTATCTGCTTTATTTTACGAACAGGTTCAGGTCAATTTCTTCTCCCATTTTCCGATAACCGGCTTCATTAGGATGCAGCCAGTCGTTATCGTGCAGATCGGGCAATATTTTCTTTACGTTGCCAGGATCACGCATCCATTTATCAAAATCGATTACGGCATCAAACTTGTCGGTAGTGCGGATCCATGTATTTACTACATCCCGCGCCTGCTGCCTGAAAGGCTTGTCATAAAAAGATGTTTCAAAAGGAAGTATAGTACAACCATACACTTTTATACCTTTTGCATGCGCTTTATCAGCCATTAAAGAATAAGCCGCTATCAGCTCCTGCGTTATTTCAGGGACATCTTCTGCATTTTTAATACCGCCAATATCATTGATTCCTTCCAATATAATCAGCCATTTCACATTGCTTTGAGAAAGTATATCCCTGTCGAAGCGTGCTACGGCTGTGGGCCCCAAACCACCACGCAATACACAATTGCCTCCTATTCCCAAATTCAAAACAGCCGTATTTTTTGTTGCCGGATTTTTTAATAACCGCTCAGATAAGATGTCAGTCCACCGATTTTGCTTATTGGTTCCAGAGCCCCTGCCGTCAGTAATAGAATTACCGAGGGCAGCTATGGCAAAGGCATTGGAAGGTGCCATCACATCAATACCATTGATCACATACCAGTGGTCGGTTTTAACCGCACCTTTAAAACCGGTTGAAGCAATTTGATTCCCTTCCAAAATATAAGATGTAGTGCGAGAGCCGGGATGACCTGTGATAGTGGCGGATGTTTCGCCAAAATAAATGGTAACAGCCAGCAACGAACCAGGCGCAAGTTTATAACTAACAGGATCTGAAGACACTTGTCCTTCCGGCGGTATGGTTACCGATTCACTTCCTTGAAACTGTAACAATTTTTGTGTAGAGGGCTCTATACTACCTCCTTCTGTGGCTACTGCAACAGATACACGCTTCATGGTAACCGGCTGCGTGCTGAATATGTTGGAGAAATGTAAACGCAACTGTTCACCTCCTATGGATACACGCACTACCTGGCGGATCGTATTATTACTCAGGCCGGGCGGTGGCGGCATATTACCCGGCTCTACCAATTGCGGCGCCGTAGCCCAGGTACCTACCCAGTTTACAGGCTTGCCGGCACCTGTTGTTTTACTGCTGTTGCAGGAAAATAACATAGCCAGCACCCATATACTGCCTGTTTTAATTATATTGCTAAAGGAGTTGATCATTCTTTATTCTGCTGTAATATTTTTACCCATTAATTCCAGCATCACAGCCGCATATCGTTTACCTAATTTTCTGTACCCCGCAGCGCTAAAATGTAACCGGTCCTTAACACCTTCACATCCTGCCGAAGGCACTACATACGCGTTAGGAATTGTTTGAGGAAGTGTGCGAATAATCGGATTCATACCCGCGCAAGCGCCGTTCTGATCCTCAGGCACCAGTTCACCCGCCAGTAAAGGAACAGCCTTTGCATCGAGGTTCAGGTCTTTTAACAGGTTTTCATATACTTTCTTTACCTTTTGGGGCCATAAGGTATCGCCGGTATTCGATTCACCCTGGTGTAATAAAACCCCTTTGATCACACCATCTTTCTGTGCCAATCTTGCCATTTCCACTAATCGCCGGTAAGGATTACCACCATATTCTTTAATCATATTTTTCATCCAGTCTGGCTGTCTTTCTGTGTACGATGCGCAGCTATCCTCGTCGAATAACTCAATTTTGCATCCACCCACAGAAACATTGATAATGCCTACTTTTATTTTTTCGGGAAGATTTTCCACCATGGTCCGTCCAAAATAATCTGCAGGACCGAGCCCCGTATAGCACCTGGTAAGCGGCGGCACAGCCTTGTACCAGTGACCCATTTTTCGCCCACGGTTATCACAGTCCACAGCAGCCAACATCTGGAACCGCTCACTGATGCCTGCACTATCCTGTGCCTCCGGCTTTGCAGCGCCCTCCATATTAGACTGGCCGAGGCATAAGTAGATATGGAAATTTTTGTTCTGGGCTTTGCTATAACCGGCAAAAGCAATGGTTATTCCCATCATCAGAAAAAAAGAAAACAGCCTTCTCATATTTATTATTTTTATTGACAATTTATTACTTTATATACCTGTACCAACCCACAAGATTTTTTTCATTTTCTGCTGAAAAGATCTACCAGCGAAATGGCCTGTTGCTGAATAATGATAATAATGGTGGATGCATATTATCGTTATCGAAAAAGTAATGGCGCCAGCTCTTTGAGGCTCCTTCTCCAGGTTAAAAACTCATGCCCTGTATTGGGCGACACATAAGATACCGCGTTGAAGCCGGCGGCTTTCAGATCTTCTACAGATTTCCTTACACCATCGGGATTTTCTTTACTGCCACAACTTATAAACACCAGCCCTGGCTTTTGCTTATCTGTTTTTAAATCGGAAGGTGCAAAAGTACCTCCGCTTAAAAGCGCGTAGTGAGAAAACACATCAGGATTGGCTGTTGTAATCATTTTTGTTTCCATGCCACCCATTGAAAGCCCCGCCATTGCCCGGTTTGGTTGGTCGGGCAATGTGCGGAAATGGCTATCTATATAAGGGATCAGTTCTTTCACCAGCACTGTCTGAAAAGAGTCGATTTTAAAATCGCGTATCCTGCCCCATCTGATTTCATTGGTCATACCATAAGTCATTACAATAATAAACGGCTTTGCCTTCCCTGCTGCAATAAGGTTATCCATGATAAGATTGGCCAAGCCCTGGTTACTCCAGGCGGTTTCGTCTTCGCCCCAACCATGCTGCAGGTACAACACAGGATAACGTTTTTTTATATCCTTTTCATAACCCGGTGGAGTGTAAACGAATGCCCTTCTAGAAGTACCAGTGCTTTTTGAGGGGAACAGTATTTGCGATATGTGACCGTGCGGCACATCCTTCAACGCATAAAAATCCTGATCCGCGGCGGGTATTTCTATACCGCTTTCCCAACGGGTGGAACCATAAAAATTAAGCGCCCCCGGATCGTTGAACTTTCCCCCATCTACTATCACATGGTAATAATGAAACCCTTCATCCATTGGGCCCGCCGTGGTGCCGGTAAAAAAGCCATCAGCTCCTTTGACAAGGAGAGTACCATCACTGCCACCCAACCCCAAACTTACCTTTACGCTATCGGCCTGTGGAGCGTATATTTTGAACCGTGCATATCCCTGGGAGTTTACCTGCGGGTACAATTGCCCCGGCTGGTTTAACACCGACGGTTTAAAATCTTCTTTTACATTGGACAGATTTTCTTTTTCCCCGCCAGGGCCGCCAAAACCAATGCCTGTATTTACTTTCGGCTCAACTGACATTTTGCGATATTCAGAAAATGTAGCCGGATCTACAGGTTTGAACAATAGCTGGGCATACATGTACAAAGCATTTTTCCAATGCTTAAAATCGTGGTTACCGGGTTCCACATAATAAATATGGGGAACCTTATGCTCTTCCAGGTAATTGTGCGTACGCTGGCTGAAGCTTATCAGCCGATCGCTGGCACCACAGGATATAAATAAAAGTTTCAGTTTATTTTTAGTTGCTTCGGGATCGGGAACCAACTCCTGCGGCAACCTGGTGTTGGGAGCGGAAGAAAAACCGCCTACCCATGCGAACAGGTCTAAATTGCCTAAACCAAAGTTTAATGCCTGACCGCCTCCCATCGAAAGACCGGCAATAGCTCTGCTTTCGCGATTAGCTTTAACCGGGTAAGTTTTTTCTATAAAAGGGATAAGGTCATCTATTAAGTCCCGTTCAAAAGTTGCAAATGCCTGCACTTTTTCCGGCGCCATTATATTGCCGCCAGCGCCATCTTCCTTCATAGCACGACCATTGGGCATTACAATGATCATGGGTACTGCTTTTTTATCAGCATACAAATTATTCATAATATTCTGGGGCGTGCCGCCATTGAGCCATTCTTTTTCGTCGCCACCAATACCATGCAAGAGGTATAAAACAGGATAGCTTTTATCTTTTGAAAATCCCGGAGGTGTATAAATCGTCACCCTCCTGTCGTTACCAACAGTTTTAGACGGATAGGAAATGGTTTCTATTTTTCCTTTTGAAACTTCAGAACGAACAACATCAAAGTCCTGAGGTGCGGGTTGCACAGCTTTTTGAGAAAAAGAGGGGACTATTACAGCAGACTGTAACAAAAGTGAAAGTATAATCTTCTTCATTGTTTATATTTTAATGATTTAATTCTCAAACATCTTTATTCATCCAATCATGATTTCATTTAAAACAGTTTCCTATTATTCAACTTTAAATAATAACTGAGCACTACCGGTAGCACCGTTTGAAGCTATCCCTTGCACAATAACTACGTACTGTCCGGGAATATCTCCAGTATAAAAACCCAGATTTTTTGTTTCATTTTTCAAAACAATATCCGGCTCCCAAAGCAACACATTCCTGTAATCGGGCATGTGGCTTTGTCTTTTATCTTCTGTATCGTAAGCAGGACTGTAAAATTCACGCACCAATAAAAGCCCTTCATAATTTATTATAACAGCTCCGGAGTCTAACTGATAATTACTAACAGACGGTTTATAGCTTTTCCAGTTAAGAATTCCATCAAATATGCCGGTACCCGAAACGTATTGTTGTGTTACAACATCAAGGCTGCGAAGCTTTAAGGGATCCAGCTCAAAAAACTTTGTAAAATTGAAAACCGGAACGCCATCCAGCAGGTTGAGGGGCGGGTTGGGGAAATATTCCTTTTTTAATACATTGGTCATAAAAAGGTTGACTTCTTTATTCCGCAAACGTACATCTACCAGTACCACATACTCACGGATTATTTCTTCTATTGATGTAAAGCGTGTATAATTCTCCAAATTATAATAGTTATCGGGCTTACTATAAAAAGCACTTGTATCAGCAAAGGCAGGTAATGAAAAATTGTATAGTTTTTCACTATTGTAAAGGTTTTGAATTAACATACTTTGCTGCTGCTGCAATAGCGTATTAGGAAATGCCGTATACCTGAAAAGCGGAGGCATTTTAACCTTTTTATATATTTCCGAAAAAGGATTGTCTATCGATATCCTATATCCGCTTTTTTTCGTTTGCCCTATCAGCTCGTTGCCTCCAAAAAAATTATTGAAGTTGGCTTTTATTTTTCCTTCCGCATTGCTTACCGTGGCCTTAAAAAGAGTGATCACAGAAGGAGCGGAAAGATACGCTTCTACATTAGGGGCTGGCTCCCCCGTAACATTACTTGTTATTTTTCCTGTTACCAAATGGCCCTGCAATTCAGGCTGATAACGAATAGTATCTGTTACACCCGATAATATTTCATCCCAATTGAACCGGCGCCAGCCTTTGGTCATCAGCAATAGATCCCGTGCCAGGCTATTATTTTTTTCAAGATAGTAAGCAGCATTTTCGACATAGCTGCCCAGTTCGGAAGTAAGCAGCAGGTAGCTTGTTATATCGGTTGCAGGCACCTGCTGTAAAGAATCTGACCGGTACACCGAAACCGATAACCTGGCGCTGTCTGTGCTACCCATACCTACCAGGGCTGTCAGATCCATTTTTACCTCTGCACGGGGTTTGTAAGCAGTAAGATCAGTTTTGACCTGTAAATCTATTTTATGATCAGGATATACGAAAACCAGGCGCTCGCATACGGGTTTACCGGCCTCGTTAAAAATAGTAATGATAGATACCCCCGCTTCCAGATCGGATTTCTTCACAAAAAAAGAGGCTGTCCCGTTCTGCAAACGGGCAGTTGCTGCTGCTTTTACAATGCCTTTGGAGTGAGCGATCATGTGCAAGGCCTTATCAGATGTATTTGCATTGGTTTTGATAGCAAAATTTTCAGCATCATCCGTAACATGCATTACAATACCACGGCTGTGCACTTGCGGCAGGCTTACAGCAATCGTTTTCCCGCTTTCCGAAACGATAAGCACTTCATAATTTTTCCCATCGGCAGGTATAAACTTCAAAGAACCCATTCCAGCGAACTGTGGCGCAAACCGGAGCACCGTGTCTCTTCCTGTAATTAAATAACCTTTGAATAAATTTTTACCGCTATTGCCAGCAATTGAAAAGGCAACAATATTTTCCATCCCGCTAACCAGGTTTCCACCTTCGGGAAAAAACTTAACAGATAATGAATCGCCGTTGACTTTCTGTGTATTGGTATAGCCGGGCAGTTTATTAAGGTTCATAATCGTAATGCGTTTTTCAAAAAAAGCATCAACCCCGGCATTGCGCATCCAGCGCGTATAAGCTCTTAATGTATAAACGCCCGAATTAAACGATTGAGGAATGGTCACAGATCCATTACCCGTTGTTTTGTTTAAGGCTATTTTTAATTGCAGCACCGGAGTATTGGCAGTATCTATTATTTCTACATAAGCTACTTTGCTAAAGTCAATGGGGTTATTTGTAACAGCATCTACATCGTACACTTTCAGCCAAATAATTTCTCCCGCCAGGTAGTAGTCTTTATCTGTATGTACATACAGCTTTTCCATTACCGTTTGCTGTATATGGTTATTTAATTTTTTCGATACAGCAGCTATATCTATATCCTGACCCATGCAATGGGTTATTATGCCCAATACATATACGATGGTGAAAATTGATATGCGTTTAAAATAATTCATTGTACAATACATCATTTTACTAGGGCCAAAACGAAGGTTTTACATTAGAGGCACCACTCAGTCTGCAATCTATACAGGATGGAGTTGTAGCTGTAAAAGCTGTTATCACACCGGTTATTTCATTCTGTTGAAATACTGTGGAAGGCATCAGACTATTGCTATATTTCACAATACTGTCAGGATGGTTGGCTATTATGGCTATTTCGCATCCATTCCTGTAACTCCAGATATCCAAATCCTTTCGCTTTATAAATATTCTTTTTGCTTTTTCCTCTGACACTTCTATAAAACCAATTGCCATTTCCTGAGGATCAGTTATACAGCTAATATTACCGGCAAGTTGCGAGGGTTGTGGATCGAACACCGAACCCAACTGCTCTGAATTTTTTTTCATCATTACCATAAAATTGTAAGCCTGCTCGCTAAGGCTGTACTGTTTCAGCAAAATGCTGTATTCAACAGCCATCTTTACAGAACCGGCACCTACAAAATAAAATGGCTGAAAAATGACACTTTGGGATAGTTTTTCAGTAGAGCCGATCATAAGCGTTTTTGAGTCGGCAGTAGTCCAGCACCGCTGGATAGTAGTATCGGCCCGGCCATCGGGATACCGGTATTTTACGCCTGTTAGGGTATTATCTGGCCCCCTATCGTATTGAAGAGTGGTAACAAATGGAGCATTCGTTTCCCAGGTTTCTTCAAATTTCCACCGAAAGTAGCGGCTGCTGTTAGTATCATCGTGCGCATGAACATAAAAATGAACCCCATCATTCTCCTGCTCCCAGCTAATACTGTCAATGTCGGGGGTAGCACGGGATGCAGTATACTCCGACACATACTCTTTTCCTTTAGCAGTAATGTGTACGCGATATCTGGAAGAAGCGGATATAGGAAAGGATGCGGATGTGTACACCCCTGGAGATGTTTCAAAAACAGGAAACTTTTCGTTATCTGAACTTTCTATAAACACAGATGCACCCTGTTCCATAATTTCGGCAGGGCTCTCGAATAACTTATTACTGCGCGAAAGCCTTATAACAGAAGGATTGCCCCTGGCATTGATAAAACCATTCACTATCAAAAATCCAGATTCAGGCATTATATAATCGTGATAGTACCTTTCCCTGCAACCCCAAAGGAGAGCGATCAACACAACATATATTATAATTTGACATATTGTCTTCATCATTCTTATTTACATTTTTAGCTTATGGCCAAAAAGAAGGCTTATTATCAGTCCCCCCGTTCAGCCGGCAATCTACGCACGAAGGCTGCGTAGCCACGAATGTTACTATTTCGGCGTAAACCGGTGGTGGTAACAGAATAACCTCCTGCGGAATCGCAGGTACCAGTCCCGCTGCCATGCTTGCAATACTATCAGGATTATTACGTACAATTACGGTTTGGCATCCCGAAGACGGGGTGTAGGGCCACCCTCCAACATCGAAATTGTTTAAGAAAAAACGTTTGCTTTTCTCCTGCGTTACCTCTACATAACCAATCACCTTTTCATCAGTATTGGTAAGGCAGGTAATATTGCCCAACAACTGCGCCGGTTGCGGATCAAACACAGATCCTAACTGCTCCGTATTTTTTTTCATCTGCAACAGAAAATTATACGCTGCTTTACTAATACTATATTGCTTTAGCAATATGCTGTAAACGGCATTTAACTTTTGCGACCCGGCTGGTATAAAGCAAACCGGCTGGTATACGATATTTTGAGAAAGCTTTTCTGTGGTGCCAATTAAAATATTTCGAGAGCGATCGTTCTGCCAGCAGGTAACACCGGGCTTATCAACTGCGTCGTCAAAAGCCACCCCGGTTATTTTTCCGGTTGAGTTATAGACATATCTGATAGTAGGAGGAATTGCCGCCCGGTACTCCCAGGTTTCGTTATATTTCCATTGAAAATACTGCTCTTCGCCAGCTTCAGCACCAGCCTGTACATACAGTTGTACGCCACCATTACTTTTTTCCCAACTAATGCTATCGATCGCAGGGGTTTTATGTGCGACGGAGTATACAGATACGTATTCTTTTCCCTGTATATTAATGTAGAGGCGATACTTGTTTTCCTGTTTTAAAAGACCATTTTCCAATTTATACACGCCTGACTCAACTTCCTGTAAAGCAATACGGTCTCCTACATCGCTTTCAATTTGCACCGTGGCGCCGGCAACAGGTTTTTGCGCGGGGTCATCATTTAGTTTTATACTCCTTGAAAGCTCAATAACCGTAGGTGTTTCGCCGGTATTGATAAAACCATTCACCACCAGATATGAAGTACCCTGTTCTTCAAAAGCTGAATAATATCTTTCGCGGCAACCTGTAAAAGCAGTTAACGAAGCCATCCAAATGAATAGGAGAGCCTGCCCGCAATACAAATATTTTTTCTCGTTAACCATTGCTTTGCTAAAACCGGATATTGAAATTGATAAATGGAATAGCACTTCCAAAAATGGATAGTTTATAACCGTTGATCACCCCATTTTGAGAAACATAATATACCGAATAGGGGTTTCTGCGCCCGGTGAGATTATATACACCAATAGTCCATGAATTATGAAACTTTTGATTAATCTTATGATTGCCGTCTATGTTCATAGAAAAATCCGTACGAAAATAATCGGGAATACGGTGGCCATTCCGGTCGTCGTATAAGGTACGCATGCCTCCATCGTAATAAAAACGCCCGATTGGAAGCGTAATAGGGCGGCCGGTACTGTAGGTACTGTTTAATGAAATACTGAAACGGTGCGATATGCGGTAATTACCAATAAGCGTTACATCATGCGGCTTATCATAATTGGCAGGATACCAGTTGCCCTTGTTAATGATTTCACCGGCAGAAGGGTTATCGGCTTTTAGCAGGATGCGGCTATATGTATAACTTAGCCACCCGTTAAGCTTGCCGGTTGATTTTTTGATAAGAAGCTCCACGCCATAGGCTTTCCCTTTTGTGGGCAATACATCCGTTTCTATATGTGTATTAAGCACCAGCACTGCCCCGCTCTTAAAATCGAGGTAATCTTTAATTCGTTTGTAATATCCCTCTAACGAAATTTCGATGGTATTTGATTTTAAATTTTTATATAGCCCCAGTGAAAACTGGTCACCAAATTGCGGCCTGATGTTAGGATCGCTCAACTTCCATATATCGGTAGGTGCCATAGCCGCCGTATTGGAAAGCATGTGAATATATTGGCGCAAACTGTTATACCCGGCTTTAACAGAAAAAGTATTAGACAGCATCTGCCTGAGCCCAACCCTGATTTCCGGTCCCTGGTAAGTATTTATGATCTTGTTGGCAGTATACAAAACAGTGCCTGTAATATTATCCTCGCGCAATGGGACACCTGCCGGATACTGGTTCACAGTACCCGGGCCCAGATAACCATAGAGCGTATACCGCAAACCGCCATCAATAGTGAGGCCCGGCGTAATTTTATAGATATCGCTAACATAAAGGGCTGTTTCCGCAGCCTGCTCTGCGGGCATGGCAACAGGCTCCACAAGCGACTGGTTTCCCAACGGATAATAATTGCCTGAATGAAGTTTGTGGTAAGTAGCGTTAAGACCAAACTCCAGCGTATGCTTATTATTGATCATATAGCTGTAATGATTCCTAAAGTACGCCTGGGCTATATCAAACCCGAGTTCGTAAGCATTAACCGGGTTTTTATCACTGTTAATATTATATTCATACCTGTCGTAACCCACCGAAAAACCAGTATTAAACCTTGGATTAAAATTATGCTTCCATTTTAGCGCAATATTTTGATTTCTATAATGAAAAAAGGTATCGGTATTAAGGTTGAACCTGTCTCGGCTCATATAGGCAGTAAAGTGGATACTGTTTTTTTCGCTGAATTCATAATTAACAACAGCATTTACATCATAAAAAGAAGCCTTGCTGTTTTTATATTCTGCCGGTAACTGCTTCAAAAGCCAATCAGTATAGGTAGTACGCCCTGCCAGTATGAACGAAGATTTATCCTTCACAATGGGCCCTTCGATTTGCAGGCGACTGGTGAGCAGGCCAATACCAGCCGAACCGGCAAATTCTTTTTTGTTCCCTTCACGGCTGTTGATATTTACAACTGACGACAGCCTGCCTCCATAACGTGCAGGAATGCTACCCTTGAACAGTTCAACATCTTTCACCACTTCGGGATTGAATGCTGAAAACATACCAAAGAAATGGGAAGGATTGTACACATTTGCTTCGTTAAATAAAATGAGATTTTGATCAGCTGCCCCACCTCTTACGTTAAGTCCTGTACTGGCTTCGCCTACCGTTTTTACGCCGGGCGTAGTAAGCAGTACCCGCATAATATCCGCTTCTCCAAAAACAACCGGCACCTGCTTTATAGTTTTTATATCCAGCTTTTGCACGCCCAGCTGCGCTGTACGAATATTATTCATTTTTTGAGCAGATATTACTACGTTTTTCAATGACATAATACGGGTTTGCATATTCACCTGCATATTACCTGCACCCTGCACCAGCAATTCGAGCCGCTCGTCTTCCATACCAATGCTTTGCACACTTAATATATTTTTGCCCTTTGGGACCAGTAATGTAAAAAACCCATACCTGTCAGTAACCGTACCTATCCCTGTATTTTCAATTTGAAGAGAGGCTCCTGCAACCGGTTCGCCGTTTTTTATTTCCCTTACGTAGCCCGAAACGATAACACTTCCCGCGCCCTCTTCTTTTTTACCTATGAGCAGCAAGGGTTGTGTAGTGGCTTTAAATTCCCCCGAAACATTACTTGGAGCCGGCTGGCCGGCCGGTGTTTTAACGGACGGGGTATTGCTATAAAACCAATCAGGGAGCTGCGCAGGCAATACCTGTCCGTGGGTAATAAAAACGTTCTTTTCGCCCACCAGGGAAAAATAAATGCTTTTGCCGTTTGTAAGTGTTTGCAATACATGATCGAATGGCTGTGCATCGAACGAAATACTTATATCAGCAGTATCGAGCTTACTGATATCATAGAAAAAACGATAACCGGTTTTCTTTTCAAGTGTATTAAAAACATCCCAAAGTTTCTGATTTCGAAACTGTGCCGACACAATCGGATATTGGTGGTTTTGTCCAGCCACCCAAGAACCTGCTACCAGAAGCAGCATTAACCCGATCGTGTTTTTAAAATTAAACTTCAAATCAAAATTGATTTTATACAACTGCTTAAATAACCTCGTAAAAGGCTGCCAGTTCTTTTAGCATATGATACATATTTTTTTTAGCATTCAGACCGTGATCCTTTATATACTTTTTCATCTCGTCTTGTTTATCGTTGTACTGTTTTAATATTGCCCTTGCAGAATTCACTCTGTTAAACATGCCTTGTTTTTCTATAAAATACTGAACCCTATCGGTTAAAATTCTCCTGGTGGAAGTGCTGCCAAGATCTTCGCTATATTCTTTGCCGTACTTAACCCAAACATTCGACTTCCCGCCCTTAAAAAGAACTTCATAAAAACCAGGAGCAGCATTTGGATAAGAGGCAGTATTTAAATGAACAAACTCACGTTCTCCAAGATGAAACAGAGATATCCTGCTTTTTTCAATCTCGTAAAGCAGGTTATCACCATACTTAAATCCTAGCAGAACATCTTTGTACACATCATACATTAAGGGCAGGTTCCTGTACCAAATCCCATTATACACCACATCTCCTAGCGTATTCTGGGCAACAGATAATAAGGGTGAACCGCTAAATAAGGAGCTCCGATAATCGTTGTATACGCGCCCGTTAAAAATTTCTGCATCGACGCCCAAATAATTGATGTAAGTATCCCACGCATGGGCAACAGATGGTGATTTTTGTTGCTCATAAGCAGCAAGACTCTGACCCTGGGAAACGGCAGTAATATGCAAAGTCATTATTAGCGTACAGATCTTTATTCCCATGTTAAATTCTTTCAATCACCGTAGCAGCTATAACCGCTATGATATTTATAAACTAATCGTTTGAAAGCCATTCCCTGCATCTCATTAAAACAAAGTATTTAAAAAATCCCCGGCGCTCTATTCAACCGGGGATTTTACAGAAACGCAATTATGAGTTTATACTAACAACTATTACTTACCGGCCTTATTTGCTAATGCTTCTGCAACGGCTTTGTAAGCAAGTTTCCTGACGTAAGTTTCGGTCCAAAGCCCAATAGGCTCGCCTGCTCTCCAGCTTGAGCTGGCCGGACTATCTGTCGGGCTCCAGATGGTAATACCATAGCGTTGTGCAGCAGGAATCAAACTGAAATATTGCTCTATAACATATTTATACATATCTGCCTGGGCCTGGTACTGGGCTTGCGTAGCATTACCTGTTTTGGTGCCGCCGCCTAAACCAATGTCCAGTTCTGACACTTTTATGAGTTTTCCTGTAGCCGCCAGCAGCCTGAAGTGCTCGGAAATATTTTCCTTACTGGCATTAATATCTATGTGCATTTGTGTTCCAATACCATCAACCTTCACTCCTTTTCCTTCAACATATTTCACATACTCGATAATGCCTCTGCACTTGTCTAAATTAAATTCCAGGTTGTAATCATTAATAAATAAAGTGTCGCCCGGATTTCCATATTTTCTTGCATACTGGATGGCTTTTACAGCATAATCTTTTCCAAGATAATCCTGCCAGTAAAATTCATCTGTTGCCATGTTGGTTCTGCCTACACTGGTTTTAAGTTCATAAGGCTTCCCATCATCCATTGGTTCATTTACCGCGTCCCATGCAGTAACATAGTCTTTGGAAACCTCCATCATTCCTTTAATCCAGTTTTCCAGGGCCGCGCTTATTATTGAATCTTTCTGGGCCGGTGTTTTCTCTATAATCTGGTCTTTAGCTCCTCCAAACCCTTCTCCGTTAGCTGAAAGGCTGCGGGTTGAGTTGTTTCCCCAACCGGTCCAGTTTCCTATACCGTTCTCAAAATCGCCACCCGGAATGACACTTACTGTGCTTCCCGAAGGCGTTAGTGTAACATTATCAATATATACCTTACCGGCAAAATCACCGAAGCTAATCACCAGCCTGTTACGGTCGGCCTTGCTTGTAGTAGCCTTTAGCTCATACTCCTGCCAGGCAGGGCTTATTGCAAAAGTTCCAAAACTGTTAGAAGAATAATCCGATGATGACTGCAATTCGGCCCTGATGGTTCCTGTAGTATTAGCTTTAACTGCAAATTTCAATATATACTGCTGGTTGTTTTGTAAAGCAGGAACATCGTATGCTACCTGGGCCTCCCAAAAGTTCACTGCCGACGGATTGGAGAAAGTATACGAATACCCTGCATTACCGCTTCCTTTTTCGTTATATTTTTTGAGTGTTATATTATCAAAATAATAATTGGTAGCTGTCTTTCCGAGGTTAAACGCAATGGCACCAGCAGTGGCCATATCAGAGGTAACGGTAATCTGTTTAGTATACTTGGTCCAGGTAGGTGTTGATGATATCGTTCCAAAAAAATCCCAATGTTTGTAGCTATAAGGTACCACATGGGCCTGAGTACCGAACGAAGCAGCTGCATCTGAGCGAACATCTATACTCAATTCATATTTCTCGCCCACCTGGACAGCCGGAGAAAATTTGACAAAAAACTGTGCATCCCAGTCATTTGTGCGCACCTCGCTATTTGATATTTTCAAAGCCCTGCCGGTACCACCGGCACCCTGACCGGCAGCTGTAAATGAGATAACAGCATTGCTGTTAGATTCGTAATTGGAAGCATTGTCTGTTTCAAAATCTGCACCGGTTACCAGATCCCAGGTAGGTACACTTGTTCCCGGGATAATTACAGGTTCTATCAGCTTTTTAAGATACGTTGCATTTTGGTTGCTATGCCAGCAAAGCGTATGTCCATACACCCTGATTCCGGCGTCCCTGGCAGTTTCTATTAACGCTCGCACATTCTCAAGAGCCAGGCTGCCATCTGCCTGTACTACTGCACCATGCTTCATTTCGTACCCCAAAACTATTTCATCAAAGTTGCGGTTTGCCAACCTGTATATAACATTTTTATTAACATAAGGCGATAAGGAAAGGGCAACGCCGAATTTAAAATTGGGGTTCACTGACCGGTTAATAAAACTTTTTAAGGATTGATAGGAGTCTATATCCTCCTGAACTAATATACTTTCTGGTTTATCAGTAGTAAACTTAAGTGCTTCGTATTTGGTACAAGATGCTATAGAAGCCATGGCAAATAAACCCAGTACCATTTTATTAAAATTTCTCATATTTTGCATTTCTAAGAAGTTATCACTATTTGTTTACCGGCGTAAATGTTTCCATCACTACGGTACGGTCGCGCATCACAAGCGTGTCTGTTGTTTTTGAGCTAAGCTGGGATGCATTAATTTCATAATTCAGGTATAAGGCATCGCGGTCTTTGCTTCCCCAGCTGTTCTTCTCGCCTCTTTTTACAAAACTGCCCGTACCTGTTGCTGTAATACCACTGGTGCCCGAAGTAACCGTACAGCTTCCGTTAGCGCCAAACTTCAGCAACAA
Source organism: Niabella aquatica (assembly GCF_054779315.1). NCBI lineage: Bacteria > Pseudomonadati > Bacteroidota > Chitinophagia > Chitinophagales > Chitinophagaceae > Niabella > Niabella aquatica. The sequence continues at coordinate 260,751 of NZ_BAAGYM010000028.1, forward strand.
TAATACATTAACATTATTACCATCTTTATCTTTTAAAACAATGGGAAATCTCAAATCTGTCAACGACACGGTGGTGAGCAGGTTCACTTCATCTTTCTCAACATATGGGGCACGACGGGTGATAGTCGTTTCATTGGGCGTGGTTGTATTTTTCATTGTAATCACATCTTTCCCTCTGCGCAGGTAATTGCCATGCCAGGGGTTGATATACTTTATGGCATACAACACATAATCTTTTTGAGAAAGTATGGTATCCGCATTTTGTACACCGGTCATCCTTAATGGTATCACATAAGTATTTTTGATCGAGTTGGGATCGGCAAAAAATGCATCGGTAAGCTGCACGTCCACACCACCCGATATGGTTCCCGCAGGTATTTTTATTTTGTCAGACGCCAACGAATAATAACTGGCAGGCATAGGTAATATTTCGTCTTTGCCGGCGCCAAACAGTTTACCGGCAGCTAAAGAGTTGTCTACCACTACCGATATTAATACGTCTTTTGGACTGGAATACACACCGCCGGTAGCTGCATATATCTGGCACTTATGCGCATTGTCGAGATCGGTATTAACATTCTGATCTTCTCCCAAAGTAATAGTACGTACCGGTCCCTGGTAGGCAAAATAAACCGTCTGATATTCGAAATTCGGGAAATCCCTGTCTTTATTAGTGCAGGATGTGAATACACAACCCAGCATTAAAAAATAAACGAGTACTTTCATTTTGATTGTTTTCATTTTACTTAATTAATTCGCGTACTTTACTTTTACCAGCCTTTATTTTGCTGTAGTGCCGAAAATTTCAGTATCTCGGAATAAGGTATTGGCCCATAGATCATGTAACTTTGGTACAACCTGTCTTCCACCTGGATTCCATTATAAGTGTTATTACGAATATCAACACCTTTGGCAGGTTCATTAAGGGTTGCATTCCAACGGCGCAGATCCCAGAAACGATGTCCTTCAAAACATAATTCCAATCGCCGTTCATTTCTTATTAACGTCCGCATGGCTTCCTGGTTACTTTTTATCGACTCCAGGTAAGCATCGCTGTTACTTACACCAATACCGGCTCTCTTACGTATGGCTTTAATTACATCATAGGCAGAATAGGCGTTATTGCCCGTTCCTAAAGGCCCCCAGGCTTCATTTGCAGCTTCGGCATACGCCAGGTATATCTCCGTGTAGCGGATATGCGGCTTATAGTGTCTTTGCCCGCTGGGAGATGTGGGATTAAGGTTTACATCCTGCCTGAGCAGCTTACGTAAATAGTAGCCGGTTCTTGTTGAAGTTTCCACCTTATTGAGACCGTCATTGGTTGAAGCATCGGAAGCTGTATTGATAGCTGTGTTATTCACCCCGGCAGTACTGCCATTTACCAATACAAACAACTTTAAACGGGGATCACGGTTCGCGTAAGGGTCAGCCGGATTATAGCCGCTTGAACCATTTGCAATGGGAAAACCGTTAAGCATTGGAAATGCATCCACAAGATTTTGTGTAGGATTGATTCTGCCATTGCCAAACAGTGTTGGCGGAAAATTAGAAGATTCCAGGTCCCTGTTATTATCTGAGTAATTATTTCTCCATAAGATTTCGGGGGGATTGGTACCATCTTTCAGATTGGCAATTTCAGAACTATTCGAGTACCAGGTAAGCCCGTTGGCTGCAATACCTCCAATTCCTCCTTTCATATTAATCACTTCGGCTGCATAATTTGCTGCATCGGCCCAGGTAACACCACTTCCCGAACTGAATGCGGGACTGGCAACCATAAGTGCAGCCCTGGCCCTTATTCCCCTGGCAATACGCTCGGTCATTAACCCTCCAAAAGCCGCTCCAAACACCCTGTTGTATTGCACGGTTGTAATATTGCCAAACTTTGATGGTACAGGGCTGCCATCGGCCAGATCTGCATAATCGAGCGGCAGTAAAATAATAGCTGAGTCCAGGTCTTTATACATTTGATCCACACACTGTTTAAAAGTAGCCCTTGGATTATTAAAGTCTGATTGCGGTGTTTGCGATGATAACATAATAGGAACCCCCAACAGCTCGCCACTGCCAGATACCCCGCCATGTGCCTGCAAAAGATGATACATAAAAAGTCCGCGCAAAGCATAGGCTTCGCCACGTATGCGCTGTGCAAACAAATGGCTGGCTTTTTCATCGCTAACCCATCTCACTTTATTCACTTCTTCCAACATAATATTGATGTACTGAATAGCCGCAAAACTGTTTTGCCACTGGTTGATCATATTATTATTGGCTGCTGTCCACTGGCCGGTAGCCATTTTTAAATATCCATTGTTCCTGTCGTTTGTAACAGCATCATCAGTAGCCACGTCGTTAAATGACCATCCATTAGTTGGAATGCGGTTGTATCCGTTCAACAAAATACCAAAAGGGAACCTTGCATCGCCCGGTATGTAGGCATTGGGATCTAACTGGCGGTTGTTTTCTATTTCGGGATCCAGCAAATCTTTACCGCAGGAGCTGGCTGCCACAACCACGATGGTTAAAAGTATTAATATATTTTTCTTCATAATCTTATAATTTTTTAAGGCTTATCCGCTACTTTTAAAATGAGGCTTTAACGCCTATATTATAGAACCGGGTTTGCGGAGCGCTGCCAATGTTTAACTCCATAATATCCCTGTTAGGGGCAATAGTAAGCAGGTTAGAACCATTTACATATATACCCAGCTCATGGAGAAAGCTTCTCTTTTTAAGAACGCCATTCAGGTCGTAAGACAACTGAACTCTTCCCAGATCGAATCTCCTGGTAGTATACATCCAAAAATCTGAAGAGCGGAAATTATTGTCGGCACTTGCTGTAGTAAGCCTTGGATAAGTAGCCGTGCTTTTTGTTTGTTCTGTCCAGCGATCCCTCACTATTTCCGAGTACTTATCTTCTCCGTCGACCCAGAAATAGCTATTATTTTTCATACCATACGCTCCTGACCTTAGTATTCCCATTGCAAATACGGTGAGGTTTTTCCATTTTGCAGTAAGGTGTACACCGGTTGTGAACGGCGCACCAAACCAGCCTCCCTTGCCCAGGTAGATCTCATCACGCTGATCGATCACACCATCACCATTTTGATCCTTATATTTGATATCACCAGGCTTAACCTGTCCAAAAGTCTGCCTGGGGGAGTTTTGTATATCTGCCTGGTCTGTAAAGAACCCGAGGTTTTCAAGCCCCCATATTCCATCCAGCACTTTTCCCTGCCGGTACTGGTAATCGTCTTCGTACACTTCGGCTCTCTGAATAGCTTCGGTGTTATAATAAGTTCCGTTAACACCCAGAGTCCATTCTACCTGACCCAAACGCCGATTCAGCTCCACTCCAAACTCCACCCCGGTTCTCTTATCCGCATTGTAGTTGACATATGGGATGAAAGATGATTCGGGCCACCCTGTTGTAAAGTAAGAAGGATATAATACTGCGGACTGTACAATATTGCCGGTAATTTTATTGGTAAAAAAGGTCGTACTCAGCTTTAAAAGTTTCTGAAAAAAGGAGCCTTCAAAGCCCACACTTATTTCTTCCCTTTTGGGGAATTTCATTTCGGGATTATCTCCCCTCCGCGATTCTGTAGCCTGGATACCGGTGCCGTCTTTCCAGCCGTACCAGGCGCCTGTTGTGGTATAATATCCCTGGTACATATAGTAGTCGGGAATATCCAAATCAGTATGAAGGATACCGGCAGCAGCGAATATTTTAAGATCGTCTATAAAAGAAGCGCCCTTCATAAAATCTTCCTTACTTATCCTCCATCCGATTGATGCTGTCGGAGAAAACGCATTCCGGTTTTTCTCGGGCAACCTGGCCGAACGAACCATAGCACCGGTAAAATCAAAATAATATTTCTGCAAATAATTATACCCCAGCTGCAACCCTAAATTAGCATTACCCACTTTGTGATAAACCTGTGATTCTGACCTGAGAAATCCATTGGCCAATAACATCCCGGTAAGATTGTGTTTTTCATTTAAAGTGTTGGCATAGCTAAAATACCCCGAAAGCGCAATTGTTTGCCTGTACCAGTTACCACTTATGTTTTGTGTACCTGATGTAGCATCCTGCCCATATTGGGTTAAACTGCTGATGAGATCTGTACCCGAATAATTGTTCCATACAGGGGCATAGGTAGCAAACGTATTATTATACGAAAGATTGTAAGCCGTAGCGTAATCTACCGCAAAGTTTGTCTGGAACTTTAAGCCTTTTAAAACATTCCTTAAGTCGGCGCCCATACCGGTATTAAATTGAAACTGCCTGCTTACGTATTGATTGAATCCGCCTGCATAAACTGCTGCTATTGCGTTTGTAGGGTCTAACTGGGTACCTCCCAGAAGATATTTTCCATCAATGATGTGGTTACTATTCTTAACCAGGAGCTGAGAGGCTGCATCGTCTTCTTCGATCATACTTAAAGGTAACAGTGGAGTAAACCTGTTCGGGCGCATAGTGGCTGCGGCACTCCAGTAATTCGTATTCACTCCTTTACCTGTATAGAAGGTGGCAGAAGCATCTACGCTACTGGTAATATACCGGCTTAAATTTATATCAATATTACCCCTTACGCTAAACCTACCGTTTCTATCGTTGTTCTTTGCCTGGCCAAAATTAAGCAAAGACCCGCCTGTATAGTAGTTAATGTTTGTATAGTAACGCGCCTTTTCATTACCGCCAAATATTTCTGCCGTAGCGTCATAACGGCTATATGCCTGTTTCAAATATTCATCGGAATAGTAATCTACATTAGGATAGCGGTAGGGATTATCGCCCGCGGCATAGTGGTATATTGTTTCATCTGTATACAAATTAGTAAGGCCATCGTTACGGCGGGCTTCGTTATACAGTGTCATATATTCTGCGGAGCCTAAATACTTAGGATAGGCTTTTGGTGTATAGATACCCGAGTTTACCCGGATATCTACCTGGTGGTTACCGGCTACCCCCCTTTTTGTAATAATATTTATAACGCCCTTTGCGGCACGGCTGCCATAAAGAGCCACGGCTGCGGCACTTTTCAAAAATGATATCTCTTCAATTTCAGTGGGCATCACATTATTGGCGTCCCGCGGTACTCCGTCTACCATTACAAGGGCGCCTCCCATAGCCCAGTTATTCCCGTTATATCCCGGAATAAAAACCTCCATATTATCAAGGCTGTAATCTGAATAGTTTTTGCGGATGAGGCGGGCTATATTTACAGACGATATACCGCCCAGCAAATCCTTTTTATCCACAGTTCTGAAGGCCGCCTGCACCTGACCCTCATCGCTTTGATTTTGCAAAATAATCTCGGCAAGCGATCCTGTTGCTACAACAGATTTTGTTTTAAAACCGCGGGCGTTTACAACCAGTTCAGCATTCGCTTCTACTTCTATTTCAAATATGCCGTTCTCGTCTGTAATAGCATTGCCACCATCTTCGTCCTGCAGGCTTTTTACAAAAGCGCCTGCAACCGGATTTTTATTGGCATCGTTCACCTGTGCTTTAATATTTATCCTGGTATTTTGCGCTAAAAGCAAAGTCGGAAACAGGGCCACAACTGCGCAAAGTATCCATTCTATTTTAATATACTTCATTAGTTTCACGTTTATTGTTACACGATCGTTTTATACTTGCGATATTGTTACCAGCCGGGGTTTTGCTTAAACTCTGGATACATATTCGTCTCATTTGTTTTAAGCGGCAGCCAATAGTGTTTTTCGCTGAACTTCCTTTCTACCAACACCTGCTCACGTATGTTTAAAACGCGGTTGTTTTTAGGATCCGTTGCAGTGTTTATAGGTGTTGCCCTGTCAAAAAATAATCCTGTTTTTAGCGTATAAGGTGATTCTGTCAGCAACAGCCAACGGCGCAGATCGTTAAACCGGTGTCCTTCAAAAGCCAGCTCTACCGCTCTCTCGCGCCGTAGTTCACTTCTAAAGCCCGCAGCATTCAGGTATGCAGCATCCACATGCCCTACACCTGCCCTGTCTCTGACAAAGTTTACTGCATCTACTGCGGTCTTGCTGTAAGATGCCGCTTTTCCTGAAGGAGAACCATACCCCTCCGATGCCGCTTCTGCGTACATAAGATACACATCGGCAAGGCGCATATACGGCAGGTGAATATTGAGGGCCCGATCGTAGCTATAACCCTGATCGTATTTATTGGCCGTTCTGGGTATGAATTTGTATAGCAGATAACCGGTACGGCTTCCCGTAGCAATGTTTCGATAACTACCTATGCCCGGCTTATCGGGGCCCGGACTTCCGTTGCTTCCATCGTGAAATAAGTTAGCATACCGGTTGCTTTCTTCCTCGGCAGGCATGGTACCTGCAATACACTTAATGCCATCGAAAACAATATCATTATAAAAGCGCGGATCACGACCCTTCCAGGGATATTGCGGATCATAACCCGATTTGGCATCGGCTACAGATGCGCTGTTAGCGGCATTGATGGGTAAACCATTCGCCATTCCATACAGATCAACATAATTAGCCGTAGGAATAAACTTCACATCTCCACCTTCTATAATTGCCGGCTGGTATTGTTTGCTGGTTCCCCAGTTGGAGCCGTTAGCACCATAGTACGGGCCGCGAAAAATAGCTTCTGTACCACCCGGTATAGCCCAGTTTTGCCCCATTGTATAAAAATTAGTATAGTATTGAGCAAACGGTACAAGGCTATACGGCGCGTCACCATCCTCGCAATATTTTAGTAATTCGGCAAATGCAGCCGCCGCTTTCTGGCAGTATTCTGTATTATAAGTCTTACTGCCCTGAGATTCATAGTTCATCAGCGGACTGCCTGCCCACAGGTAATTTTTACCCAGGTAGCCTAAAGCCATTATTTTATTAATACGCAACTGGTTCTTGCCCAATGTTCGTTTGCCGGCAGTAGTATTATCCCAGTTAACAGGCAGCAGATCTGCGGCCTGTCTGAAATCACTTGCAGCCTTATCGGCGCACTCCTGGTATTTTAAGCGGGGCAATGTCAGCTTCTCATCGCTTGGCAACACATAATCGATGTAGGGCAACCCGCCAAAATACTGGATGAACATAAAATGAAACCAGCCTCTGAAAAAAAGCAGCTGACCTTTTATGAGATCTTTTTCCTCCTGGGTAGCATCCTGCATCTTTTCAAGGTTTTCCAGGCCCATATTGCACTTCCGTATTCCATACCAGCCCAGTCCCCATAAAGACTTTGTGAAGCGATCATCATTCGTACTGTTATTATTCCTATCCATCCAACCTGCCTGCCAGCCATCAAATTGCCGTTGCCAGCCCCAAAAATTTCCATTATCAATTTTAACCACAAAGTGAAAATCAAGGGCTGTAGATTGAATTTCATCTTCTCCCCAGTTCCATGAGTTCGTCCAGTAACCGTTGGAAAAATCGGGTATACAATGATAAAGCTCTTCGGTAAAGCCCTGAAAGTTTACAAAATTCTTGAATGCCTCCTCCTGGGATACAATAGAATCGGGTTCTCTGTCTAAATACTTTGTACAGCCTCCTGTACCGATTAATACTGCTACCATTACAGCTGGCAGCATCATCCTTATATATCTGTTCATAAAAATATTGTTTAGAAAGTAATGTTAGCGCCTAAATTAAATCTGCGGAAAGTAGGATATGCCCCTTGTGTAGGAACTCCCGAACCGCCAAAGTTCGACTCCCTGTCATCCGCCATTTTGGTCCACACCAAAAGGTTATTACCATTCAGATAAATCCTTAAACTTTGAAGCCCCAGCCTTTTTACAAAACCAAATGTGTTTCCGAACTGATAAGAAACCTCAGCGTTTTTTAACCTGGCAAAAGAAGCATCATTTTGATACAGGTTACCTTTGTACTCTCCATAAGGTGTAGACAGCCAGCGTGGGCTTGGAATAGCGTTAACGCCCTGGTTTTCTTTGGTCCAGTAAGCCCCTTCGTCGTACACGACGTGGTTTTGCATTCCCAGGCTTCCGAATGGTGTCCAGCGGGTAACATTATTGGCACCGTAAAATTGTAAAAACATGCTAAAGCCTTTCCAATCTAACCCGATGGTGGCATTATAAGTATTATGTGGCCAGGTTGAGTAACCATAGGGGATGTTATCAAGGTTATCTATTATACCATCTCCGTTAAAATCAACCAGGTAATAATTACCGGGCAGTTTGTAATCATCCTGCTGCTGTTGTATGGCACTGCCATACAGCTGGTCCCAGTTATTGTAATACCCGGCACTTACATAAGTATATGTCTGACCGATTTCTTTACCTACCAGTTTTTGATAGTCGGGAAGCAAAGCAGCGTCATCGCGCTCCTTAATGATATTCACCGCATGGGTCATGTTTAAATCGGTCCACAGGTTTACATTGCCCACCATCTTTTTCACATGCAGTTCTATCTCGTATCCTTTGGCATCTACTTTACCCAGGTTGGCAGTAGCCGGTGTGGTGCCATAATAAGACGGTATGGCCCTGCTCGATCCGGATAGTAATATTTTTGACCTCTGATCGCGGAAGAAATCGACCTTTCCTGAAATAAAACCTTTGAATATTTCAAAATCAGCACCTATATTCACTTTTACCGCTTCTTCCCACTGAATATTGGGGTTGCCGACAAATGATTCCTGGTACCAGGTATAAGGGCTTTGCTCCGCACCTTCTCCTGTTGTACCGAGACGCGCTTTGCCTCCATATGCCCACTGGGTAAGATATAAGAACCTTGAGCCTCCGTCAAAGCCGGTTTCTCCGTAAGAAGCACGGATCTTAAACATATCCAGGAACTTCAGCGACTGCATGAATTTTTCTCTTGACAATACCCAGTTAACACCTCCTGATGAAAAGAATGCAAAGCGGTTTTCTTTACTGAACTGCTCCGATCCATTATAAGCTCCGTTATACTCCAGGTTGTATTTGCCATCGTATCCATAAGTGGTACGAAATACCCAATCTTCCCGATAAGAAGGTATCATGCTGCCTGAAGCCGACTGGTTGCGGTTTACCAGTCCCATCAATGTTACATTGTGCTTCTGGGCGATGGTTTTTGCATAATTGAGCTGCAGGTTATAAAAGAGCCGCCTGAATGCGCCATCAACCACCCCACCGGCCGGAGACCAGTTGATGCCCTGCTGAAAATCGAAACCGGTGATTCCATCATTTCCTTCCTTATAGTAAACCGCTCCTGTTTCGGGGCTTATCCATTTACGCTGAACGCCGTTCCGGTATAAGTTATTTACACCTCTTTCCCTTTCCTCAAATGTATTGTCAAATGAAACCGTTCCTAAAAATTTCAACCCTTTAATAATCATCCCCAGATCCTGGTCAAGCGTAAAATCTGTAGTCATCCTTGCAGTAGTGCGGTACTGCACACCACTGGTAGAAAGGCTTCTGGGAGAGTTTTCGGCGCGTCCTTCATTAGGTGCATAATATCCCCAGGAACCATCCGAATATATAGGCAGGAAAACATCAGGTGCTGCCGAATAAGCATCTACCCAGTAAGGATAGTCTCCGCCTGAAAACACCCAGGGACTCTTTCTGACCCCATAAGAACCCGAAAGGTTGACCTTGAATATGGTAGACTTGGTTAATTGAAAATCAAGGTTACTACGTACATTCAGCCTGTTAAATCCAAAGCCGGGTACATAGCCGCTATTATTTTCATATACTTTAAAAATATCGCCTTCCCGTAAAAAATCGGCACCGGCAAAGTACTTAACAAAACGGGTACCCCCACTTATGTTCAGGTTAGCGTTTTGAGAAGTGGTGTAGTTTTTAAACATCACATCTGTCCAGTCAACATTCGGATAACGTTCTGCCTCTTCCAAATTAGCAGGATACCGATATTTCCTTAATATTTCCTCTGGTAAATAGTCGTTCCAGCTGGAAGGGCTTTTAGAAAGTTCATACTCTATTACATCATTGCGTACGCGCAGCGCATCATAAGCATCGTATTTCCCGGGAAGTTTCGAAGGAACTTTCACTACAGCATTAAGCATACCCCTTATAACGGCTTTGCCCATACTGCCTCGTTTGGTGGTTATAAGGATTACCCCATTAGCACCCCGGGAACCGAACACCGCAGTTGCTGAAGCGTCTTTTAATACAGATATGGTTTCTACCGATCCGATTTCTACACTTTTCATGGGGCGCTCTACCCCATCTACCAGTATAAGCGGGTCTGAATTATTCCATGAACTCCTGGTACGTATAATAATCTGCGGGTCCTCATCCCCCGGTAAACCGGTACCCTGGGAGGTGATCAGGCCGGGAACATTGCCCGTAAGCGCCATCCCGATACTGGATACACCACCGGCACGTTCCAACACCTTACCGGTAGTTTGCGTTATTGCAGCTACCACGCTTTCGCGTTTCTGCTTGCCATAGCCTACCACCACTACATTATCCAGTGATTGCTGGTTTTGGTCGAGCTGTATAGTGATATTTACATATCCATTTGCAAGCGATATACTTTTGGTATTATAACCTATTGAGGTTACAGCAAGATTTGCCTTAGTATCAGTTACCTGGATAGTAAAGGCGCCATCATCGCCTGAAGTAGTATAAGTATTTGTACCTTCCTGGCTGATACTGGCTCCGATAACAGGCTCGTTCCTTTCATTAATAATTTTACCAGTTACAGTTATCGTGGTTTGAGATAATGCCGAAAAGCTTAAAAGCATCACATAAGCCATTATAAAAAGCCCGGCTGGAAATTTAATAGCGTTTAAAACCGCACTCGTTTTAAAGCATCTGAAATTGTATCTTTTCATATCTTATTTTGTAATTGAAACTTGTCATGGTTTATATTCGTAAATAAAAAGTTCAGTTTAAGCAGGTACAAGCAAATCCAGCCGAAGCATACTTATATGCACAGTTTTAACAGCAATCATTTTTTCCTTTTTTTAAGCTGAAAGCATTCCTATTTCTGCTTTTATAATTTAGTTAAATTGTCCCGCCTTATATAATAGGTGTACAGCACAATCATTACAGGCAATTCAATACAGCCGTCATTTTTAATTTGTCCTGTTTTTTGAAATCTTCAGTCTTTTTTGCAATCGGTTACAATAAATCTGCAAAAAAAGACAAAATGACAGTAATCGTTTTTTGAGTTAAAAATTAAACCAGCTGTAAGAGCTTTCCCAAAAATAACAGGTAATAGAGGCAGAAAGGTGAATTTTAAGATATTTGTATTTCAATTTTAGATATTCCTCGAAAGAAAAGCGCAAAATTATTCCTGATTTAGAAAAATAAATTTCATTTTTATATCAAAGCATATCTAAAAATGAAAGTCAAAAAAGAAAAGAATTATATTTAACATCTTGTATACCTATTTTAATATCCTTTCTGTCTCCAGTACATTAAAAAAGCCGGTATTTATCCCAATCGTTTTCAGGACAAAATGGCAACAAAAAATGTTATACACTTACAGGAAAAAGTAACCGACAGTTAAAGAAACTACCATACAGCTCAGGATAATTTGCCAATATAATTTCTCAAACGTCTATTAATCGTGGGTAAATAATGATTCTAAAGAGGAGATGATGTTACCATTGGGAAATAGCAGGCAACGGCTAAGCTTAACTTTTTTCGTTAAAATTTCCAATTTATTGATACAAAAGCGTTTCTAGATATTAGGGGTATATGAAAAAATGATTGCCCGCTGGCGGAGTTGGAAAAAAACATATACCCTTTAGCATTTAGAATATTCATAACAGCCAAGCCTGCGCCCCACCTTTCGCCGATATTCCAGTTGCCTTTACACTCCATATAAAAAAACGACTGCCTGCGGGGCGTAAAAAGGTTGTTAAGATACCAGTCCGCGCTTAATTGCACATCGGCAGTTTTGGTTAATACCACCCTTTGCCAGAAAGTAAGCTGATTATTTACAGATCGTGTGTTAATACCCTCAACCTGCCCCACCCCCGGGCGTTTAAAAATATTCATTATAGCCCTGTCGTATAAACGAACATAATATTTCTTATTCCAGTTTCTCTTTATTGATAGCTCCGTATGTATGCCATAATTCAGGGTAGCCCCTATTGACTGGTTGTACAATACATATCGCTTACCTGCCGATGCCGCCACCTGTATATTGATCAATGAAGAGGTAGCCATTGATATAAGCTGCTGACTGAAGTTTACACTGCCATTATATGATGTCTTATTGACCATTGTAGTATTAGTTAGCTGCAAAAGCGAAATATAATCCAGTTCTGTAACCTGGCTTTTTTGGTGGTGCTGGTAGAAGATAAAAAACGACCCCGTATTCCCTGCCTTTTTTGTCTTAAAATTTAAAACAGATGCATTTGCTGTCCATTGAAGCGAAGGCTGTAATGCAGCACCACCGGCACTAAAACTACGGATACTGACCGGAAAATAAAAAGGATGCAACTGGTACATATACGGTGAGTTGTTCTCAATTTTTATACTGGCTGTGGGTATCAGCAGTTTCGATTGTGCAGCCGTATTACCATAGTTGATTGTACTTTCCAGATAGGGAAAATATTTTTCACTATCGGTTGCCCTGTCGTACAGCAGCTGTGCCGCACCAGCGGCCACCTCAACAGAAAGGTTGCGGGTACTTTTGCCCAATAACCAGTACTGCTTCCCTTTTGCATATAAGTAAGATATGCCGCTGTGCCCTTCGTTAGATAGCATTGGAACAGGGTAAATAGCTGCTGTTGTGCCGCTGTTATAAAGTACTGTGCGGTTACCAAGGCGGGCATAGCTGGCCTCATAAACCAGTTCAGGCGAAAAGGTGCGCCGGTTCCCGCTTACGGTCATAAACTTTACACCAGCCAAAAATTTGTAAAGTGTAAGCCGGGGTTTTGTAGAAAGGCCATTTCCCGTAACAGGGAGCGCTGCAGGGAACGTATATTTATTGCCCTGGCTTTGCATCATACGATTCATGTCGCTTAAAGAAAAACCGGCTGAAAAAACCAATGCCTTATTATTATTAAGACGATTAGTAAAGCTGGCGTCCATGATAATGCTATGTGCATGGCCACCGGTGGTATCCGTCACCGTGCTACGCAGATTATTAAGTACAATATGCTGCAGGCCGCTATTTGATACTTTTTCATAAGTGTATTCAGTATTTACCAGTAATTCTCTGTTTGCCGATGGCTGGTAAACAAAATTGTTTTTAACCATATACAAACGGTTTACCTGAAAAATATTGCTGGTATCTGACCGTTCTATCAAACCATTGCCGGTAAGGGTAGCAGACATGCTGTTGATTTGCTGTCGCTGCCTGTTTTCAAACAGCGCTATTTCTGTTTTCAGGACAACCTTTTTTGATAAATCAATTTGCTGCTGGTATTGTGCAATATGTTCAGTGTTCCGTATATACCGCCCTTCGTCAAAAAGAAAGATAGTGGCAAAAGAAGGTTCGTTGCGCAGCCAGGTATTGCGGTAATTGTGCCAGGCATTGCGCACCGTATAATCTTTAGAAAAATACCCAGAAAACCTGCCCATATTATTAAAATTGCCTATAAATCCCGCATTGTAGCCAGGAAGTAAAGAAAAGGCTACAGGAGTAAAAGCGTAGCGTTTTAACAAACCGCCTTCGGCTGTAACCTGGCCAAACAAATGCTGCTTTGTATCTTTTTTCAGTGCCAGGTTTATTTCTGTTTCAGTGCCTGATTGCAGCCCTGCGGTGAGTTTGTTGTCGGGCTGGTTCTCTCTTGCCTCCACGGTTTGCAGCACATGCAGCGGCATGTTTTGTAAAAGGGTTTGTATTCGGTCTGCAAAGACTTCAGCGCCATTTAGTTTTATTTTTTTTACTTCCTTTCCTTTGTAAGTAAGCCTCCCGTCTTTATCAATATCAAAGCCAGGCATTTTTTGCAGCAGGTCCGACAGGTTTCTTTCTTCCCCTTCCTTAAAGCTGTTTACATTATAATATGTTGTATCATCCCTTCGCCACATGGGAGGCTGTACTTCTACGGTGGGCAGCATCTGTGCATTTTTCACTAAGTATATGTGCAGCGGGGCAAGCTGCTGCAAACTTTTTGTTGCAAGCGTTTTACGGTAAGTGATATAACCAATGTGGCTGGCTTCTATCAGCAGACTGTCGTCTTTTGCATTATTTATGGAGGCTATAAAACAATTGCCGTTTTCATTATTAATACCACGGTACAGCATAGCGCCACTGGATACACCGGTAATGGCAATATTTACATTGCTCATGCCCGATCGGGTAGAATCGTTATATACGCAGCCCTGCACGTGCCATACAGGTTGCCCAAACAACTGAGGCTGCCCAAACACAAACAGTAATACCTTTATTGCAATATAGATTGAACTTTGCCTGGTCAATTATATTTTAAGGTTTGTAAATGAAATATTAATAAGCAGATCGCACGTTCTGCTACCTTTTTACAGCATCAATAATTTTACTGATTCAGGATATCCGCCCGCTTCTTCTCTTTTTCTTTGTCAGGCGATGCGCTGTCTAAAGGGGGAGAGCTATATTCCATCGATGATTTGCATGGCCTATCCAGCTGGGGAAGCCAAAGCTGGTTATCGGTAAGGTTGGGATTGGTATTATACTCTTTCAATACCCATTTCCGACCCGTTCCCTTGACATCTGCCTCCACCACAAACCCCGGCAGGTTCCGTATGCCTTCTATGCCAGCGCCATTATTGTCCCATTCAATATCGTTGGTGTACCAAATCTCCGCATATACCCATTTTTTACCCGTGCTCCCGGTAAAGTACCTAACTGCCCTTTTACAGTGCAGCCCCAGTACTTCTTTGGTTTCAGGCAGTAGCTCCAGGGTAACTGCGCTGCCATCGGTGCTTGCGGTAAATACGCAAAAACAATTGCCTGTTCTAGGGTTGTATCTTTTTAAAAAATTAGAATCGAGATTATAGAACACTGCCCCTTCTATAGTATCGGTTATGGCGTTGTAGCCATAGCTGCGATTATCAGAAATCTTTTGAGACACCCGTCCTTTTTTACCAGTAGATGCTATGCCGCCAGATGCAAGATTGATGTAGCTTAGATAGCTGTTGCTTTTTCTTAACACATAGGCTTCATATTTGTTACCATAGCCGGGCGGCTTAACACCCTCTTGTGAAACAGGGCTGTTGTTTGTTACTTCATACACCGCCATCAGTTGCTGGGCGTGTACAGGCTGGAAACCATGCAGCAACAGACTGTATATACCTATTACCAGTCTGTGAGATGATACGAGCATATTCTAAGTATTTATGAGAAATGCGCTCTGTAGCTTAAAATATTAATAATGTTTAATATACCAGAAACAAGGGCATCTCTGTTATAAACAGCATTCAACCACAATTTTAAAAGGGTAACCTGACATTTTTACTGCAAATTATAAAGTAATGGTGTCTGGCCGGCTATTAAAAAAGACCTGCCCCGTTAAAGGCAGGGATAATAATTAAAATACTGGCTCATTACATTTATATAGGCATTATTCTGGGCTGCATACTCGGCCTGGGCTCTCCCGGCATGGTCCTGATTACAGTCAGGAGATTCTGTGTAATTTGTTGTAACTATGCCATAGCCCCAATCGCTGAATATTACTGGCTCATATGCAATTGCCGCACAGCCCGGAAAATAACAGCACGATAAAGGCTAATAGTTGTTTTTTCATATTTCAATCATTTTTAAGTTGTTTCCCAAAAATAGGTTCGCAGAAAGGCTAAAAGGCGGATTTTAAGATATTTGTATTTCAATTTTAGATATTTCTTACAACGAAAGCACCTGTAATTATCCCTGAATCTGGAAATTCAGTTGCAAAGAGCCGTTTACGAATAAGTCAAATATCACTGGGTGATACTCCGAAATTCTTTTTAAAAGAGGAACTGAAATAGGCTACGGTTGAAAAACCGCATTTCTCACTAATTTCAAGAACAGTGTGCCTCCTGCCCTTCAGAAGTTCGAGCGCATGGTTGAGCCTGGCAGCTTTTATAAATTCGGACGGGGACTGATCTGTGAGGGCTTTGATCTTTTTGTATAATAACGACGGACTCACCAACATCGCCTTGGCAAACTCATCTTTCCCGAAATCTAAGTTATCCAGGTTATTATACACCATCTCAAGCGCTTTTTTTACGAACAGGTCATTGTGCTCATTTTCAAGGATTTTACTTTCATCAGTTCTGTTTATCATACGCAGGGCTTTGTCCCGTACTATTTTTCTATTGATAATGATAGTTTTAATTCTTTGAATAAGCAGGCTGATATCGAATGGTTTACTCAGATAATCATCAGCACCTAACCCCAGTCCGTATAATTCATCCTGTTTTTCCGAAAGAGCGGTTAATAGTATAATAGGGATATGAGAGGTTTCATAAGTCGCTTTCATGGTTTTGCATAACTCATGGCCATCCATGTTTTCCATCATGATGTCGGATATTACAAGATCGGGGAGTTGCTTTTTTATGATTTTCCACGCCTCCTCGCCGTTTTCGGCTTCAATTATCTCAAACTCATTCTCCAAAGACATCTTAATAAACCTTCTTAAATGCTCATTGTCTTCTACTACCAGCACACGCAATGCTTTCTCCGTGTCAGTTTTACCTGCACGCACTTTACCGGTAACCTGTTTATCTTTCACTTTTTCCAGTAAATATTCTTGCTTCACTTCCTTATAAACATTACCAACTGTCTTGAAAGGAATTTCTATTGTGAATGTGGAACCCGCTCCTTCTTCACTTACAAAAGAGATTTTGCCGTCGTGCATGCCAACATAGCTTTTAGCTAACAACAAGCCAATACCTGAACCCACGATCCGGGAATTAATAGCATTCTCGCTCCGGTAAAACTCTTTGAACAATTTTTTTTGAGCAAGCTTATTAATACCAATGCCTACATCTGAAACGCTCAGGCTCCATTGTTGGGACGTTGCATTAAAAATAACGTCTATAGAAGTATTATTTGTTGAATATTTTATCGCATTGGAGAGCAGATTGTCTATCACTTTCTCTATCATGCTCTCATCCACCGCGGTACAATATTCCGCTATGTTATTTTTGAAAATAATCTTATTGCTTTTAGCGTCTGCCAATGATTGAAACATGTAAACACGCTGCGAGATCAGTTTCACAATATCTGTCATTTTTAAGGCAATTACTTCTCTGCCTATATCAACCTTTTGAAAATCAAGAAGTTGAGTTGCAACCATTGAAAGCCTGTTCACCTGCTCTTTAGCCATGCTTAAATATTCAATCCCATTGGAAGAAAGTTCATTTTCCCTGCTCAGCTCATCAATCGGACCTTTTACCAAAGTCAATGAGTTCCTGATATCATGTGCTGTGTTGGTAAAAAATTTCAATTTATCCTCTGCATGTTGATGTTTTAACCGGTTTATATAAGTACTCAAACTAAAATAAATACCAGAAAGAACACACAAAACTACCAGCAACAAGAACCACCAGGTTCTCCAGAAAGGGGGCGTAATAGTAAAAAGAATACTGTGCTCTGCTATAATTTCAGACAACGAACTATTATATAAGCGTAGTTTTAATTCAAAAAAACCCGATGGAAGATTTGTGTATGTTAATAAATTATTGCCGGTAGGTTGGCTCCAGTCTTTGTCAAACCCTTCCAGTTTCCAGCTAAATTTCGACCCCGATATGGCACTGCCTAAAGGAATCAGATCTACAGTAAAATTGTTCTGATCAAAATTCAACTTTATGTTCCGGATATCCTGAATGGGCACTTTCAAAAAGCTGTCTTTAAAATTCCTGATCGAAATTCCTGATACTGTAATATCATTTACAAAAATCCTGGCTTTGGATTTTACAGGAAAAATGCTATCAGGACTAAATATAAAAGCACCTTTATTGGATCCGAAAACAATATTACCGTCTTTAAGAACCGTTATTGCTTTCCTGTTAAAAGCAATATTTGACAGCGCAGGTATACCGGAAAGTGTAGTAACCGATTTATTCGCAGGATTAAATTTACAGATCCCGTTTTCTGTGCCCAGCCAAATATAACCCTCTGATAAACATCCGCTGTTTATGTAGTCAGATGGCAGGCCATTCGCAACCGTAAACTGATCTGTCTTTTTGCTTTTTAGGTTATAGCTCAAAAGACCATCACCAATGGTCATTAAGTATATCTTATCGCCTTTTACAACAATATCCTGGAATAAATGCCCTTCCAGGTGCTTTTGGTTGGTGCCTGTTTTCTTATTAAGAATTACTAAAGCATCAGATGTTGCGAGCAGCAATTCATTAGCATTTATTTGTGCAAAAGCAAACATGGCCTGGTACGAATATGTACGAAACTTCTGCTCTTTCTCAACATAACAAAATATCTCTCCAAGCCCGCCTATCCAAATATCACCTTCACTATCTTTAAAAATATCAAAAACAAAATTATTGGCAGGAGCATCACTGTTACTTTTTTTAAAATAATGATTAAGCTCTCTGCCGGAAGCGGCATCAATTACATAAACCCCCGAGGAGTAGGTACCTGCCCAAATATGCCCGTTATTGTCTTCGCATAAAGAAAGAAAAGCAACAGCGCGTCCTGTTTCATTGTTTTGAAGATAAGTTTTCCAACGGTTTGTTTGAGGTTCCCATGAACTAAGGCCGTTGTTAGTAGCAAACCATAATTTACCATTTTTATCTTCTAAAACCCTGTTTATACTGTTATTAACCAAAGAATTTTTATTTCCTGCCTGGTGCCGGATCTGCTCTATCCCCCGGTTTTGCACATCATAATAGGAAAGACCGCCTGTAAATGTGCATATCCATACCCGGTTTTCCGCATCTTTGTATATATCATACACTCCGTTTCCCTGCAGCGAATTCGGGTTATCGATATCTTCTTTGAGAACACTTAATACCTTATCGCCATTTTTTGATAATTCCCATACACCGCCTCCGTCAATGCCAACCAAACACGTAGAGTCAGTGTTGGGCGTTATGGCCAATATGGGCTGTTTAGGAAATGAAGGAACAGGTATGCTATAGAAAGATCTTGCCGAAAAATTGTAGAAATATAACCCGCTGGAAAAGGTACCCATCCATAACTTATTCGATGACGGATCAAAAAAAAGCTTAGAAGCTTCTACCTGAAAAGAAGCGGGGAAATGATGGAGAACGTTTACTTTATGAGACCGGATATCTAGTGTTCCCAGTATACGGGGCGTAACAAAAATAAGCTCATTGCTGTTTTTATAGGTGATGTTGAAAACACTGGCTGCTTCCGGATACACTTTACTAAGTTTTCCATTATACCTGAACAGACCTGTAAACGTAGCAATCCACAAACTATTGTTTTTTCCAACCAAAACATTCGTGATACCATAAAAGTCCTGGTTGATCGTTTTAGGAATATTTACTAAAAGATCAAACCGGTTCATAATAGTATTATACTTAAAAATCTGACCGTTATTCGTATAGGCATAGAGCCGGCTATCATCAAATACCAATTTGGTCCAAATAATATTGGGGCTCTCTAACGGAAGCCTGTAAATATCATAACTATTGTGTTTTAACCTGACAATCCCGGTTTTAGAAGAAGCCCATATAAATCCTTCGTCATCCGAGCATACAGATGCCGCTTCCCGCAAATTAAGGCCATGCGTTTCTGAAACATTGTATATTTTAACTTCTGCAGAAAGTAATTGAAATACAGCTGATAAAATAAAATAAAATACAAAACATGCCCGCAATAATCCCCATTTCATTCTACAAGATAAGGAATGATAAAGAAATGTTAACAACAAACGTCCGGTCAGGTAGACAACAGTTTCTGAATATAGCATTTTGTCAAAAGCGATATTTATGAATCAATTCTACAAATCTAAACGATAATTGTTATTTTGACAATATACCGTAGCGATACATCAGTATTATCTGATTCCATTAAAAATATATTACCGGCCAGACGCGGTTCCGGCATATTTTACAAATTGCAATCAACAGGTTGTTTATAACGGCCCAGCTGCAATTCTGCTATGCTAAGTATGATCTCCACCGGTTATCCACCGGTTAGAATGGAAGTGAGCTTAATGATTTACTACGTGTCATTCCTGCAGCGCAGGCCACGGTCTCGCTTAAAAATCCCAGGAAAATGGCACAAATTATTATAGCCATAATCCAGCGCAACAGATTCAATATCACGCTGGATTGCACTATTATTCATCTGCGCTTTTAAGGCAGATCATGCGAATGAATAACTGGTTATTTTCGGTGCAATTTTGAGTAACTAATAAGGATTATTCTACAGTAACATCTGCACGGCAGTACCCACTGCCCTTTCCGGCGTCAACGTTTTTTTAGCCAACGTCGTAAAACCTGGAGACCAGTCCACCGTGCCAATGACAATCGCATTAAGGTTCGTAATCATCGCAGTTTTTTTACCGGCTACAATTTCAATATCACGCTGCAACAACCCGGTCACTTTAAATACAACACTTCTTCGCCGCATCTACATACATAGAAGCTGTTGCTGTATTGATAACGATCGGAAAAACCTTCCCGGTGTTCTTTTCAGCTACAAAGCTTTGTGCACAGGCTGATAAAAAACTGTAACAGCAGACCACCGGGTTAAAAAAATTTTTATCATATCAAACACTATCCGGTTAAAAACAACATATCATTGCTACAACTATTACAGTTCTAACTTAACAGATACCATACTGTTAGGAGACATACGTAATTTTAGGGACCGCCTATCATTACTAATATAGTAGTCTTTGCTGGTCATATTATTTACAGCATTGGTTTCTACTGCCGAAGCTTTTGAAATATTTTTAGGAGATGCGAGGTCAACAATTACAGCGCTCTCGCTTCTATTGGTCAGTACAATAGTATAATCATTCGTTCCGGCGTAAGCTGTTGCCAGCACTGAACTTGCAGACGGGGCAGTAATAGCAATACGGGTTCTGCCGGTGGCATATTTTGCATAATGCGAAATAATATAGCCGCGCTTGGTAATTGCTCCGTTAGCTACTGTATAATAATCGGCGGGGTTAGCAGCATCCCTGTCTTCCCCCATAAAGCCATAGTAGCGCTTGAGGTACCAATAAATATAAGCGTTGAAATTATTGATCATACAATCGTGGATCTCCTCGGCCAGCGTTGTTTTTAACGAAGGGAGCCATAACCAGTCGTACCCGCTGCTGGTTTCATTAAATAAATGTTCCGTCATCCAAACCTCTTTATTATGCTGCCTTGCCAAAGGATAATCAGCTACGGTTGTTCTGAAGTTAAAGCCATACAGGTGTGTAGCTACTATATCAAAATTGTTTACCGCAGTGGCATCATTTAAAAGTGCATCGGTGTAAGATTTATTGAATTGTACAGTTTCACCGGCAATCAGCTTTGCCCCTACATTTTTTCCCTCCTGCTTTACAAAGTCGAGCATTTGCTGCGGGGTGTAAGAGCAACCATCATAACTCACTTTATAATCGGGCTCGTTTTGAACAGATACAGCATAAATATTCACACCCTGGCTTTTATAATAATCTACGTAAGATTTCATATGTGCAGCAAAGGCGGCATAATTTGCAGGCAAGAGGTACTCACCATTTGTATTGCCATTTGTATTAACTGATTTAAGGTTCGTTGGAGGAGTCCATGGAGAGGCAAACAGGATCGCCCCAAGCTCCTGCGCCCTTTTAGCAACGGCTACTTCGCGGCTCCAACCGGACGAATTGGGATAGAGCATTAACCTGCCTATATTGAGCCCCAATCCATCAGCACCGTATAATTTTTCTATATCCTGAACAGATAACTGGGTGTTGCCCGTCCAGGAAGCATTGATCATACCACCAAAGCCGGTAACTTTCTGGTATTTGGTATCCGGATTTAAAGTGTATTTATCGCTGGCAGAAAGTGCTGATTGGCTAATCGTCATTTTTTCTTCTTTCCCTGTAGCAAGATCTTTAATAACGATTTCCTGGCTGCGCGGTTGTTCGGTAAGATTGGCTTTTAACCGCACGTATACACTACCCGATATTGCTTTCTGCTCTTTCTGCCCACCTGTACTAACTGAAAAACCGGTAACAAAACCATCAGCAGCAGTAGAAAGCTGCCACAGGGTTTGCGACCATCTTACTCCCACTGATATGCTATCCTGATCGGCACGTGCGATTGCAGTAGTGTTTGAAAATTTAGCATAGGTTTCTCCGCCAGACTGACCGGGGTTATCATTTTTGCTACACCCCATCGCTAAAAACGCCAGCGCTATATATATGGTTAAAAACATTATTTTAATCTGTGTAATCATATGATGATTTTATGTACTTTATTAATCGTTTGGCTATTGCCTTTTAATAAATTATTGAATGCAGCTGCCACTTATTATAAGGCACTTATTTCGTCTTATTTTATTACAAAACCTCCACGAGGTTGTATGGTGAGCTGTAATTCTCCGTTCTTTTTTACCCCGACATCAACCTTAAAGGTTTGTCCGTTTTTATTATCGTTATAAATTGATACTTTTTTACCAGCCAGCATGGGCAATTTTAATTTGACAACTTTTGCTTCCTTTTCGGCATTCACACCAGCCACAAACCATTGATCTCCATTCTTTCGGGCGATAACTGCATACTTACCGGGATAGCCATCTATATATTGTGTTTCCTCCCAGGTAGTGGGCACCTGTTTCATAAAATCAATTGCAAAAGCAGGAGCATCAGTCAGGTTATTAGGAGTAAGTGCAAACATTTGCACAACATTCTGGAACAGTATGGACGTGGCTAACTGAAAGCCGTCTGTAGTAAGGCGTTTGTTTCGCCCTTCGTTAGACTTTACAAGGTATTTATTCAGAAAAACCCCGCCAAATTCCATACTGGCCACTGTATTACGTATGAAGGGGTGCAGCGTGGCATTAAATGCTTCTGCATCGCGAACACCCTGCGAAAAAATGAGCATCTCTGATGCAACAACCGCTTCGGCCCCCACAAAATTGGGATACATCCTTTCCCAGCCTCTTGGCAAAGTACAACCATGAAAAACGATCATCAAACCAAAGTCGTTCGCATCAGAAAGAATATCTTCGTAAAGTCGCATGGTTTCCTGCTTGTCACCTCCAAAGAAATCAACCTTTAGTCCTTTTACACCTGCTTCCCGCAGCCATTTCATTTCCTTTTTACGCTCGATAGCGGTATTCATTTTATTTTTAGGCCCTTGCGGCGCATCGTTAAAAGCACCATTGGAATTATACCACAGGAAAACGTCTACCTTTTTGGAATGTGCATACTGTATCAGCTCTGTCATTTTCTCTTTGCCTATGTTCGTATCCCAAAGCGCATCTATCAAAATATACTCATAACCCATAGCAGCTGCCAGGTCTATGTATTTTACCTGGTCATTGTAGTTCATGCTGTTATCCTGCCACACAATCCAGCTCCAGGTAGAGCGGCCAAACTTATACGCCTGCGAAGGCTCATATAAAGGTTCTACTACATCAAAAGGAATTGTGGTTTCAACAACCGGTTTTAATGTTTCGCCAACGGTAATAGTACGCCAGGGTGTGACGCCAGGAAGGCTGATGGCCGCGCCCGTACTTCCAAATCCGTTATTTTGTGCCGCACCCGGAAATGCTATGGTATATAATCCATCCGCCGAAGGGTCGCCTAAATGAGAAGCGCAGTACTGGCTTGTTACCCCTGTTTCAGAAACCAGCACCCAACCATCGTCGCCTACATGAAATAAACCAGGAAACACATATCCTTCTTTATTGTGCGTACCTTTGCCCAACGGCGCATCCGCTTCGTAACCACTTTCGTAGCTGGGAGCAGTGCGTGCAAAACCTGTCATAGAAGTCATCATACCCGAAAGAAAGGTAGTGGTATGCGCAGGAAATTTAAATCCTGTAGCTTCTTTTTCCACTACACAGCTTTGACGTTCACCCCATACAGGCAGTTCATAACGAAATGCTATATCATTATTACTTACCTGGAACAAGATGTTTATCTTTTTTTGCTGTGAATTTTGAAAAGTGCAGGTTAGCGTGTTGGCTATATAATGGTTGTTGGCATTTTTGATTTTTTGCTGCGTATATTTTTTATCAACTGAGCCGTCTTTGCTGTTTACCAGCTTCATTCCTTCTGTGAAGCTACCCTCGTTGGTAGTTAATCCCAAAGGTGAATTCAGCAGCATGGTTTTGCCTTTATAGGTTACTTTGTATACCGGCCTGCCGCCATTTTCTGACACTACTAACTTTAATTGCTTATCAGGACTATATACTGAAATATCCTGTGCATTTAACAAAAAGCTGCAAAGCAGCAAAGAAAAAAAGGGAAAAAACCTGGTAATCATCATAAAAAAATTATATTTATATATGCACTTTACTTATCTGCATTATTCCACCTCAATAAACCCTGCCCCGCGCGTACCAATAACAAAGTGAAAGACAATGTGCAGGTAATTGTTTGGACTATTATTTTCAATTTTTTCGGTTGCAAAAATCCTCAGCACTAATTCTTATAGTGCCGAGGGTTTGAAGAATAAGAAGTTTAGTTGATATCAATAAATGTATCTTCTAATACCCGAGCTGCTATTTTGCTTTTGCAGTAAGCGCTTCAACCACGGCCTGATAGCTCATTTTTCTAATCCACCGTACATTCCAAAGTCCAAGCGGTTGGTTGGCCAGCCATGCGGCTCCGGATGCCCTATCCTGCGGACTCCAAAATGTGATGCCATAACGCTGGGCAGCTGGTATCAATTCAAAGTATTTTTCAACTACATATTTATACATTTCAGCCTGAGCCTGTAGTTGCGCCTTTGTGGCTGCCGAAGTAGTAACACCATCCAGGCTAACATACAACTCAGAAATCCTTATTAATTTCTGGGTTGCAGCTAATATGCTAAAATGCTCCGCAATACTGGCTTTGTCTGTTGAAATACTTATGTGCATTTGAGTAGAAATACCATCCACAGCGGCACCCTGGCTTTCAATATTTTGTACATACCCAACCAGGCCCCGGCATTTGGCCAGATTGCTTTCCAACCCATAATCACTTATAAAAAGTTTATCACCGGTATTCACATGCTGCTTTGCATATTGAAAAGCTTTTACCGCATAATTATAACCCATATAATCCTGCCAGTAGAAATCGGTGGCGGCGATGCTTTTACCAATACCTGTTTTCAACTGAGTAGGATTAATATCATCCATTGGATCTTTAACCACTTCCCATGATTTTACAACCGATTTGCAGGTATCTATTACACCGGAAATAAAACGGTTCAGCTCTGCAGAAATAATAGTATTCTTTTCTTCAGCAGCTTTTTCCGCGTTCCACGAAATAATAATGTTATCAATATAATAATTACCAGAGCCGGTACCAGAGCCCACAACAAGGGTAAAACTGGTCAGTTCTTTTTCAGCCGGGGTCAGGTTCATGTTTGCCACGGGCAATATTATTTTACCGCCGGCTAACCACGAATTATCGGGCGCGCCAAAGCTGGAAGGAGACCCATAAACAGTTACAGCCCTGTCATTAACAGCCATCCTCATACCACTACCATACAAGCCGCAGCATCCCTGTGCTAAAATATCCAACACCACCTGCGAACAATTTCCCAATTTGATTCCGGCAGGAAGGGTAACCGGAATTTTTGGGAAAGACTGGCTGGCCGGAGTGGTTGAATTACCTATATGTAGCACTTTACTACCGCTTCCTTTAGGATCCAACTCAACTGTTGAAGTACTGTTTCCCGACATCGGATATACCTTACCAACAGCATCCTCTTCAAAATCAATTCTGGTAACCCCGCTGGCCCCCTTAATCAGGTTATTAAGATACGTGGCATTCTGAAGGGAGTGAGTAGTAAGCGGCTGACCATACACTCCCATATTTTTTCCCGCAGCGTATTTCATAAACGCCTGTACACTTGAAAGATTCAATTTGCCATCAGCCTGCACTACCGTACCATGCTTCATTTCTGTTTCCAGCACCAGTTCATCAAAGTTGCGACTGGCAACATCTACTATTGAACCATAGTTTATATAATCAGTAAGCGGTGTTAATATACCCAGCTTGAAACCAGGGTTAGCCGATTTATTAATTAAAGACTTTAAAGTAGGCAAAGCATCTAACTCTTCCTGTACTATCATGCTTTCCGGCTTATCCACTTCAAACTCCCGTGCCGGAAATTTGGCACAGCCACCCGCCGCCATAAGCGAAACAACCAGAAACAGGCCAGCGCCCAAATATATATTTTTATTAAATGTTTTCATTACTGTAATATTTTATTTTGTGACTGCGGGTTGAAATTCAGCCAATACAGCACGATCTCTGATCAGCAGCGTGTCCATCGTAGTTGAACTAAGTTTGCCTGTTGCCGATATCTGATAATTCAGGTACAGCACATCTGTTTTTTTACCATCCATAGTTTCTCCGTTTTCCACAAAAGAACCAGTACCGCTTGCAGTGATCCCTGATGTAACCGAACTAATGGAGCATGTACCCGAAGCATCGAAAGTGAGACGCAAAGTGCAAGGCACATTCACTCCTGCCTTATCCTTATAAATTATTGAAAAATTATTTGCCTGAAGTGATGCCGTAGATAATTTATTCAACTCATCATCTTTTCTATACTGTGCACGGCGCACCACAGCAGCAGTAGTAGCATCGGCAAATGTAATATTATCCTTTCCCCGGCGCAGGTATTTACCATGCCATTTATTTACATACTTGACACCATACAGTACATACTCTTTACCGGCCAGTATCGAATCTGCATTTTGAACGGAGTTCATCCTTAACGGAATTACATAGTAGCTTCTTAAAG
Source organism: Niabella aquatica (assembly GCF_054779315.1). NCBI lineage: Bacteria > Pseudomonadati > Bacteroidota > Chitinophagia > Chitinophagales > Chitinophagaceae > Niabella > Niabella aquatica. Next base: position 287,483 of record NZ_BAAGYM010000028.1, read on the forward strand.
CATTAGGATCTGCAAAAAAAGCATCTGTAAATTGTACCTGTACCCCGTTTAAAATACTTCCTTTTGGAATCGTCATTTTATCGGAAAGAAAAGTATAGTGTGTGGATGGCAGGAGGGTCATTTTGGCACCGCCGTAAGCATCATTAAAATATTTGTTCGCTAAAAGCGATTCATCCACCACATAGCCGATAGATACATTTGTTTTATTATCGCGTGTACCTCCTAAGGTCGCTTTAATTTCAATCTTATGCTGGTTATCCAGGGTGTTATCTATAAATTCCTCTTTGCCAAGCGTGAGTGTGCGTCCTACTGTTGGGTACGCAAAATATACAGCGGTATGATTATAATCAGACCAGTTAGTGTCGGCATTTTTATTACATGCCGTTAGCCAAACACCCATGGCTGCAATCATGTACAGATATGTTCTTTTTGTTTTCATGTTCTGTTTTTTTAAGCTTTGTATAAAACTGCTACCAGCCTTTATTTTGTGTGAGATTACTAAACTTTAATACTTCTGAAAGCGGGATCGGACCATAATACATATAATCCTGATAGGTTCTTTTTTCCACATCATTCAAAGGAGTGAAGGTCGCACCATTCACATCCATTCCACGTGCTGTTTCATTAATGTTCAGCTTCCAGCGGCGCAAATCCCAGAAACGAAAACTTTCAAAACTCAGTTCCAGGCGGCGTTCGTTACGAATTAACTCGCGCATTTTTACCTTATCGCTCTTACACTCTTCCAGGTAAGCATCTCCATTGGTAGTACCTACACCAGCACGGGTTCTGATAGCTTTTATAACATCATATGCAGAATAAGCATGGCTTCCGGTTCCGGTAGGGCCCCATGCCTCATTAGCGGCTTCAGCATAATTGAGGTACATTTCGGTATAGCGTATACGGGGTTCCAGGTGATTTTTATTTACGGTAGCTGCTGGATTTGGATTTACGTCCATGCGCAATCTTTTTTTCATGTAGTAGCCGGTACGTGTGGAAGTTTCTCTATGCAATAAACCGTCATCGGTAGTAGAGCTGCTTCCGGTGCGAACTACTGTATTATTTATACCTACTGCACTTCCATCGTATATGATATACCTGGCTAAGCGAGGATCCCTGTTTGCATAAGGGTTGCCGGCATTATAACCGCTATTGGCATTGGCAATAGGGTAACCATTAAGCATGGGGAAAGCATCTACTAAATTTTGCGTGGGATTCATCCTGCCCGAGCCAAACAGAGATGGAGGGAAATAGGTTGCTTCCTGATCGCTGGTGTTCGTTTGCAGGTTTTTGCTCCATATATATTCAGGAGGAAGAAGGCCATTGGACAGACTGCTCAATTCTGAATCGTTGGTATAATAAGTACCTCCGGTTGCAGGTAAGGCGCTGGCACCGCCTTTATGATCTATAATTGCAGCTGCAGCATCTGCTGCGATGTTCCAGCTATTACTGGCACCATCCAAAAAGCGCGGGCTGGCGGCCAGAAGCGCTACCCTGGCCCTGAACGATTTGGCTATTAAGCCATTGAATAAAGATCTTTTATCGTTCCCCATTACAAAATTATAAGCCTCCTTACGTTGCCCCTCTGGCAATTTGTTGAGTATGGTATGAAAACGAGCAGGGATGCTGCTTTCTGATGCTATATCTCCATATTCCACAGGCAAATAAGCTTCGGCACTATCCAAGTCTCTGTATATCATATTTACACACTCTTCAAAACTGGCACGGGGTACGTTGAAGTTGGAGCTGGCACTCACAAACTCTGTCAGTATAGGTACTCCTGCCAGCTTCCCGTCGGGAGTATAACCGCTATGATTCCTTAACAGGTAGTACATATACATGGCGCGCAGCCCAAAAGCCTCTCCCCTGAATTTCATATTATAAAATTCAGAGCGAACCGGGCTTTGTACATTCCAAACCACCTTATTGGAATTCTGCAAAAAGAGGTTCAGATACTCTATGGAACTATAGGCTGAGTTCCAAACGTTGAACGGATTGTTAGCGGATGTCCAGGAGCCTGTTGCCAACTGCAAAAAAGCATTATTTTTATCGTTAGTAACGGCATCGTCGGTTGCGTATTCGCTATTATCGTAGTAACTGGGAATAGCCACATAAGCACTTAAAACCAATCCACGTGCATAATCAATATCCTGATACATTGCATCAATTTGGGGAAGATTTGCGGCATCGGGGTCCAGCAACTTTTCACAACCTGCCAAAGCCGAAAAAGCGAAAAAAGCGGTTATTAATTTCCGGAATTTCATAATATCAATAATTTTATTAATTCGTTTAAAAAGTAGCCTTAATACCTAAGTTATAAAACCTGTATTGTGGAGCTGATCCGTAACTGGTCTCCATCATCTTGCGTTCTTTAGACAATACCAGCAAATTATCTCCCTGCACATATACTTTTAAACCATGCAGGATAGAGGAGCTGCTAAACAGTTTATCGTTAAAGTCGTAAGTAAGTTGTACCCGGCTCAAATTGAAGATATTCGTCTTGTACATCCAATAAGTGGAATTTCGGAAGTTATTACTGTTGCCGGTTGCGGTAAGTGCGGGATAAGAGCCCTCCTTAACCACTTCCCAGGTACCTTGAGTATTTTTTTGGATTTGAGTACGGTCTAATACAACATCCGAATACTTGGTAGCACCGTTTACCCAGAAATAACTGCCACTCTTAAAGCCGATAGCTCCCGTATTACCAGATCCCAGGGCAAATAAGGTAAGTCTTTTCCAGTTCAGGCTAAGGTTTACACCATAGGTAAAAGGAGCAACCGCCCAACCGTTTTTACCCAATTGAACCTGATCGTTGTTATCCACAATACCGTCGCCGTTCACATCTTTATATTTAATATCACCCGGTTTATAAGCGCTGAAAGTTTGTCTGGCGTGGTTATCTATTTCTTCCTGATTCTGGAAAATACCTTCGGCTATCAGGGCATAATACGCATCCAGCGGCCTCCCCGTGCGGTACAGGTAGTCGTTGTTCTGAACCTCGTCCCTTTTCAGCACTTTCGAATTAAAAAACATACCTGCAAGTCCTAAAGCAGCCTTCACTTCCCCAAGTTGTTTGTTCAGGTTCACCGTAAAATCCACTCCTTTGCGTTGCTCATTATTGTAATTGACCCAAGGAAGCAGCGAGAAACTATTTCCCCCGGAAAAATAAGAAGGATATAAAGAAGACGTTTGGCTAAGTAACCCGTTGGTATTTTGCAGGAAGTAATTCGCTTCCAGGTTGACCAAGCTATTGAATAAAGAAGCTTCAAACCCCGCCCTGAACTCGTTTCGGTGGATATAAGTGAGGTCGTAGTTACTACCCCGGCTTATAATGGTACGCCAGGTACCCGCTCCCACGGGCCAATCACCATACCACCCCTTAGGGTCGAAGTACCCCTGATACAGGTAATAATCCTGTATATCTATATCCTGTTTCAAAGAACCATAAGAAGCAAAAATTTTCAGGTTATTTACCACATTGTTTTTGAAAAAATCTTCTTCACTTACACGCCATCCCAAAGTAGCAGTTGGGGAAATGGCATTTCTATGTCCGGGGGCCAGCTTGGCAGAATGTACAGCTGCGGCAGAAAAATCAAAATAATATCTCTGTCTGAAATTATAAGCTCCCTGAAAGCCAAGGTTTGTATTTCTGGTAGGGTGATAGATACTGCCATTGTGCCCTTCATCCCTTGCTACACGAGCCTGATAGCCCCAGGCAAGCAGCTTGCCCGTAACGTTGTGACCGCCTGTAAAAGACCGCTGATAATCGAACTGTCCCCTCGCAGACATAGTGGAAGTGTAGGTGTTTTCACCAATGTACTCACTGTTCTGATTACCGTCCACGCCAAATTGCGTAAGACCTGTTATGATAGCCGGCTGGCCATCAATATCGGACCATGTAGGAGCAAACGTAGCGTAGTCGAGTTTGTAAGCCTCGTTATACAAATAAGTATAATCCATATTGAAGCTGGTCTGAAAACTCAACCCTTTCAATATAGAACCTAAATCTGCCCTGGCGCCCACATCAAACATAAAGGTTCGATTCCTGTATTTAATATAACCGGCCCTAAGCATATCGCTCATCGCATTGGTAGTATTTGTAGAAATACCGCCCAAAAGGTATTTGCCATCAATAATGTGTTTGCTGTTACCCACTATTGCCTGCAAGTTGGGGTTAGCAGGATCCAGCCGGTCGATAGGAATCAGGGCAGCCATCCTGTTGGGCCACATAGAAGCTGCATTTCCCCAAAAATCGCCGCGCGCGGTATAGTTATTGCTCAGGCCAGCCACTGTGTTGGTATATGCGGTTAGCCATTTGGTGAGTTTCATATCCACATTACCTCTTATGTTCAGCACAATATCATTATTGTTTTTAGCATCGCCATATTTTAAAATACTACTGTTATGAGAAAGACCTATATTAGTGTAATAGCGTGTATTCTCGTTGCCGCCATGAATTTCGGTCGTCAGATCTGATCTTGAAAATGCTTTTTTCAGATAATCGGCAGAATAAAAATTCATATCCGGGTACCGGTAGGGATTTTTGCCTGAAGCAGTATTGTAAATCAGTTCCGGGGAATATATTTCTGTAACCCCGTCGTTTCGTGATGCTTCGTTGTACAAAGTCATATATTCTGCTGCATTAAGATATTCGGCATATCTTTTAGGTACGTTAATTCCTGTATTGGCACGTACATCAATCGTTAATGGACGGAAATCTCCGCGCTTGGTAGTAATCAATACTACTCCTTTGGCGGCAGTACTACCATATAGTGCTACAGCATTTGCTCCTTTCAATACAGTCACCGACTCTACTTCCACCATCCGTACATCTGTTGCGCGGCGGGGAACACCGTCTACCATGATCAGGGCTCCCTGCCCCCATATATTGCCGGTATATCCGCCCACAAAACTTTGCAGGTTATCCAAACTATACGTTCCATAGCTCTTTTCCAACAGCTTAGAAATGTTTACAGAAGAAACAGCGCCCAATAAATCTTTCCGGGCTACTTTTCCGAAAGCCACATTTACCAGGCTGTCGTCCTGCTGTAACTGAGCACTATCCAGTACTTCCAGATCCTGTGCCTGTGCAGCCGACACACCCGCCAACCATGCTGTGAAAAAAAGACAATAAGCTTTTATGTAATTTTTCATCATTCGTTTTTTTAATTACCAACCTGGGTTTTGTTTTAATTCTGAATACTGGTTTACATCTTCTCTCATAAAAGGAAACCAATAATGCCTGTCCTGCAATTGTCGTTCTATAAGCACCGTTTCCCGGTAATTCCTCACCTCTGCATTTTTAGGGTTGGCATAGATCTGTGCTTCGGGGGTTACCCGGTCAAACTCTACCGCTTTTTTGTAGGTGTAAGGGCGTTCGGTAAGCAGTAGCCAACGCCTGAGGTCTACAAACCTGTGTCCTTCAAAAGATAGCTCTACGGCTCTCTCACGTCTTAATTCGCTCATAAAATCGACAGTAGCACCTAAGAATTTAGCTGCTACATCTCCCACTCCGGCTCTCTTACGTATTTTATTTACGGCATCCACAGCAGAAAGATTATAGCCGGCTGCAGTGCTTTGCGGACTACCATAACCATTGGCTGTAGCTTCGGCATACATCAGGTACACATCTGCCAGGCGCATAAAACTTAATACCAAGGAGTTATCATCTTTGTAGCCGTCATATTCGTTCATGTACTGATCCGTAAATTTCTTATTTAAAAAGCCGGTTATTGCCTCTTTGGGCTTACTGTCTGTTCTGTAATAACCACCGGTATACAGGCTGGCATACTGGCGTTTTAAATTATTACCTACAGAGCTGGCATTTTTTACACACTGCACACCATCATAAATAATATCGTTGTAAAAACGGGGATCCCTGTCTTTCCATGGAAACCGGGGATCGTAGCCTGATTCGGGATCGGCAACTGTGGGGTCTTTAATAGGCATACCATTAGCCATGCCATAATAATCTACATAATTAGCTACCGGATACACTTTTACACCCGAATTATTAATAGTGTAGGGTCTGTAATCGTTTACCTGATTCCAGCGGAACGAACCCTCATTATTGGCAGTAAGATTCTCGTAAAAAATGGCTTCCTCCAAACCAGGAACCTTGCGGTTTTGCTTCCATGTATAAAATATTTCTCTGTATTTAGAAAAATCGGCCAGCTTGTACCGTCCGGTAGACTCTATAATTAGCAGCGCCTGCGCAAAAGCATCGGCAGCTCGTTTACAATAGGCGGCATTATAGGTGGCAGAGCCGGTAGACTCCCTGTTCATTAACGGGCTGCCGGCCCAAAGCAGGTTTTTACCTAAATAAGCCAGCGCCATTACTTTGTTTATACGGATATTGTTATTGCCCAGTGTAACTTTACCCACCGTAGTTTCATCCCAGTTTACAGGCAGTAGCGCTGCAGCTCTTTCAAAATCTTTTGCGGCACTATCTGCCGTGGCCTGATAGCTTAACCTTGCTAACCTTGGCGCCTCTAACGGCAGCTTGGTAGAGATATATGGCAAACCACCCCAGTACTGCATCAGCATAAAGTGAAACCAACCTCTGAAAAAATAAAGCTGTCCTTCAAGTACATTTTTCTCTTCGTCAGTAGCACCATTTATTTGACCCAGGTTGGCTAATCCGGAATTTATTTTACGGATAGCATACCAGGAATGACCCCACAGTTTTTTCTTATCGTTACGGTTTTGGCTTTCAGCCCCGGCTCTGTCGGGTAAAAACCATCCGGTTCCCTCATAAGTCCAGGCCCAGTAATCGCCCTGGTCTACTTTATAAGCAAACGGGTAGGTAATATCGTATTGCCAGTATTCGTCCTCTCCATAATTCCAGCTGTTGTGGTAATCGTGGCTCGACATATTGGGAATACAGTTATACAACTCTTCCACGTAGCCCTGAAAATTCCTGAAGTTCTTAAACATTTCCGATTCGGGTATTACCGCCGGCCCCGGTCGATCAAGGTATTTTTCGCAGGAACTTAACCCGATTGTCAGCCCCGAAACCACCAAAAATGACAGTATTATTTTTCTAAATGCTATTTTCATATTCTAATACTTTTAAAAATTTATATCTATGCCCAGATTGAAGCGCTTCATGGTTGGATAAGCTCCATCGCTGGAACCTCCACCAGTGGCAAAGTTCGACTCCCTGTCATCGGGCATCTTTGTCCATAAGAGTAAATTGTTTCCGTTTAAGAACAGCTTACACGATTTCATACCCATCCTGTTTACAAAACCGCCACTAAAAGTGTATCCTATTTCAGCATTTTTTAAGCGGATATAAGAACCATCGTACTGATAGCGTGTGCCATTCCAACCTGTTGCATAGGTGAGCCCTCCCCAATACGGCATTGGTACTCCTTGCCCAGTGTTTTTGTCCCAGTAGCTACCTTCCACAAATACCAGATTTGCAGACTTAATGAAAGCCGGAAACTCTACATACCGCGTAACATTGTTTACACCGTAAAACTGTACAAAAAAGCTTACTCCTTTCCACTCTGCACCTATGGTAGCATTGTAAGTATTTTGTGGTGTACCGGTATATCCGTAAGGCACCACATCATTATCATCAATAATACCATCGGCATTAAAGTCTATAATATTATAATCTCCTGCCAGCTTGTTTTGGGTAGAGGGACTGGTTCTTGCCGTACTACCGTAAATATCATCCCAGCTTGCTAGTTGTCCATAATCTAAATAAGACCTTACCTGCCCAATAGCATAGCCGGCTAGCTTCAAGTACCATGGAGTTAATTCGGGGTCATTGCGGACAATAGTTTTGTTTACGGCATGGGTGTAGTTAGTATTAGCCCAAGTCCTTATTCCATTTGCAAAACTGTGATTAAACTTCAGTTCAATCTCATATCCATTGGATTTTACCCTACCTAAATTCAGTGGCGGCAGGGAGGCTCCAAAATAAGAGGGCACCAGCGGCGTGCTGTTAATAATATCCGTTCTGTCGTCACTAAAAAAGTCTACACTACCAGATATTTTTTTGTTCCAAACACTATATTCCAAACCAACGTTTCTCTTTTGCGAATTCTCCCAGGAAATATCGGGATTACCAAACCTGCCATACGAGAAGAACGAATAGGGCGTATTAGCAGGAGGCGTACCCATCAATGCGTTGCCACCATAATTAACGATGCTTTGATACAGCCATCTTTCTCCGGCACGGTCATCTCCGGTCAAACCCCAGGAGGCTCTTAGCTTCAGGTTGTTGATAAATCCTATACTTTTCATGAATTTTTCATTGCTGATATTCCAGCCCAGTGCTACTGAAGGGAAGAAATCGAAACGGTAACCGGGACCGAATTTTTCGGAGCCATTGTAAGCACCGTTGGCATCAAACATATAACGGTTATCATATCCATAAGTAGCGCGGAATACCCAGTCTTCCCTGAAAGTATTCCAATTACTGCCAAGAACATGCCTTTCTCGCATAAATACACCGGTACCTGTAACGTCGTGTTTGCCAAACCTGCGGGCATAATTTAGCTGGGCCGCATAGTTCATACGCCTGTAAGAAGCCGCAGGATCTACATCACCTGCATCGAGTGACCAGGTAACTTTATTGATAGGAAGATCCCAGTTTTGGACAATAGTTTGGATAATCGGTTCAAAACCCTCTGTATCCGGGTTATACCAAATACGCTGTGCGCCTGCACCATCCTCAACCCCCCTGTTCACCTCTTTAAAGGTGTTATCCACTGAGTAGCTAACCCTCAAATTCAACCCTTCGGTAAGCATTTTCAAATCCTGCTGGAGTACAAAGTCGGTAGTAAGCTGGTTGACCGTATTTTTTCTTGTACCAGACGTTGCCATATCAGCCACTGTATTAGGCACATCGTAATTAGCCGGGCTATAAAACCCCCAAATCCCGTTGGAGTATATTGGCTGCATGGCATCTGGTGCCGTACGGTAAATAGAGCGCCAAGGCCTCATAGACTCAGCAGAATTTCCGAGATAAGCCCTGGGTTGTTTGGTGGCTGCATTGGAACCAAATAAACGGGTAGTAAACTTGGTGGTTTTGGTAATATTAAAGTCTAAGTTACTGCGGGCGTTGATACGGTTGTAACCAAATACCGGCTGATAACCCCTGTTATTAGAAACTATTTTAAATAAATCGCCTTCGGTTACAAAATCAACACCGGCAAAATAAGTAACAAAATTGGTACCTCCTGAAACGCTGGCACTGGTATTGTACGCCATAGCACTTTTCTTTAATAATGCGTCTGCCCAGTTTACATTGGGATATTTGTCTCTCTCTTCTGCAGTGAGTGGGTTTCTATATTTTTCAATTAATTCTATAGGTCTGTACCCGCCCCATAAATCAGCATAGGGCAACTGATGCCTGATAGCATCGTTTCTTAAAAGAAAAGCGTCATAGGAGTCGTATTTCTGCGGCAGCTTGGAAGGCGTTTTTACTGTCATGTTCGACCTGATTCGTACATTGGGCTTTCCAGCCGTTCCTTGTTTTGTGGTAATTAAAATTACCCCATTAGCACCCTTTACACCAAATACAGCTGTAGCGGAGGCATCTTTTAAAATACTGATGCTTTCTACCGAAGAAATGTCAACCGCATTCATTTCGCGTTCTATTCCATCAATCAAAACTAAAGGAACACTACTGTTCCATGAGGTTTGCCCGCGGATTACTATCTGGGGCGACTCTTCACCGGGCATACCCGAAGATGAACTGGTTACCAACCCCGGCAAATTACCAGTAAGCGCCATACCGAGGTTGTTAACACCGCCGGCACGCTCCAGCTCTTTACCGGTAACCTGAGAGATAGCACCAACCACGCTCTCTTTTTTTTGCTTTCCATAACCTACTATCACAACATCCTCCATAGTTTGAGTGCTCTGAGAAAGTTTTACAACAATATTTACCCAGGTGTCCGCAATTGGGACACTTTTAGTTTCATAGCCAATGGAGGTAACCTGCAGGTTGGCCTTTGTATCTTTTACATCAATTTGGAAAGCGCCCTTATTATCAGAAGTAGTATAAACATTAGTACCCTCCTGGTTGATGCTGGCCCCAACTATGGGTTCATTTTTTTCGTTTATAATTCTTCCCGTTACAGTTACCGGAGTTTGAGCCAGTACAGATAGCGCTAAAAACAGTACACAAACCGTTGGTATCAGTCTCCTGGAAACATTAATGAAGTTTAAAACCGAGACTTTTTTAAACCAGTTAGAAGTATATTTTTTCATATCTTATTTTATAATTGAAACTTGTCTTAGTTGTGGTTCTTGCACGAAAAATCCATGTTCAGGTAGAACAAACAAGCCCGGTTAAAACCTTCCTGATTTCGGTGGCATGGTTCTGCGGCACTGCATAATGTGACAAAAAGAAGAATAGTAAAAATGTAGGAGCTACATTATAGCCTCGCATTCGTTTCTGACTAAGCATATCTCTATTTTTGGTTTAAAAAATTCTTTATATGTAATGAAACCGTCTAAATCGGTTACAATCGTTAATAATATTCTACATTCATGTATTGCAAGCAATTTTATTCTTCAACAGCCTTAGAAGAGTATTAAGCTTTGATAGTTCAAAAAAGTAATCGGTTACAATTTCAGGTCAAAAAAATCTCCCTCACAGGAGCTGGCTTTTCAATTTTTACTTGTATTCATTTGTAAAAACTTACATTTTTTACACCACTCAGCTATGCGTTCAAAGATAAAATGCCGGTTAACAATTGCCTGTAACATATGTTGAAACAATTGTAAAGTATGTTGAAATATCCATAGCACAAATGTTGAAAGAAAAAATAAACATATGATTATCAGTGTATTAATTTTTTTAAATCCGTAGTTCAATAATATTCCCTTTAAAAGCACCTTATATTTATTTTGTCAAAAAATTTTACCGCGTAAACCATCATTGCTTTTTACCACCGGCAGAAATTTCTGTTAAATGACAAACCTGGGAATTTGTGATTTCGCACTACTTTCCGATAACCAATGAAGAATTAAAAATAATTATGAGATCTGTAACGATCCCATGTAACTGGATATGGCCGAAGAATAGCATACCTGAAAAGGCATTTTTCCAAATAAGCACACCAATACATTAAATATTTTTATAATTCGATGTATTGACTGGGAGTTCTTCCAAATTTTTCGTGAAAACACCTGGAAAAATAAGACACACTGTTAAAACCTACTTCTTCAGCAATCTCTGAAATAGAAAGCCGTCTTTCCTGCAGCAGTTCTGCTGCCTTATTGAGCCTTATTGTTTTGATGAAATAAGTAGGAGATTGGCCGGTAAGCGCCATTAGTTTCCGGTAAAGCCCTGTTCGGTCCATGAGCATATCTGCACTAAATTTTTCTACAGAATAATCAGTATTACCCAGGTTTTCGTGAACATGCTGCAGTGCCCGTTCCAATAGCTCTTTATCCAATGGGTTTGTTGTAATAGACGCTACTTTTACTTTTGTTTCAGTAGCGAAAGAACGACGGCGGGTATCCACCATCTGCATCAGTTTACGGATGCGCAAACGGAGCAGCTCTACATCAAATGGTTTTACCAGGAAAGCGTCTGCGCCCGATTCGTAGCCTTCAAAGCGTGCCTGATCAGAGGCCCTTGCTGTCAGCAATATGATAGGGGTATGCGAAATGGAAATATCATTTCTTATTTTCCTGCTTAATTCCTCACCGCTCATTTCAGGCATCATCATATCTGTAATAATCAGGTCAGGATGGTGCTGTAATGCCATTTCGAGCCCTATGACCCCATTACCTGCAGTAATAACATTATAGATACCGGCCAATTCCTCTTTTATAAACTCCCGGAGGATTTCATGATCTTCTACCACCAGCACGGTTCTTTTACCTTTGTCGATCACTTCTTGCTCATCCTTTTCCAACTTCCTCTCTGCAACAGGTAACCGAACTTCAAACGAGCTTCCTGCTCCCAGGTTACCGGAAACCGTAACAATACCCCCATGCATTTCAGCATACTGCTTTACCATATACAGGCCTATTCCACTGCCGGTATTGCCCTCCATTTGATTAGCCGATTGATAGAACCTGTCGAAGATCCTGTCCTGATCTTCCTTATGTATTCCCACACCATTATCCTTAACTTTAACAACCAGCATATCAGTTTTGGTGTCAAGGGCTGCTTGGGCTGTTACGCTTCCTCCTGCCGGTGTAAATTTAAATGCATTCGACAACAGGTTGGTAACCAAGCGGGCCACTTTCGAAGTATCTATCCATATTCCTTTGTCAGTTTCATGCACCACAGCGTCAAAATGCACGTTTTTTTCTTTTCCTAATGACTCATATACTGTAAATAGCTCTTTTAAGAAAGAAAGACTGGTTACATATTTTAACTGCAACACTTCCGCTGCTTCCTCTATTTTTTTGAATTCAAGTAACTGGTTAATATTGTCGAGCAATAAATCAGCATTATTGCTTATCCGCTGCAGATCCCGTTTTACGCTGCTATCCGGAACGCGTGAGATCAGCGATTTTAACGGTGTGGTAATTAGCGTTAAAGGAGTTCTAAGCTCATGGCTTACATTCGTGATAAAGGCTGCTTTTGCATTTTCAATAGCTTCTTTCTGCTGTATTTGCCTCTTTAACTCACTCCTTTTTTTAAAATACCTGTATAAAAACCAACCGGCGAAAATCGATAACACGGTATAGAGCAGTTTGGCATAAATTGTCAGCCAGAATGGAGGTTTGATCACTAACTGCAATAGCCTGGGATGCTCAGACCAGGTAACACCGTCTGCACTTGCTAAAACTTTAAATACATATTTCCCTGGCGGAAGCCTGGTATATGTAGCCTCCCCAATACCTGAAGAGGACTTTTCAATACGCCAATCTTCATCTACTCCATCCAGCCTGTATTTAAAATAGGTCTTTAACGGGTTAATATAGTTCAGCCCCGAAAAATTAATACTGAAAAAATTCTGGTTATAATTCAGTACGATCTTATCAGAGTTTGCCACTGCATTCTCTAAAATGACTCTTCCGTTATAAGAGGCTCCCTCTATAACCGGCCGTCCGAACAATTTAAAGCCAAACAAAACCGGCGATAGTGTTTCGTCTGTTTTAAAAGGGATGTTTTCATTTAATATGTTCAGACCGTCAACACCTCCAAAAAACAGTTCTTCCTGCTCATTAGCGTATATAGCACGTTCTAAAAATGTATGCTCCATCACGCCGTCATACCGGTTATAATTCTGTACAATAAAATGATAACCGGTATCGGTTAATACTTTTTTTATATTGCTTATTCCCCTGGATGTTGTTGCCCACAATGTTTTGTCCTTACCCTGGATAATAGCTTTGATATTCTTATTGGCTAATCCCTCATTAGTTCCCAGCTGGTATAATTTTTTCTTTTGAGGATCCCATGCGTATAAACTCCCAAAGGAACCCATCCATAATAGGCCTTCATCATCTGTAAACAGGCAAATGAAATAATCTTTTATACGGGGATAATTCCTGTTATCTTCTTTTGTACTGTCTGATGGAACATGCAGTACACCGCTCTTTTTATCAATAAAAAAGAGCCCTCTTGCTGATATTCCGGCCCAATACCCGTTCCAGGGAATGATTTGCTTAATTCCGTTAAGTATTTCATCAGAAAATACCAATGTATTTTTTTTTGACACCGGATCATATAAATAAAGCCCGCGGTTAGACGTACACACCCAAAGTTTTCCTTCTTCAGTTTCAGAAATATAGATTACAGGCATATCGAGGTGCTGGTGTGGGGCGCCATTATTATCCAGGGAGTATAGGCCTTTATACAATCCAATCCACATAACACCAGATTTGGAGCGACACAATGCACGCACCTCCGACCCGGGCATTGCCATTTTGAATTTACCGGAAAGCGCATGGTTTTTCCAATCGGCTACATATAACCCGTCAAAACAGCCCAGCCAAAGTTTGTTACCAGAGGAGAGGATACTATAAATACGCAGATCATCCGATCCTTGCTGAAAAAATTTTTTATCAATATTTAAAAAACGGGATCGCGACGGATGAGAATAATATAAGCCTTTATTAAATGTTCCTGCCCACAGCCCCCCCTGGTTATCATATAACAGCGTACAAACTTCATTATCCTCTTTACCCCCGTCTGCCAGCATAAGATAGGGATAATAGCTGCCTGTTTCTGCTCCCGACCTGAAGTACCACATTCCTACTTTTGCAGAAATCCAGAAATTTCCGCATGTATCTGCGGTAAGATTGTTCAGCCAGTTTTGTTGATTCTCAAGAAGTATCTTCGATTCACGGTTACGGGTATCAAATCTTGCTAATTGCGCATGTCCGACACTGTTCCATATAAGATACAAATATGGCCCAACAGCATTTACCCAAAGCCGCGATCCATGTTCAGGCTCCTTTTCTTTCTTAAAATTTTCTCGATAAATTTCCCTACGCGTTGTTTCATCCAAACAACGCATTATACCCGACCCGTAAAAAAGGTAAACCCGCCCGTTGAGTCTTGCAAGGTCAAAAAGCTGATCGGCAGACAGTCCATTACCTAACACCGTTTCTGCAAAAGCGGTCACCTCCCTTTTCCTGCTGTTATAGCGATACAGCTTTTGAGTTTTCGTTAAAACCCAGAGATCGCCATCCATATCTGCAAAAAAGTTTACCGGTGGTTCAGGAAACCCAAGCTGCTTCAAATAACCCAAAGGATTCTCCTGGCCCTTTTCTGTAGCAATGTTTATAACAATCAGCCGGCGTTGGTTTTTTACCCACAGTCGGCCTCCAGTCAAATATCCTTTATATTGGTAAGGCGAATACTGCTCTATATTGATTACATTTTTTTCATCAACCTCAATTGTTTTAAAGCCACCGCCATTAAATAAATTAATAGTGCTTTCTGTAAAAACCACCAGCCTTCCATCAGGCAATTGCGACACATACCTCGTTTGTTCTTCATGCAACTCAAACCTCCTGTCCAGAGGAGAAAACACAAAATCCTGTGCTGCGGCACAGCAGCATAATAATAAATTTATTAAAAGTAAAACCGTATTTATTCCCGATTTTTGAACCGTCATAAAACAAAAAAAAATCTAACTACTATAGCACCATCTTTCCGGAAGTCAGTATACCGTTCCCGCTTACTCCCGGCCCACAAATAAAATACTACCACCCAATCTGCCGGCATTAACACAGCTTATATTATTTCTTGTATAGCACTGGTATTATCCTCATGATGCCCGTCAAGGACATCATGCCTGGCATAGCGAGCAGCAATACCCTGTTGCTAAGCATAGCAAACACACTTAGTTCCCATCAGGTCGCCACGCAATAACTTTTGTTGTACTATATACCATTCTACTACTCTAAATGACGGGACAAGGTTCCTACTTCCACTATATCCTGCCATTTATCTCCATTTGCATCAATCGTTATTTATATTTAGTTCTATTATTCCAGGTGACGGGGGATTTCAATAAAGATTATTCACTGTATCAAAAAAGAAACCCTTATAAACCAGTTGCACAAATATAATAATAATTGTTATTTTGACAATATAACCTACGTGACTGATTTTATTTAAGATATATTATCTGCCAGACAGGGGTTATGGCATATTACAGATTGCGATCAACAGGATAATTATAAAGATCCAGCTACAATTCCGGTATGACAAGTATGATCGCCCGGTTAGAATGGAAGTGAGCTTAATGATTTACCAGCTGTCATTCCTGCAGCGCAGGCCACGGTCTCGCTTAAAAATTCCGGGAAAATAGCACAAGTTATTATAGCCACAATCCAGCGCCACAGATGTAATACGTGGCTGGATTATACTATTATTCACTTGCTTTCTTAAGTTAGATATGAATGAATTGCCGGGCAAACAGCCAGTTACAAAATCAACAGAAAGCCCTAGCACCATTAATAAAACTCCGGCAGGAGCCGTACGAAATTCAATTACTGAAATATTTTGATTTTTTCGAATGGATAGAGAAAGAATATAGTTGAAATACAGTGCCTGGATGTATATAACGACTATTACATTCGACAATATAAAATTTATAGAATTAAAGCAGGCTGAATTTTGTTTGTTAAGGGGATTGAGTTTAACAACCTGTCAAGAGCAAAAAAGCCCGAAAACAATGCGTTTCCGGACTTTTTGTAAGTTTTGTGTTCCTGTTTGGCGGTGAGGGCGGGATTCGAACCCGCGGTACAGTTTAACCCGTACGGCAGTTTAGCAAACTACTGATTTCAGCCACTCATCCACCTCACCAAAAGGGATGCAAATATATAGGGAAAAGTTTAAAGTTCCTGCTCCCTGAGTAAGTTTTTTTATACTCCTTACATAGCTGCCAGCTGTACTTTTTGGTGCAGCTCGAGCACGTTCTCCCTGAACAGCGCATCGGTATCCATAAGATCCTTCACGGTTTGACAGGAATGTATTACGGTGGTATGATCACGGCCGCCAAAATGTTCACCAATTGTTTTCAGGCTGTTTTTAGTAAACGCTTTTGCCAGGTACATAGTGATCTGGCGGGCCTGTACAATCTCCCGCTTCCGGGTTTTCTGTAAAAGCTTATCGTATGAAACACCAAAATAATCGCACACCATTTTCTGGATAGTGACAATAGTGATTTCCTTGCTTGACGATTTAATAAAATTGCGCAGCACTTTCTTGGCCAGCTCCAGGTCTATATCCCTGCGGTTTAACGACGACTGGGCTAATAAAGAAATCAATGCTCCTTCCAGCTCCCGTACATTACTGTTAATATTATAAGCAATATACTTTACCACATCCTTAGGCATATCAAGACCGTCGGCTTTCATCTTCCTTTCGAGGATCTCAATACGGGTTTCATAATCAGGTATCTGGAGATCGGCACTTAGTCCCCACCTGAACCGGCTTAATAAACGTTCCTGCACCCCGTCGAGATCTTTAGGAGATTTGTCTGATGTCAGAACCAGTTGCTTGCCGGATTGATGCAAATGGTTAAAAATAGCGAAGAATGCATCCTGAGATTTTTCAGCTTTGCTGAAAAACTGCACATCATCCACTATCAGCACATCGATTAACTGGTAGAAATGTATAAAGTCATTTATAGCGCCATTACGGCTATGATCCATAAACTGGTTAATGAATTTTTCTGAACTAACATATAGTACGATCTTATTAGGATGAAGTCTTTTTACATCGTTACCAATAGCCTGTACCAAATGGGTTTTCCCTAAACCCACACCACCATAAACGACTAACGGATTAAAAGAATTCGCTCCCGGCTTATCCGCTACTGTTTTTCCGGCCCGCCTTGCTACCCGGTTACAATCCCCCTCGATATACGCATCGAATGTGTAATTGACATTCAACTGCGGATCGATCTGCATTTTTTTTATGCCGGGAATGACAAAAGGATTTTTAACAGAGTTATTAACCACGAGCGGAAAGTCCATTTCGTTATTAGAATATGTTTTATAACCTGTTCCCGGAACATCCATTGTAAGCGGCTTGTTTTTACTATTACCGCTATCGACCATTATCCTGTACTCTAACCGGGCCTCTTTACCTAACTCACGCTTAAGTGTTTTTGCCAATAAATTTACATAATGCTCTTCGAGATACTCAAAAAAGAACTGGCTGGGTACCTGTATTACCAGTACATTATTTTTTAATGAGATTGCCTTAATAGGTTCAAACCAGGTTTTGTAATGCTGCCACTCTACAATATCTTTTATAATCTTTAAACAATTAGACCAAACTTTATCGGCATTTTTCTCCATTGAAACAGTAAATTTATTGAGTGCTACAATTTTAAAAAACCATTGAAATATCTTATACACACTGTCGTCACATACAACAAAAAAAATTAAGACGGACGGCGAATATCCACATTTATTCAACATAAAAAAAATAATACTGAACAAATTTTTCATTAATGACGAAAAAAAAGAAATCACGAATAAGGCTTTTGAAATTATTTAAGTTTTAAGGCAAAAAATTACAAAAAAAGCACCGGCTTAAAATCAGCCGGTTTAAATAAAATTTCTTATAGCATTAAAAAGACTCGTATAGGCAAAAACGCCGAAACCCTTTATTGTAAAGGGTTTCGGCGCATGTATAATAAATATATCTTTATGTAAGAAGTACTACAGCAGGAATTTGGCTGATTTATGAAAGCTGTGATCCCTCTTTCTTATTTTTTGCTTTTTGAAGCGGCAGCAGCCGGTTTTTTGGGGGCTGCTTTCGACTTACCTGATGCAGACTTTTTACTGCTTTTTAATGCAGCATCAATAGCTGCACTCAATAATGCATAGGTAGGTTTACCTTTTATTATTTCTCCATTTATAAAAAATGCAGGGATTTCTTTAACGCCTAAATCAAGGCCGTATTTTAAATCATCCTGTACCTGCCAGCCATACGTCCCATTCACCAGTTCTTCCAGGAAGTTTTTATTCTTTACACCCGCATCCTTGGAATGTAGTTTTAAACTTGTGGTACCCAGGTTTCGCCTGTTCTGGAAGAGCACATTGTGCATTTCCCAAAACTTATCTTCCTGTGCGGCAGCAATAGCTGCTTCTGCTGCCTTCAAACTGCGCTGGTGTATCCTGGTTTGCGGGAAATGACGAAAATTAAATTTGACCTGGCCTTCATAATCAGTTAAAATCTGCTTTACTATTTCATTCGCTTTAGCACAGTCTTCACTTTCGTACTCGCCAAACTCCATTAAAACAACGGGCGCATCTTTTTTACCTACAAAAATATCTTTAGGTTCTAATATCGCTTCTTCGTCTTTTTTAACACTCATAAAGTTTTTAAAATTTAGTTAGGCAAGTATTTTTATCTTTCCAGGTCCGCGTCCCGTTCAAAAACTGCCCAAATATAAGGAGTGGGGGAACATAATTACTTTTTTAACTAACAATTTTTTTATAGGCGGAAAAGACTGAAAGCAAGGGGACCGGAAGACTAAAAGCCAAAAATACAAGTCCCCTTCTTACTTTGTAAATATTTCAATTTATCCACATCTGATCATTATATCGTTTTGCCTGGCTGTGTGTCATTTCTAAAAACCACAGTATTGTCAAAAACATCTACCAGAACCGGTTGTGTCCTGTCAATATCACCCATTAGTATGCGCCTGCTCAATTTGTTTACTATTTCTTTTTGTATTAATCTCTTGAGCGGGCGGGCGCCAAACTGGGGATCGAATCCCTGCTCTGCTAAAAATTCAAGTGCATAATCACTGAACTCCAATTGCAGGCCGCTGTTCTGGAATACCTGTTTCCTCAGGGCATCTAATTGTATTTTTATAATACCGGTAATATCTTTTTTCAATAACGGATGGAACATGATGATCTCGTCCACACGGTTCAGGAATTCCGGTCTTACCGTTTCTTTCAAAAGATTCATTACTTCTGCTTTTGCCTTATCGGCAGCAGCATCTACCGTTTTTTCTGTTACATCTTCAAAAGCTTCCTGTATCAGGTGACTGCCGATATTGCTGGTCATAATGATGATGGTATTTTTGAAATTAACCACGCGGCCTTTATTATCGGTAAGCCTTCCATCATCCAACACCTGTAAAAGAACGTTCCATACATCAGGGTGGGCCTTTTCGATCTCATCCAGTAAGACTACACTATAAGGTTTGCGGCGTACCGATTCGGTAAGCTGTCCTCCTTCATCGTACCCCACATATCCGGGAGGAGCCCCTACAAGGCGGCTTACGGTATGCTTTTCCTGGTATTCGCTCATATCAATGCGGGTCATCATGCTTTCGTCGTCAAACAGATACTCTGCGAGCGCTTTAGCCAGCTCCGTTTTACCCACCCCGGTAGTTCCTAAAAATATAAAGGACCCAATAGGCTTTTTAGGATCGCTGAGGCCGGCGCGGCTACGGCGTATGGCATCGGCTACCGCAATAATAGCTTCATCCTGCCCCACTACCCTTTCATGCAGATGCGCTTCCAGGTGCAATAGTTTTTCTTTATCGCTTTGCAGCATTTTACTTACAGGAATACCGGTAGCTTTGGCCACGCTTTCTGCAATATCTTCCGCGTCCACCTCTTCCTTCAGTAAACGCTTTTCATTGTCTTCCTGCAATTCTTTGGTGAGTTTCGCAATGCGCGCCTCTTCTTCCTTAATTTTCCCGTAGCGTATTTCGGCAACTCTTCCATAATCACCGTTTCGCTCCGCCTGTTCGGCTTCCACTTTCAGGGTTTCTATACCGGCTTTCGCGCTCTGAATTTGCTCTACCAGCTCTTTTTCTTCTGACCACTTGGCTTTTAGCGTATCACGTTCTACAGACAGATTGGCGATCTCGGTATTTAACTGTTTTAACTTGTCTTCATCGTTTTCACGCTTAATAGCCTCTCTTTCAATCTCCAATTGACGGATCTGCCGGTCCAGCCGGTCCAGTTCTTCAGGCATAGAGTTCATCTCCAGCCTTAACTTGGCTGCGCTTTCATCAATAAGGTCTATAGCTTTATCCGGCAGGAACCTGTCTGTAATATAGCGGCTGGATAATTCCACTGCTGCTATAATGGCATCGTCCTTTATACGCACATGGTGGTGCGTTTCATATTTATCTTTTAAACCCCGTAAAATAGAGATCGCATCTTCAACCGAAGGTTCATCTACCATTACTTTCTGGAAACGGCGTTCCAGGGCCTTATCCTTCTCAAAGAATTTCTGGTATTCATTTAGTGTAGTAGCTCCAACAGCGCGTAACTCGCCACGGGCAAGGGCAGGTTTTAAAATATTGGCAGCATCCATAGCGCCTTCTCCGCCTCCTGCACCTACCAGTGTATGTATTTCATCAATAAACAGGATAATTTCGCCATCGCTGCCGCTCACTTCTTTTACGACTCCTTTTAAACGCTCTTCAAACTCACCTTTATACTTTGCCCCGGCAATCAACAGGCCCATATCAAGGGCATAAATAACTTTTGATTTCAGATTTTCGGGTACATCGCCGTTTACAATACGATGTGCAATACCTTCGGCAATAGCAGTTTTACCTACACCAGGCTCTCCTACCAAAATAGGATTGTTTTTAGTGCGCCTGCTGAGTATGTGAAGCGTACGGCGTATTTCTTCATCCCGGCCGATTACCGGGTCTAATTTGCCCTGGCGCGCCAGTTCGTTCAGGTTTTTAGCATATTTATTAAGCGCATTGAACTCCTGCGACTGGGTTTGAGATGATACGGTTGAGCCCTGCCTTAATTCTTTGATAGCAGTTATCAATCCTTTTGCGGTGAGTCCTGCATCTTTCAATAATTTACCTGAGGCGTCGTTGCCCTCAACGATCGCCAAAAGCAAATGTTCGGGTGTTATAAACTCATCATTGAACTGTTTTAAAGACGCGCCGGCCCGCAGCACTACATTATTGGCATCACGGCTGATTTGCTGTGCCGGTTCGCCAGATGCTTTGGGCAATTTAGCCAACAGCTCATTAAGTTTTGTTTCTACCAGGTTTACCGTTACATTATTCTTCTTTAAGAGATAATCTACAGGAGAATCTTCCTGGTCCAACAAAGCTTTTAATATATGCTCTGTTTCAATATTGGGATTTTGCGCATTAAAGGCAACTTGCTGAGCCTGCTGAAATGCCTCTGCTGCTTTTATTGTAAAATTTCCTAAATTCATTATATATTGATTAAAAATTGATTTGTAATTTGATACCTAAAAAGCTTTTCCGGCTTTGTACATATTCATCAAATCAAAATCCAAGCCGGGTTTTAATGTAAGTATGTCATACACACTGTATTAAATGCGACTAAAATGCAGTCCAGGCAGACAGTTTTATGAAATTTTAACAGGAAGAGAATGCAGGCTACTGTTTTATGGCTTCTACAGAAAGGTCCCGGATATCGTTCAGTTTCATCAGTGTTTCATTGAGGCGATACCTGGGAATAGCAATATCCATTATACAAAACAGTTGGAGTTCCTGTTTCAGCACTTCACAATCAAACTGCCTTACCGCAGTCATGATCTCGTTCATTTTTGTATAGTCGAACTGTAAATGATAGGGTATCAGCACAGGCCTGCGTATTAATGGTGTTACCTGCAATACCATCGAAGCCACAGACTTATATGCATTTATTAAACCAGGCACCCCTAGCAGCGTGCCGCCAAAGTAACGCACCACTACTACTAAAATATCTGTAACTCCTTTGCTATCTATCTGCCCCAGAATGGGTCTGCCAGCTGATCCCGAAGGCTCTCCATCATCACTCGCCCTGAATTGATCATTGTCCAATCCCAGCCTGTAGGCAAAGCAATAATGGCTGGCCCTGGGATATTCTTTTTTAATGTTTGCCAGCTTTTGCTTACAATCTGCAATGGTTTTAACAGGTACCGCAACCGCAATAAAGCGGCTGCCTTTATCTTTAAATTCTGCAGTACCTGTAGTAACAATAGTATTAAAATAATCAGGTAGCTGCATACATCTTATTATTTTTTATATTCTTAAAGTAAATAATCTCATCGCTCAACCATCTTTCCTCTTTTAAATAAGCCTGGCCGGTAAGCAAAGGTGCCGGCAATCCGCCATGCACCAATAAACCTTTATTGGTAATAACACAGGCTTCGTCCCATATACCTGCATCAATAAAAGATTGCAGCAGGTGCCGTCCTCCTTCTACCCATATACTTTGAATATTGAGCTGGTATAGCTGATGTAAAGTGTTCTTTATTATATCAGATTTATCTGCTTTAACATACAGGATATTTTGCGCTACAGCATCTTTAAGGGTATTAATTACAAATACCACATCATTACCCTTAAACAATCTTAAATGTCCGGTCACTTTTAAATGCGGATCAAACAATATCTTTTTCGGAGCCGGACCTGCCCAGTTCCTGTTATCCAGCAAGGGGTCGTCTTTGATCGCAGTATTGGCGCCCACCATGATCGCTGCAGCATGAGTACGCCACTTATGCACCAAACGGTTGGAATAATCGTTACTGATCAATAATCTTTCATTACCTGTGCCGGCAATAAAACCATCGGCAGTCTGTGCCCATTTTAGTATAATATAAGGACGTTTTTGTTCATGAAAAGTAAAAAAAGCCCTATTCAATTCAACGGCTTCCCTTTCCAGCACTCCTGTTATTACTTCTGTACCGGCCTTACGCAATTGAGCGATTCCCTTACCATCTACTTTCTCAAAACTGTCCCTGCAGCCGATCACTACTTTAGGTATCTTATGCCGAATGATCAGATCTGCACAGGGAGGTGTTTTCCCATAATGAGCACACGGCTCTAATGACACATATAAAGTAGACCGTTCTAGTTGATCAGAATGATGCTTAACTGCATCAGTAATGCAATGCACTTCGGCATGGGGCCCACCATAATTTTGGTGCCAACCCTCTCCTATCACGGTGCCGTCAGCTACCAAAACTGCACCCACCATGGGATTAGGCGCCACTTTCCCGGCCCCTAATGCAGCCAGCTGCAGACAACGCCGCATATACACTTCATGACCCTGATCTTGCATTTTTGCAAATGTAAATGAAACAAAGTTCCATCTGACTAAATAAAAAACATAAAAATATACAGATAAATTAAGTTTGCTGTATGTCATTATCAGCATTACAGCAAAGCTTTATAGCATCGTTACAAAACATTTATGCCCCGCAGGAGGCTGAAAATATATTCTACCTGGTGATAGAAAACCTGACCGGTATTGATCTGAGAAATAATAAAATTGCCACTTTCACCCCTGACGGATGCTTTATAGAAATGCTGAGCGAAATACAGGAGCGCTTACAAAAGCAGGAACCGGTGCAATATATCTTAAATGAAGCATGGTTTTATGACATTCCTTTTTATGTAGACCGGAGCGTGCTGATTCCAAGACCGGAGACAGAAGAGCTGGTGGACTGGACCATCAGGGATCATAAAGAAAATGATGCAATTACTATATTGGATATAGGAACCGGTAGCGGATGTATTCCTGTTGTTTTAAAAAGAAAACTGGCATCAGCACTGGTATGGTCCTGCGATATCAGTAAAAAAGCGCTGGAAGTGGCCGCCAAAAACGCACGCCAGCATCAAACCGATATTCATTTTCTCCACCTGGACTTTTTAGACAGGAGCTCCTGGGCTCAACTTCCAAAAGCTGATGTGCTGATCAGCAATCCGCCTTATATTCCCCATTCAGATCAGGTAACCATGCACAAAAACGTGCTTGCCTATGAGCCGCATGAAGCATTGTTTGTAAAAGATGATCATGCTCTCGTTTTTTACGAGGCCCTGGCTGCAGCAGGAAGATCTGTTTTAAAGCCTACCGGGAAAATCTATGTAGAAGTTTATGAAGGACTGGGTAAAGAAACGGCTTTGCTTTTTGAACAGTCGGGATATTTCACCATATTAAAAAAAGATATGCAAGGGAAGGACCGGATGATCAAAGCTAAATGTTTATAATTCAGTAAAAAACAATATCATTTATAGATATGCTATACCTTTACAGGGAATTTTTCATTTTCCTAAAATCGCTTAAAGCATGAACGGCACCAGGCAATTCTTTCTTTTTCTTTCGGCGCTTTTATTACTTGTCGCTTGTAATAAAACCAAAGGAGGCTCTCCAGATAATAACGGACATGAAATATTGGGGATCATACCCGACTCTGCCGATACCATTACCATGGAGTATTTTATTGGAGCTAATGGCTTTATTGATGACCCTGTGGATAAGCTGGCCGCCCTGGGCTTCATCAGGGAGTATCATAACTGGGGTTGGGACGAAGGCAACTGGAATCCTTCCTATAAAGGCTTTCCCGAAAACCAGATACAATTTGCACCCAGTTACCCGGGTTGGAGCTTTGACGAATATTACAGGAACCTTAAAAGTGCAGGTATAATGGTTTCACCCTGCATTCAAAGCAGTGTTAGCTGGCTTCAGGGTAACAGCAAAGAATTTAAAGGCGGTAAAAAGCCCACAGACAGTCCTGACCTGAGCCCTTCAGATCCTCATTCTTATTATGCAAAATCTTCCTTTATGTACCAGTTTGCTGCCCGGTATGGTAATGCTAAAGTACCCGACAGCACTTTGATGCTGGCCTCTAATCAAAGCAGGGTATCAGGGTTGGGCCTGATAAAATATGTAGAAGACTGGAACGAGCAGGATAAAGACTGGGAGGGGCCTGAAGCAGAGTTCTCTCCGGAGGAATATGCGGCAATGGCCAGCGCTGACTATGACGGGCACTGTAGCACAATGAAAAAATTCGGAAAAAAATATGGTGTTAAAAATGCTGACCCCTCCATAAAACTCGTAATGGGCGGTTTAGCCAGCGTTAATTTGGACTATATTAAAAAAATGAAGGCCTGGTTTGAGCAAAACCGGAGTGATAAGCAGTTTGCTGCAGATGTTTTAAACTTTCATATATATGCCTTTAAAGATGGAATAAGCTGGCAGGGTGGTGGTCCGGCTGTCAGCC
The DNA here is from genome assembly GCF_054779315.1 of Niabella aquatica. Taxonomy (NCBI): domain Bacteria; kingdom Pseudomonadati; phylum Bacteroidota; class Chitinophagia; order Chitinophagales; family Chitinophagaceae; genus Niabella; species Niabella aquatica. The sequence goes on from NZ_BAAGYM010000028.1 coordinate 312,894, forward strand.
CGGAAGAGGCCGGGTTTAGAGAAAAACTGGCTCCGATAGTGCGGTATCGCAACGAACATCTTCCCGGGAAAGAAGTATGGGTATCTGAGTTTGGGTGGGATACTAATCCCGAATCTGTTCTCAGCCCGCCTGCTATTGGCTCAATGGATACCGAAGAAGTGCAGGGCATCTGGCTTATCAGGGCATATATGGCATTCGTTGCAGCAGGCGTTGACCGGGCTCAAACGTTTGTGTCAAGAGATGGGGACCCTCATGACAAAACCTGGTTCTCCAGCTCGGGCCTTATGGGCCCGAAAGGTGATTTCACCCCTAAAAAATCATGGTATTATGTAGCTACTTTAAAGAAGGCACTTACCCATATGAGATATATTGGAGCAGAAGCCTCATCAGACCCTGATGTACTCATTTACAAGTTTAAAGATATTCATTCCTCTAAAGGTGCCTATGTGCTTTGGGCAAAAACGAGTAAAGACTACAAAGTGCCCCAATTTCCTTTGCAGCTTTCAGAAAAGGCTAAAAATGCTTCTATAACAGTTTTAGTTCCTGGAAAATCAAACGGCGACACCATGCCTCTGGCCATGAATAAGCAAAAAGTATTTATAGATGTATCAGAAAAACCTGTTTTCATATTGGCAGACCACATAGATTAATCCTATTTTTGCAATACGACAGGTACTTTTAACAGCCATAATTTTAACCATCCTAGCAAACAGGCTATCCCCACAAATTCTTTACGTTCCCGCTTTAATTATATACACATGCGCAGTTTTATCCGTCATAAGGGAATATTCTATATCCCGTTTATTCTTATTATAACGATTTCTGTATTTGCGTGTAGCTGTAAAAAATCATCCCGTGAAGACGCTCCTACTTCCAGGCCTCCTATTATAAGCAAAGTGGATTCTGCAAAAATCAGAGATTCTATCCGTATAGCAGATTCCATCCGTATTGCTGATTCAACAAGAATAGCCGACTCCATTGCTGCTGCTCACAAAACCATCAACGTAGGTACAGGGTCGGGCGATTTAACCATTGATGGGAACAACTTTATAGTTAATGGAACAAAGCGAGCCTTTACCAATGGAGATATTATTAAAATAAAGGGTGGCTCTTACTCCAGCATCACTATAAAAAATGTTTCAGTACCGGCAAATGGAGAGCGGGTAACTTTTATGAATGACGGACTGATTCAATTTGACGGAAACAAACATTTATATCTTTCTGACTTGAACAATGTAACGGTTTCAGGCGCCGGCAATTCGGGAAACGAACGGGGGTTTGCTTTCACCAACAGCTCATACAGGGCGATTATTCTAGAAGGCAGCCTTAATAACTTTACCCTGCAGAATATGTTCTTTAAAAATGTAGATGATTATGTGATCAGCTACATAAGCGGCAACAAAAACCGCGTTTATAACGGTTCCCCGGAATCCTGTTCCCAAAATCTCGCTTTCCTCAATCTTGATGCCGATAACGTTGGCCCACTCATCTGGATCGAAGGAGAAATAAATGCTTCCAACTTTACAGGCCTTGTCAAGGGCATAGAAATAGCCGGGATAACATGCACCAACTCACCCGATATCAGCACCGTGGTGTTTTTAGGTAGCAGCAAGGGCTATAACATCCACGATAATTTTGTGAGCAATGTCAATATGCAAAACAACAATCATAATAGTATTTTTATGCTCAGGGGAAGCGGTAAGTTTTACAACAATACCGTGAAAAACCACCAGGGAAACGCCGTGAGGGCATGGACATACAGCCTTGAAGAAGAAGCTACCGTTGAAATATTCAATAACAAAATTTACAACAGCAGAAAATACAGCGCATTTGAGCTACAGGTCACCCAGGGCATGCGGAATTCTTCTGTGTTCAAACCGGCCAATGCCAAAGTATACAACAATACCGTGGGGAAAATGAATACAGAAAGGGCATCTTTCCCAGGGAGGGTGCTGGATTTGTATAATACATGGGGCACATTGGAAATATACAATAACCTGTATTTTGAGAACAATGACGAGTTACTAATCAATAATAACTCAGACGTGACTATTACGAAAAATCAGAATAATACATATAAGGCCAAATATACCGATGCCCTATCCGATTTAAATAATTTCACCTCAAAAATCAGCGGAATAGGCGCTCAATAAAAACTATAGTTGCAACAGGAGGATAAAAGTTCCTGCGGACAGGTGCCGGGAGTTTGTCTGAACATGACAGATACCGATACCTGTCCGGCATTATATTATAATACAGGTATACCCAAAAGCACAAAGTCAAAAAAAGTCACAAACCAATTTTTGCTACACCGCACCCTGTATCCCGAAAAAATTGACACAAACCATTATAACTTTTCCTACTTTTGGCGACTTTCAATACTATCAAATATTTAATACCTAAAAAGGCATACATATAACTGTCGAAGCTACTTACCAAAGACAGCGGCGAGGTTGATACCCCGGACATGGCAATACTTAAAATCTGAACACTATGGCACATAAAAATTATTGGATAAAAAACGGATTAATCAATGTTATCCAAAATTTTAGTGGGCAGTTACTGGGAATGCTGAGTTTTATATTGCTCGTAAGGGTTTTCTCAAAAGAAGACTACGGGATCTGGGTTATTTTTTTGAGCATTGTGAATATCATAGAGCTCTCAAAAAACGGGTTCACCCAGGAAGCAACTATAAAATACCTGTCGTCTGCAAACCGGGCCGACAAACTCAGGATAACAACCGCCTCTTTTGTCATAAATATAGTTTTAACGGTCATACTCTGTATTTTGCTGCTGCTGTGCAGCAATCTTTTCATCAGCCTGTGGAAATCCACTGAGCTTGTCAAGATGTTATATATCTCGATCATCATGTTTTTTGTAAGCGGAATATTGGCACAGCTAAATTATGCAGAGCAATCAAACCTTAGTTTCAGGGGCAATTTTTATTCTTTCCTGACGCGGCAGTTGCTGTTCTTTCTCTTTATTGGTTATTGCTATGTCACTCATTACCAATTAACCTTAACGGCACTGGCCATCGCGCAAACTGTTACGGTAGTTATCGCAACGCTTGTGGCGTATTTGCTCAACAAAAAATACATTAAATTCACTTACCGGATAGACATGGGCTGGGTAAAAAAAATCTTCCATTTTGGCAAGTACACTTTCGGCATAGGGCTTACCTCCGTTATCAGCGGTTCTATTGACCAGATGATGTTGGGATCTATGTTATCAAAGGCCGCAAGCGGTTCTTTTAACGTGGCTGTTAGGATAACAGGATTTGCCGACATTCCTATCACCGCTATGGCTAGCATTGTTTTTCCGCAAAGCGCTCTACGCATGGAGCGCGACGGCGTTGGCGCTGTAAAATATTTATACGAAAGGTCTGTTGGGGTCATCCTGGGTATTTTAACGCCTTGTGTCATACTTCTGTTTTTTTTCTCGGATTATCTGCTGTTTGTTATGGCCGGACACAAGTATGATGACGCATTACCCTTGTTGAAGATAACTTTGCTGACCTGTATCCTTTATCCTTATGGCAGGCAGGCGGGCACAGCGCTGGCCTCCGCCGGAAAAGTGAAGTACAATTTTGTATTAATGATTATCAATGTAGCTGTACTTATTATTTTAAATTACTTCTTCATTAAATCGTTTGGAGTAATAGGAGCGGCTTATGCCACTTTAATCTCAAGCATCATCGGCTTAACCTTAAACCAGATTGTTCTATATAAACTGTTTAAGATTAACGTTGTCAACCCCTGGATTTATGCCGTTCATTTTTATGGCGAGTTTATAAACCTGTATATCAGAAAAAAGCGCAGTAGCTAAACCTGCCCATACCATTTAACTATTTTTAACATTAACTACCCGATATGAAACGTAAGATTGTTTATTGCATCCCCAGCTTGTACAACTCCAGGGGCATGGAACGGGTAATCTCTATCAAGGCAAACTATCTGGCATCGTTAAGTAATTACGAGGTGATCATCATTGTTACAGACGGCAGGGGAAAGCCGCCATTCTTTGAGCTGCACCCCGACATTTCTGTAATAAATCTTGACATCAACTATGACGATCTGTACCATTCTTCTTTGCTCGAAAGGGCTACCGGATATTTTCAAAAAAGAAAACAATACAAAAGCAGATTATCCAAGGCACTACACAGGATAAAACCCGACATCACCATATCGCTGCTAAGAAGGGATATAGATTTTATCTCAACAATAAAAGATGGCAGCATTAAATTAGGCGAGTTTCATTTTTGCAGGCCCAATTACCGGAACTTTACAGAATCTTCCATACCCAAATTTCTGCAAAAAACGATTTCTGCGTGGTGGATGAAGCAACTTGTAAGCTCTTTAAAAAAGCTCCATAAATTTATCGTGCTGACGGGAGAAGATAAAGACAACTGGCACGAGCTTGACAATGTAGCCGTGATCGGCAATCCGCTATCGTTCATGCCCGAAACGGCTTCTACCTGCACTTCAAAAGAGTTTATAGCCGTAGGCGCGTTGTTCGCTGAAAAAAGATTCGACAGCCTGATAAACTGCTGGGCTAAAGTAGTTAAAAGACACCCGGAATGGATACTGAGAATATACGGGGAAGGAATGCTGAGGGGTGACCTGCAAACATTGATTAATGAACAAGGTATTACCAATAACTGTATTCTTGAAGGCCCCACGAATGATATATTAAGCAAGTATGCAGCAAGCTCCTGCAGCGTACTGACTTCTAAAAACGAGGGATTCCCTATGGTTATCATTGAGGCTATGTCATGCGGGCTGCCCGTTGTTTCCTACACCTGCCCCTGCGGCCCCAAAGACATCATCAATGACGGTATAGATGGCTTTTTGGTAGAGAACGGGAACGAGGCCCAGTTGGTTGAAAAGATATGTGCCATAATCGAAAATGAGGAAATGCGCAAAAAAATGGGGGAAAACGCCAAGCACAACGTACAGCGCTTTTCTATGGAAAACATAGGGCATCAATGGGAAGCGCTGTTTGATGAAGTGCTATCGGATCATACAAACCAACATTCTACATAAATAAGTGACCGGGAATGTAAAGAAAGATACCTAAAGCTTCAGCCCTTTTTGTGCGGCCACCTCTAAGAAAGCGTCATAAATCAAGGCCACACTATTTTCCCAGGTATGCGACAGTGCAAACGCTTTTCTTTTAGCTCTTAAATCCTCATCATTATCATTAAGCAATGATTTAATGCCTGCCTCATAGTCCTGATTGTCATTGGCCAGGTACACGTAATCCTTAAAACTCGACATTGCCTGTGTATTCGTTACAACCGTAGGCTTACCCAGCGCCAGGTACTCATCCACTTTTCTCGGATAATTTCCGATAGTTATCGGATTAACAACCTGGGGATTAATACAAACGTCAAAACTGTTTATATAGGCGGGTAACGTATTCGCCTGTTTACTTCCCAGAAAATGCACATTTTGTAGACTATGCAAAGAACTATTTTGGAAGTCATTGTCCTCAGGACCTACCAATACAATATTCCAGTCCGGATTGTTCCGGGCTATATCCTCTAAAAGAGAAAGATTTAGCCTTGAAGTAAGCAGTGCACCCACATAGCCAATAATAGGTTTTGCTATCCCTTTAATATCTTCCGGTGGATTTAAATATTCGTTCTTAAAGAAAGTAAAATCACAGCCCTGACCAACATAAAACGAATTATGGTTATACTGTTTACAATAACTGCTCAGGTATTCAGAATTAGCCACACATAAATCACTTTTGGCTATCAGCGCGGGCTCTAACTTTAAGCCATGTCTTTTCCAGTAATCCACTCCCACCATATTATCTCTTGAGTAATATGCCGAAAGAACCGGGCGAAGATATTCTTTCAGATAATACGAGCGGAACATGTCGTTATCATTAAAAAGCAGATAATCCTTAAAGCCCAGCGTTTTCACGGCCTTTAAAATAGAATCAGCAAACCTTTTATTATTCAGCTTGTTGAACCAATCAAAAACTGTAGTGAAAGGCATCCAATTAATAGATTCAGTCAGTCGGTCTGGATATAAATTATAAAGATTTTCTGCGATTTTTATTAATCCTGATTCTTCTCCTCTGATAATGCGTATTCTTTTTTGTATCTTAGGATCAGATCCCCGTCTTTGCTTTGTTATACGGTCCAATGCCGAATTTACATAAAGCACACGGTTATATTTACTGAACTCCAGGGCAATATCCTTACAATTACTGCCAATCTCGGTATCCCAGGACTGTTGCCCGACGATAATGATATCTTTTCCTTTTAACGTACTCATTTGCCTTAATTTCCGCCTAAAAAATTTTTAAGCTTGTTAAACATTCTGCTAAAAAGTGTTTTATCTACAAATTTTCGGTTTGAGGTCCATGCAAAAGACCTGCTATGCGTAATTTGTTTTAACCGCCCGAATTTTTCCCTGAGCTTTAGCCCCAGGTATCCATCCTCATTATAACCAGGGGGGTGATTATATCCATGTAAAGAAAGTGCCTGTTCCTTCCTGTAGCCCGAGGAGCAGCCGTACACATACATGACCTTATCCTTCATCATACCGTTGACGCCTTTAAAAATATCACCGGTCAGCTCGTACAAATACAGACTGAAACGGTTGTAGCCCGCGTCCGGAATAAAGGCGAACTTTCCGTGCGTGCAGGCAATATGCTCATCCGTTATGAGAGGCTCAATCATCAGATTAATCCAATAAGGTGAATAAATGGTATCCGCATCCCCACTGATCACATAAGTTCCTTTAGCATGTTCCAAACCGGCATTCCTGGCGTTTTCAACACCCGGCCTGCCCTCAAATATGTACCTAGCACCTGCCCGGGTTACTATTGCCTTTGTATTATCAGATGAATTATTATCCACCACAATTATCTCTGTTGGATAATCTGTCTTCATATCCGATAAGGATGATAAGGTTTTTAGAATCCCCTTCTCCTCGTTGTATGCAGGTATAACAACAGATACTAATGGCACAGCATTTTTATCTAATGCTTTAATGCGTTCTTGAATCGCATCCACATCAAGCAAAAGCTCTTCGTTACTTTTATTATGTTTTGTTATATATGCAGGTATAAATGCAGGTCGCATATGTGTGTATGTTTACATCATCTCATAAATATCCATCAATTCCCGGGCTGCTTTGTTCCAGGTAAAGTCAGCTGAACGTTGCAGGCCTTTTTTTATCAGTTCACTTTGTAATTTAGGATTACTTATAAGGTCTTCTATTTTTTTAGTTATATCATTAACATTGTAGGGGTCTACAAACAAAGCCGCATCCGCTGCCACTTCCGGCATAGATGATGTGGATGAGGTAATGACAGGTGTTCCACACCCCATTGCTTCAAGTATAGGCAGGCCAAAGCTTTCTCGTAGGGAAGGATACAAAAATAAAGTAGCTGCATTATACAGGAGGGGCATTTCATCTGAAGATATAAACCCGGGCAATATAAAATTCTTAAACAAATCCTCCTGTTTGTTGGCTTTTAACCGTTCTATAATCAACTGCCGGTCATAATCTAATATGACTAAGGGCAAAGGGTCACTTATAGAGCCGCAATACTTAGCATAAGCATCAATTACATTTCCCGTATTTTTTTTAGGGGCAGTATTGCCTAAAAAAAGGATAAAAGAATGAGGCAGGTTATATTTTTTTCTTATTCCTTCAACCAGGGAACGTTCATATTGATTATTAAACTTTTTGTTTACTGCATTGTAAACCACTTTTACTTTCTCTTCAGGCAGTTTTAACTTCTCGCAGATGACTTCCTTTTCGAAATGTGATACGGTGATGATAAACTTACTCTTTTCTGCGACCCTGGGGACAACAAACCTGCGATACAGATTCCCGAAATTTTGATAGGCGGTTCCCTTAAAATCAATTTTTTCAAGATAAATGATATCATGTAAAGTAAGCAATAGTGGGTTTATAGATCTAAGAGCAGAAGTATTGCAGGTAGAGTGTAAAAAATCAATACGCTCGTTTTTAATAGCTTTAGGTAACGAAAACTGTTCCCAGTCAAAATAGGTTTTCCCGGACAATGTTTTTATTTTCCAGTTAGCCGTTTCCGATATACAGGTGTTATCCTCATCCTCTTTCACAAATAGAACGTATTCGTTTTTATGATCCATCTGTTGCAACTCTTTTATTAATTCAAGGGCAACGACTTCCATACCATGTTTCTTTTTCCGAAAAAGACGTTGTACTTCTATGCCGATTCTTTTCATTAAAGATTATTTTTATAACTTGATTCGTCATGCTGTGTAGCAACAGAAATTTTATTTGCTTTTTTAGCTTTAAGAAGCGCTATAAACTGATAAAACATAAACCTGGGAGCATATTTTATGCTTTTGTATATCTCCTGATCAGCCTTAAAATAGCGAAGTGCCTTTGCAAAGATGCCTGCAAAAACCAAAAGAGTAATGCCCCAGTAAATAAGCATCCACGGCGACAGGAAAATGTTTGCCAGGCACAGCAGGGCCACCACCAGCAACATTAAAAACAACGGCGGGCGCATCAGCATGAGTGCAAAAGCAAACTGGTTCCAGTTCAGTTTTGCCACTGAACTTATCATCATCCGCAGTCCAAGTATCCAAAACCGGAACCAGGTGTTTATCCACCTGGCTCGCTGCTTGACAAGTTGATCCGACTTTGCCGTCTTTTCATCGTACACAACAACCTTTTCGGCAAACGCGATCTGCTCATTTCTTTTTAACAGCTCATATTGCAAAACCTTATCAAAACCCGCACCGCTCATGTGTTTCCCTTTAAGGCATTTTTTATAGAGATCTACCAGAAAGGCCATGCCCGAACCGGCCAATGATGCCGAACTCCCTGCGTCAAAGGAGAGCTTTCTGTCTATATAGCGGTAGTAGATATCGCCGGCCTCATCCAGGCAGGCATACACCGTGTTCAGGTTCTTGGCTTTGCGCACCCCCTGCACCGCCTTATATCCGGCAGCAAAAAAGACGTTTAACGCTGCAAGATAATCAGCAGATACCAAATTGTCGCTATCAATAATGGTAATGATGTCATGCTCCCTTTCAAAATTTTCAATGGCATAAAAATGTGACCGGATATTGCTTGCCAGCACTTTCGGCGGTTGGAGTATCCTTAACTTATCGTGGCTTATATTAAAACCTGACATGTTGCAATTATCAGCGACTACATAAATCAGATAGTTATCGTATTTTATATTGAGAATGGACTGCACGACGTGTTCGATTAAACCAACCTGCTGATAGGCGGTAACAACTATTGCGTAATCAAAAGGTTTCCTCCCTTTTTCATCTAGGGAAAGGCGTTTCTTTTTTCTAAACTTCCCTATCACAAAAAGTAGCACAGGAACCCAAAAAGAAATACCAATAATTATTTGTAATAAAAACCACCACATATCTTATATTGCTTTATTGAGGTGAAAGAGCTGCACCCTTTTTCACTGACTTCCAGTTTTTGTCTGTTGTATCAAATTCCTTTATTACCCTGGCAGGATTGCCGACCACAACGCTAAAGGCGGGTACATCTTTGGTCACTACGCTCCCGGCTCCTACAACAGCGTGTTTGCCAATAGTCACTCCTGCTGTGATAACTGCATTCGCACCAATCCACACATCATCCTCTATACATATCTGTTTTTTGGTCACAGGCTGGGATTTGGGGGGTATTAACACATCCTCATAACCGTGGTTCAACCCCGATATCACAATATGCTGTGCCAGCATTACATTATCGCCGATGGTTACAGGGCCTATGAGCACACATCCTATACCAATTATTGTATTTTGCCCAATGGTCACATCACCTACCCCATTATTGACCACCGCGTAAGCTTCTATAATAGATCTGCTGCCCAAAAAAAACTTATTAAAGGGAAACAAATCCATCCTGGCCCTCCGCCTCACACGCGCGCCACGTCCCCTCTTATGCACAAAAGGGTTTACAAAATATCTTATCCAGTATCGCGGGCGGGGATCATTCTTTGGAGAAAGAAGCCACAGCGCAATCTTTTTCAGAAAAGTACTGGATTTTATTTTTGACTTTAAGTCCATAATTTTTTATAATGGTCTTTGCCCCGTTTCTATATTCTTTTTGCGCTCGCTCAAAACACCCCAAACAAAACACAATACTCCGGGTATCAAAAAAATAATAAAAGGCATGCTGCTATTTTTTTGTTTTATTTATTGCTCAACTGCTTATCCAGTTCCGGTGCAATCAAAATTACTCCAAAAGAAAGATAAAGGATAATCAATGATGGCATATCGTTCATCACCTCATTTCCATAGCTGCACAAAAATATCCCTGCATTGCCGGACAGCAAAGCGATCAGCTTTACTTTTAAAGAAGGATTGTTTATCCTCCATATAATGCCCGTGCACTTTCCAAACAGGAACATCATTATGCAAAACCAAAACGTAAAACCAACAATTCCATACATTGCCCACAATTTTACCCAATAACTGTCAGGCTCAATGGTGGACAAATATTTGTCTGGATTATATTTGTGCCCGAAAGACCCGATTACACCCAGGCCGCCGCCAAAAGGCTTTGACTTCATATATTCAGCAAGCTTTTTCTGATTTATAAAACGCACGTTCAAAGATGCATCATTAGGATCCACAGAACTCCTCAGCCTCACGATAGCATAGTTGCCGCTGCCGATATTCGTGTATTTCAAAAAACCATAAAAAAGTCCGATTGCTATCAACCCGAATATAAAAACCTTGAAGCGCTTTGTTAAAAACATAGCCGCAACCGCAGCCCCTGCTACTGCAAACATGGCACCCCTGGTGCCTGAAATCATCATGCCGTAAAAGAACAGCCCCGACAATACCAGGAGCACTATTTTTTTCCACCATTTTTTTACAGAAAAAGATAATACGAACGCGATCATGGAAAATTGGCCTTGCGAAGGGCCAAATTGTCCTGCATTGCTAAAAATAGAGAAATACCTGATCTGCCCCCACAGCACATGTGTTGGATTATCCTGCAGAAATAGCTGGTCACCCTGGGACAGCCCGATATACTTTTGTTTTACTCCCACCAATGCTGCTATCAACGAGAATAAAATAATGGTCTTCAAAAAAATATTCAGCCGCCTGGGGGTTGTGAGCAAGAGCATACCCAGCGGAGCGATAAGAAATGGGTATAATGCCGAGCTTCTCAACTCCAGTATCCATCCTGTAATATTTGCTCCTGCAGGGTTGGCAACTTCTGCAACGCTCAACAAAAACCAGGAGAACGTTAACCAGAACAGGCAATTGTTCAAATTCGAAAAATCAAATCTATCCGCGTTGTACCATATGCTCAGCCATGTAAGTAATAACAAAAATTCTATGCCTAATCCATAAGAAATGCCGCCGCCTATTTCTCTCGACAAAAAATGAAGAAAAAAACAATATCCTGTTGTGGCCATCAGACCGAGGAATGGCTCACGAAATAAAAATATAATAAAAATGACAACAGAGAGCAGTGCTACCGGAACCAGGGGCAAAACAAAATTCTGCGTAACAGCTGCCAAAATAATACAGGCTAATGTAACCAATAGTGCGGCCCCTACCAGGTAGATGTTCTTTTTAGCAATTGTATCTTTTATAGGATGCCCCACCCTGCTTAAGCAACTTTTACTTTATTAAGAACCCAACCTAAAAAGCCTCTCTGTTCAGCAAGGAATTTAATAAATACTTCCTCGTTTTCAGAAATTTTCTTTCCGGCCTCAAATACGGCAATGCTTTTATCACAAAACATCATCCACTCTTTTACATTATACATGTCCTGTCCGCTTTCTATATCAATAATCACTATATCAAAAGTATTTTTTAATACTTCAAAACCGGCTATCAGGCTTTGGGCATCCCGCAGCTCCAGGAGGGAGTTGCTGCTGCTTGTAGCCCGGTTTAATATGGTGATGCGGTCTTCTACCTGTATTTGTTTTTTAACCAGGAAGGATTCAAATTTTTGCGCGGATGATCCCTGCATATTTTTTTTATTCGTCACCAGGTCCAGTATATTGTCGTTCTTTTCGCAAATCAACAATACATTTTTGCCCATCATAGCAAAAGCATAGCTCAGGCTTCCTGCAAGAAAGGTTTTGCCTTCTCCCTGGGACAAGCTTGTGATACCCAATACATTTTCATTTTCTGAAAGATGCTGGTTGATCTCGAACCGCAGTGATCGCAGCAGGTCCTTATAAATACTATAATCTTTCACATCCCCATCGTCTTTCCATATATTCCGCAGGTCTTTATCGGCTTCGCCGATAAAATTGAGGGCACCAACCACTTTTTGCCGGGTAACAACCTCCAGCCTTGCCGGGTTATTTATTGTTGTGTTGAAAGCAAAAGCTACGAACAGGGACATCATGCAAACCAGCAGACCAGATATACCGGAAAAAGCAACATACAGCATATTTTTGGATTTCTCCGGGGGGCCTGGCAAGCCCGGCTCTGCCAAAGCCAGATGGCTTGCGGTTTGCGACATCAGCTTTGCCTGGTTATATTGGTTTTGAACGGCCTGGTAATCAGCCGAAGCGATTTCTGCTTCCCGTATAATATTTTGAGCAGGGCCTGCGGCTGCGCTCGCGCCACCCGACCCTTTAGGCATTGTAGATAATTGTCTTTCTATCGTAGTCATTGCGCTTTGTGCCGCTGCCAGGTCTCCTTCGTATTTCAGGCGCTGGTTTAGCAGCTCCTGTCTTACAACCGTGGGATTTAAACTGCCGGTATTGTAGGAACGGGCCACCAGCCTTTCTTTTATACGCTGCAATGAATCAATGGAGGCTTTGTCCTGCGGCCTGAAATTATTGTTAATGTATCTTTGGTTGGCTATCCTTAACTGGTTATCAAGATCTACAATAGCCGTATTATTAGTAGATTCATTCTGGGTTACATATCCTCCCTGCCCTTTCAATTTTGCATCAATATCTTCAATAGCCCCCTTTATAGAGCTGATCTGCCTTAAATAAACCTGCCGCTGCGCCTCCGCTTCTGCCACCCTGGAATAAGCCATATCAGACTGCCGCTGAGCATTAGTAGCACCGGCTGCAGCAGCTGCAGAAGCGGTTATTGCTCCCTGTGCCGATGCATTCTTTCTTTCCATATCTATCTGCTTCGCACGCAATAAGCTGTCTAAAATAGCCAGCGATTCGCTTTGCCCTGCTATGGAAAGATTGGTATAATAAGCAATAAAATCTCTTGAAAAAGTATTTACTACATAGGTTGAAAGATCAGGATTAGATGATATGAACTCTACTTTAATGAAATCACTTTCTCCATTTCTTGCAATATTTAAGTTTTCTGAAATTGCGTTTTCACTATACCCGGCATAATTAAGTATGTCGTACAGTTTAATTCGATTGCCATTGTCAGCCGTAGATATTAAGGTACCGTTTGCCAACCGTTTTTCATACTCTTTTATAACCAGCTCTTTATCCTGTGAAGATAGCTTTTTTATAAGATCTGAAGGTTCTTTAAAAGCCTGGTCGGGATCCTTGAGGTCATGTAATATCAGTTTATATGCCAGTGCAGTAATACTGCGTTTAGACTTCATCATCTCCATTAGGTTGCCAAACTGCTGGCTCAATTTGAAATAATCGAGCTGGTTTCCCGTATTTAACGCGCTTTGCTGAAACTGACCGGTAATACCGGTTGATATAAGCGCTGACGACCGATAAGTTTTGGGAAGTTTTTTTGCCAAAAAGTAGGTTACTACTGCAAATAATACAGGTATTACAATAAGCAGCCACTTAAAGCGCAACAGGTATTTTAAAAACTCTTTCAGGTTTAGATTCAGGTTCATCTTTTCTTAATAAAATTTCAGGAGGTTATCTTACTTTCTCAAGCTTTTCGCCTATCAGGTCTTCTAGGTTATTTTTTGCTTTTAAATAAGCAACTTCAGCAGTGAGCGCCCCTGTGTCTGCTGATATTGAAGCATTCTTGGCAGCAGTATACACATCTATTGTAATAGTGCCGTTTTGAAACTGCGCCTGAGCATTTGCCAGGATACTCCTTAAATCCTTGGCAGCAAGGATTGACAATTCGAGCTGTTTTTTAGCAGCAAGATAATCATAATAGGCCAGCTTTACGTTGTTAGCTAATATCCTGCTATAATCCTCGCTTTGAGCGCGGGCTATTTTATAATCAGCTTTTGCAGCTTTTATCATACCAGGTTTTGAAAGCAAATTTCCCAGGTTTACATTAACCCCAAATTGAAAGCCTCTCATTACAAGGCTGGTGTTAGCACTTGTTGATGCCCCAGGAACAAGAATAAGGCCCTCGTTTTTTTGAGGGCTGTAGAAGTAGCCGGCATTAAAAATATCAAACAGACTTAGTGTTGCGATAGATACCTGTGTCTTTGATCTTTCGAGCGTAGCATCGGATGCTTTTTTGAGCGGATAATTTGCCATCGCCAGATGAATGTATTTTTGTAGCATCGGTTCATCTATATCCTGTATGATGGACTCCTGGCTAAAAGCCGTAGCCGACATAAAAATCACGATAAAGAGCGATAATAATTTTGTTTTCATCCGTATTTATTTAAACTTTTTCTTTTTGCAACATTGCAGGTATCGTTTTTAACATGATCTTGCAATCCATTAAAAATGAGCTGTTTTTTGCATAGGTATTGTCCAGCTCTTTTCTTTCTTCATCAGACATATTTGCCAGTCCGCGCTTGGTAATCTGCCACAATCCTGTTATCCCTGCCGGGCCCAGAAACCGCATGGCGAACTCGTCTGAAGTGAGCTGCTCTGCTTCGTAAAGCGGTAGCGGCCTGTTACCTACTATGGACATATCTCCTTTCAGCACATTAAAAAACTGAGGCAGCTCATCAATGCTTGTCTTTCTTAAAAAATTACCAAACCGTGTAATACGGGGGTCATTCTGTATTTTTACAAATGCGGCAGGCGTGTCATTACCGGAGTACTGATTGCTGGTTTTACTTAAATTCTGCAGCTTTTTATCTGCATCATTTATCATTGAACGAAATTTATAAAAATCAAAAATTTTATACCCTGTACCGGCCCGTTTGCTTTTATATATGACAGGACCCTTGCTCTCTAATTTTATAATGATCGCAATTAAAATAAAGAACGGTAGCAATACGATCAGAACCAGTGAAGAAACTACAATGTCAAAAAGACGCTTCACCAAAGGAATTTTATATTCCAGGATCTGGGTAGAAAATTTATCCTGGTCTTCACTGGGCCTTAACAGTTTAAATTTTATCAGGAAATTGATCCGCTCAAAAATAAGATCAGAATTGAAGGGCCTAAAGTATATATCATTGGCTTTGGCTTCCAATGCCTTTTGCTGTAGTTCGGTTTTATTTATTGACGTTAACAAAATAATGATGATACCCGCAGTAAGCGCATTCTCCCTTATCGCCATTACCTCCTGGAATACCTGGTTTTCGTTGTGCACTTCCACAAGGAGAATATAAGGAATATCGCTGATAGAGGAATCAGAAAGATAATCCCGAAAATCGGCTAAATCATTAAAATGCTTTAACCAGTAATCAGTAAGCGCCGTATCCTCAGTAACTACCTCATTAAAAAAGGTACCGCCGATATAAGCTATGCCTATGGTCCGGCTAAAGCCGCTAGTTCTCAGATGTGGTGAATTTTGTGTCTTCGGAAAGTAAATATTTGACTGCATCTTTCAATTTGGTAGGATTAAAAGGTTTATGGATGATCTCATTTACAGGAAAGCTTAGTTCGCGCCTGATTTTATTGGTATCGCTGGTTCCTGTTAATACAATAACAGGAATATTGGAAAATAATCCGCTTATTTTAATTGACTTAAGAAACTCAGGCCCATTAAAATAAGGCATATTCACATCAAGAATAATCAGGTCTGGTTTATTACCCCCTTCAAGCCAGTGAATAGCTTCATAACCATTATTTTTTAAAATTATATTATAATCTTTAGCTAAAACAAATTCTAAAAGCTTAAGTATGGTAGGCTCATCATCCACTATCAGAATTGTTTTCTTCATAAAATACAGTTTGTTAGACTTTCTTAGTTGGTAAAATTAGGTATAATATCATAAAATAGCTAAATATTTAGACGAATCCCCCCCTGCCACTCCATGAAACATACAAATTACAGGATTAAAACTATTGCCAGCAAACTTATGTCTTCAATCCATTTACTACGGCCTGTATCTTTTCTGCCAGTATCTTGTTATTAGGTGGCAATAAAAATGTTTTATGATCCCCTGCCATATCATGAACCGCTACTCCGTCTTCAGCATATTTTTTCCATCCCAAATAAGCAAAATCATCAATAAAATAGATACGCTCCTTAACCCGGAACACATGTACGCTCAAATTAAAAGGCTTCATTTCATAAGCAATATATGCTTTGTCATATGCTTCCACTACCGTATTAGCATAATCATAAACCTGTTCATCTGCTTCTTCTTTATAGCTTTTATTAAATCGTTTGTTAAAAAGCAGCAACTGATATTTTATTACATCTTTAGGATGCCTGAACAGGTTACTGCTTATAAACACCACCTTCTTCAGCTGGCGCTTTATTTTAAAGAACATCCTGGGCATCATAGCATTAGGAATACTACGGTCACTAACGTTTGTATCTAGTATCCCCAGCATCTTGATTTCTTTTCCCATTGTTATTAACTGCCGGGCCATTTCATAAGCTACAATACCACCATAAGAATAGCCTATCAGGATGTAAGGGCCCTCCGGATTTTGCTCCAATACCTCTGTAAGATACCGGGCTGCAATATTTTCTATGCTATCCAAATGAGTAAGATCACCCTCAAGCCCCAGTGCCTGAATACCATATAAAGGCTGATCTTCGTTGAGGAATGGAGCTAATTGCTTGTATAAAAAGATATTAAGAGCACCACCATGAATTAAATAGATAGGAGGCTTTGAGCCGTTTTCTTTTATAGGCACCAAAACCCGGCCGCTGTGTGATGGAGTTTTTTTAACTATTTTTTTGGCAAGCTCTTTGATAGTAGGGCTTTCAAACAAGGTAGCAATCGGCAGTCTTATGCCGGTAATTTCTTTAATTTGCGTCATTACTTTAATGGCTACCATAGAATGCCCGCCCAAACCAAAGAAGTCATCATACACTCCTATCTGTTCTCTGTTAAATATTTCCGACCATATTTCTGCCAGCAGTATCTCTTCCTGTGTTTTTGGAGCTACAAATTTTTGTTGCTCCACTTCCGGCTCCGGTAATTTCTTGTGATCTACCTTTCCATTTGCCGTCAATGGCAATTCGTGCAGTATAACAAAAATGGAAGGGATCATGTAATCAGGCAATTTGCTGCGCAGCATTTCGCGCCATTTATCTTTTACCTGCTCTGTAGCAATTGATTCATCCTGAAGTACCACATAGGATACCAGGTAACCGTTGGCCGAACTATCTTCTTTTACAACAGTTATAGCATTTTTTATTTCTTTAATTGCCAACAGATGATAATTAATTTCGCCCAGCTCTATGCGGTATCCCCGTAATTTCACCTGATCATCAATACGCCCTTTAAATAATAAAAGATCATTATCCTGCATGATGGCATTATCGCCGGTTCTATACATTTTTCCGCCAGGCACAAACGGATCTTCCAGAAAACGCTCACGGGTAAGTAACTCGTTCCCGTAATATCCCTTTGCCAGACAAACACCCCCTATATATATTTCACCTATGATCCCCTTGGGTACCAGGTGCAGCTCCTCATCCAACAAATAAATACGGGCATTTGAAATAGGTACGCCTATAGATACTGCCTGCTGTATTTCCGAAGGGTTAAAATCGTGGATCATACATCCTACTGTAGCTTCTGTAGGGCCATATTCATTACATATAGTTACCTTGCCTTTACATAAATCGTACACCTGTTTCGCCAACGCTGTTCCCAGCTCTTCACCTCCTACAATCAATGTAAGGTGCTGTTCTGGCAGGTTCAGACGAATATAATTGCTATCCCCTACCAGTTTCAGGTGGGAAGGTGTTACCTTGATCACATTAATCTGACCATCTGTAAATATTTTTTCGAGCACAGCAACAGGCTCATCTTCTTCATATATTTTAAGCAGGCCTCCTGATAACAGGGGTGAAAATATGGAGGTAATGGTTAAATCGAATGAAATGGATGTATAGAGCGGGAACACTCCCCGTACTCCTTTAAGATAATAGTCAACCGCCCAGCCAATATAATTGACGAGTGACTGGTTGGCGATCATTACTCCTTTGGGCTTACCCGTGGAACCAGAAGTGTACAGAATATATACCAGCGACTCTGCAGTAAGAGAACCCGGAGGCAGCGTTAAAGGCAAGGACTGCAATTCAGTATGCAGCGATTGTACATTTATTTCCCGGGCACTGGTACGCAATTTCCCTGCAAACCGCGACGAAGTCAGCAAGAATGCCGCATCCGAATTTTCCACCATATACTCAATACGCTCGGCTGCATACTGTGGGTCAAGTGGTACAAATATGCCTCCGGCTTTCAGTATCGCTAGTATAGATATAATCAGGTCTGCACTTCTTTCCATTGCGATGCCTACCACAGAACCTGAAGATACACCCGCAGCAAGCAGATAGTGTGCCATTTGGTTAGACCTCTCGTACAATTCCCTGTAGCTTACCGAACCACCATTAAAATACAAGGCCGTTTCGTTTGCATGTGCTATACAGGATTGATTTATTTTATCCATTATAGTTCCACTCCATACATCTTTCTGAGCCTGGTCATTCCAGTTTTTCCAATACCCGGTTAATACTTTCTCGTCCTCCAGCCGGAGATCCGCGATCTTTTGTCCTGCATTTTCTACTATTTGTTGAAGGAGATACTTATACCTGTCCATTAAACCTTTTATCGTAGAAGGTTTATAGAGCTGTGTATTATACGACCATTGAAACTCGTATCCCTGCTCACAGTTTGTAATATTTAAAAAAAGCTCAAAAGTCTCGGCTATTCTTTTATTGTAAACAATTTTGTACATCAGCCCCTGAAACCGAACCTGCATATCCATACCAATATCAATATTAAAAGACACTGGTGATAGGGGTATCCGGGATGGATCTCTGCTAACCGTTATTTCTTTTAAGAATGTTCCAAAAGTAAATTGCTGGTGGTCATAATCTTCAAGCGTTTGCGACTTTCTTTTTTTCAAATACTCAATAAAAGAAAGTTCAGGATCGGGACAGCTTCTCAGAGGCAGAAAATTTACACAGTGACCAATGAGATCGTACATTTCAGTTGCTGCCTGACCCGACGTAGGTAAGCCTATTACAATATCAGAATTACCGGTATACTTATATAACAATATTTCAAAGGCAGACATCAATGTATTTACAAAACTGGATCCATATTTTGCCCCTGTTTTTTTTACTGAGTCTGCAAGATCAGCCGCCAGTATAAAATCATCTCTTCTTGCCTTATAAGTTCTTAGTGCCGGCCTGGGATAGTCCGGAGGGATTTCAAATACAGGCACTACGCCTTCATACTGTTTTTTCCAGTAATTAATTGTATTTCGATATTCCCGGGTATGCTCATATTGAATAGACTTTACTGCATAGTTGCTAAACTGCAGCGGGCAGGGAGGTAATGGCCCGTTGGCGCATTTTGCATTATAAAGGCGGGAAAGATCTTCGAGCAGAATACCAAAAGACCATCCATCACAAATAATATGATGCGCTGTAATCGTCAGCACATGTTCTTTAGCACTCAACCGGAAAAGGGCTATCCTTGTAAGAGGACCATTAAACAGGTCAAATGCCAACCGGGCATCATCGCTATGGTATTTTTCTAAAATATTTTGCTGGGAGTACGTACCTGGCGTTTCTACATCCTGATAATATAGCTGAACGTCTCTCGATTCATAAATGATCATCCTGGCGCCGTCCTCGGTAAAGGTAGCCCTTAGTGACTCATGTCGGCGGTGCAACTCAACAATAGATCCGCGCAGCACATCTACGTTAAGCTCCCCGGTGAGATACAGGGATAAAGATTCATTATAGGCGAGGTTTGCATCCTCACCTCCTAAAATACAAGAGGTAAATATCTCCTTTTGGGGCTCTGTGGCCGGAACGATCTTCTCTATTATATCGCCGGAAAAAGGGTTAAAATCTACTACAGTATTGCTTTTGTCGTCTACAGTTATCATTTATTTATCGTCCAAAGAAATTTGTAAATATTTGCCAGGGTCATTTCCGTCCGGTACAAACCATGCAGGATTGCCATTCTTATCTTTCCCAAGCCTTGCCCCTGGAACCGGGGCTGTTGAATTGTCAATAATTTTTACATCCGATCCGTTTTTAGGAGCCATTAATTCTTCCTCCTGCGAAATGAACCCTATGCTGCAAAGCTCTGCGATACTTTCTTCAAAAGCATTCACTATATCGTTTATGTCTTCCGCTGTGTGTGCTGCTGTAAGAAAACAGGGAAATCCATCCCATATGTGTATGCCTTTTAAACGCATTAATGTAAACAGCAGTTCCTGATAAGGGTATTCTTCTTTTTGTTTTACTTTCCATAAAGAGCTGAAAGAAGCCACATACAATGGAGTTTTATATTTTGTGCAAATATCATTCAACCGCTTAACCATATCTGCAGTTGCATTGTTCAGTCCTTTTTGGAGCTCCGGGCCCTGTTCTTTTATAAAGTTTAGAGATGCATAAGCAGTGGCCAATGCAAGTGGGTGCCTTACAAAAGTACCTGCAAAATATGTAACGCCTACCTCTGGTACGGAATCATTTCCAAATTCCCAGAAGCCTCCATCCAGCGCATCCATGTATTGTTTTTTGCCGGCTATGATACCGATAGAAAGGCCGCCGCCCGCTACTTTCCCATACGTTGCCAGGTCTGCCTTTATACCGAAAAGGGCCTGTACACCACCCGGATGGCATCTGAAACCAGTAATTACCTCATCAAAAATGAGTGCAATTGATCTTTCCTCCGTTATTTTTCTAAGCTTCTTTAAAAATTCAACCGGCTGGAATTCAGGCCTGCGGCTTTGCACCGTTTCTACTAAAATGCCTGCAATATCATTACTTCTTTTTTCGATAATTTCGAGCGCTTCATCTGTACCATAATCCAGTATAAGCATATTTTGCACGTTACTACCCAAAATTCCGGATGCAGCAGGAAATGTTTTAAGCTTTTTAGTTCCTCGCACCAGTACTTCATCAATAATACCATGATACGATCCGCTAAATGCCACTATCAGATCTTTATTTGTAACCGTGCGCGCTATACGCATTGCTCCAAGTATAGCCTCTGATCCTGTATTGCATAAGGCCGCCCTGTCGCTGTCCGTAAGTTCACAAACCAATGAGCAAACCGGCCCGGCCAGCTCATGCTGAGGTCCCACTTCATATCCTTTCTCTGCCTGTTCTATTAGCGCATTCTTTAAAACATCGGCCTGGTATCCTAAAAAATTAGAACCAAATCCATTCAGCGCGTCTATATATTTATTGCCGTCGATATCCCATAAGTAGCATCCTTTTGATTTATTCATTACAATAGAATATATCATTTCTTTCGTAAGAGGCTTAAATCCTGATACCACACGCGGATCAGCCATTTGCTCCCGATACTTTTGTGTATAGGATTTACTGCCTGCTGTTTTAGCATTATACTTTGACAGGAGTTCGGTTAAATATGCAGCCTGCTTTTCATTAATCTCATTACTTTTTTTCTCTATCCTTGCAATAGCCCCAAAAGGCTTTCTCAACTCGGCCTGCTCTTCAACTGTAATGTCAGCCCTTACAATATTGTTCTGCCTCATTTCTGACGGGGAGGCTGTTGTAAAAGTAGCTGCACTTGCAAGAGGCTGTTGTAAACTACTACCCGATTGCAACAACATTATTTGCTGCGACAATAAGCTGATTTGCTGTGATATCAGCCCCAGGGCAGTAGTGTTGCCCGCATCCATTCCATTGGATACGGGGTTATGCACAAGAGGGGTATGTTGTACTTGTTGGAAAGATGATTGTACGTTTTCTGTTTCTCGGGGCAGATTGGCATCCAGATAAGAGGCCAGTTTGTCCAAAGTATCCAGCTCTTCGCTTAATTGGCGAAAAGTAACCGGGTATTTAAACTCTTTTTTAAAGCTGGCAGCAATCTGGGTTAACAATAAAGAATCCAGCCCCAGCTCTACAAAGCTGGCATGAGGGTTTGCGCCCGTAATATCAATACCAGAAGCTTCTTCCAAAATATCTTTTAGCTGTTTTACTAATTTATCTTTCCTCATGGGTATTTCCTTTTTCAATTCAGTTTTTACAAATTCCGAAGCCTGTACAATGTCATTTTTTACGCTTATGTCAAATGGTGTATTTATAACAGCATCCAGCCAATATCTCTTTCTGTCGTAAGCGTAGGTAGGTATATCATGAAGCAGGTTCCTTGCAGTATCTTTATAGAGTAACGACCAGTTTATTTCAATACCGTGTGTCCATAACCTGCTTAATGCTTCTTTTACAGCTATCTCCTCATGATCTTTCGAGGTTACATCTATCGAGTGAAATGCATTCTGAGCAATTTTACCATTGTGCTGTTTTATAAGCATCGTTGCCGTATTGCCCGGGCCACATTCCAGGTAAACCGGGTTCAAATCAGCTGTTATAGCATTCACCGCATCAGAAAAATTAACTGTATTTCTCGCGTGCTTTGCCCAGTAACCCGGATCGGAGGCTTCCCTGTCTTTCAACCATTTGCCTGTAACTGTTGAAAGAACCGGTATTTTAGGTATCCTAAGTTGCAGCGACGAAATAATTTTTTCTAAAGGCTGAACCATTGCATCCATCATATGGGAGTGAAATGCATGACTGGTACGAAGTGGCTTATTAGGTATATTTTTTTGCGTTAATAATTCAGAAAATTGTTCTATATCGCTAACAGCCCCTGCTACTACACAAAGATTGGGAGCATTATTCGCCGCAAGTGATAAAGAATCGGGCAACAGAGCCCATACAATATCTTTTCCGGCTCGAACGGAAAGCATTGCTCCGCCGGGCAGTTCACTAATCAGTCTCGCCCTTGCTGCTACCAGTTTAAGAACATCGGGTAAAGAGAAAATACCGGCAAGGTGTGCAGCAACAAACTCTCCAACACTATGCCCGATCATAGCATCCGGTATAAGGCCTAAACTTAAATACAGCTTTGCGAGGGCATAAGATGTTATAAAAATCGCAGGTTGCGTATAAAATGTATTTTTGAGCTTTTCCGATGCTTCATCAGATTCACCGGTAAAGATCACTGCCCTTATATCTTCTCCCAATTCTTTATATAGAATGTCGGCACATTCATCAATAGCTTCTTTATAAATGCGTTCTCTATCATATAGCTCCTTACCCATATTTACATACTGCGATCCCTGGCCGGGAAAAACAAAGACAAGGTGCTTATTTCTTTCTTTTAGGGTACAGGAGTGTAAAGAAATCCTGGAAGCGTCTGAAAGCTGCTGTAAAAGATCATCAGTATCGCGGGCAACAAAAGCCGTTCTTACAGGCAACAATTGCTTTGTATGCTGTAGTGTATAAGCTATATCGGCCAGGTGCCGATGCTTATTATTTTTGATATAATCTGTAAGCTTTCCTGCATAGTTGCCGGAACTGTTTTCGTTTCTGGCAGACCAGGCAATAATTTGTGGGGCGAGGTCTTCAATATTTGCTTTGTCAGATTTTGGATATTCTTCTACTATAATGTGAACATTGGTACCGCCCACACCAAATGAGCTTACACCGGCAATTCTTTTACCAGGCACATCCCAATTGCGCAATTGTGTATTTACAAAAAAAGGACTGCTTTCAAAGTCAATAGCAGGATTGGGAAATGTATAATTTATAGATGGCACCAATTGTTGATGATACAGCGACAGGGTGGTTTTTATCAATCCCGCCGCACCTGCTGCATGAGTGAGATGCCCTATATTACTTTTAACCGAGCCTATCGCGCAATAATGCTTACGCGGCTGCTCACCAAATGCCATTCGCAACCCTTCAATTTCTATCGGATCACCCAAAGGAGTAGCAGTACCATGCGTCTCTACATATGAAATCTCTGCCGGTTGAACCCCAGCATCATCGATAGCCATCGTTATGGCAGCAAACTGCCCGTTGGTGCTTGGCGATGTAAAACTCCCTTTTTCTCCCCCGTCATTATTTACACCAATCCCTTTAATAACTGCGTAGATGGTATCGCCATTTGCTTCAGCATCTGCCAGGCGTTTGAGCAATACTGCACCGGCGCCATCACTGAACACAGTACCTTTTGCATCAGCATCAAATGGCCTGCTATGTCCATCTGCACTCAACATGGAACCTTCCTGGTAAATATGACCGCTATTCACCGGAACATTAATGGCAACACCACCTGCAATGGCAGCATCACACTGGCCTCTGCGCAAACTTTCTACCGCCTGCGCCACAGCCAACAACGAAGTGGAACATGCGGAATTGACACTTACAGCGGGTCCTTTCAAGTTTAAATGGTAGGCGGTTCGCGTTGCGAGATAATCTTTTTCAGTAACAGACAAAGTCTGATAATAGCCCTGGTGCTCCATTTTATCTTTATAATGCAATACGTTATTATAGAAATATGTATTGGTATTGCATCCGGCAAATACACCGATTACTTCGTCTGTATTTTGTTTTAAACTTCCTGTTTTTTCCAGAAGATCCCTGGCAACCTCCAGGAATACGCGTTGCTGCGGGTCCATTAACTCTGCCAGCCTGGGAGTGATGCCAAACAGGTCTGCATCAAATGCTTCTACGTGCTTTAATATGCCCCGTGCTTTTACATAAGCGCTGTCGTCTCTTACAGAAGGTGATATTGACGGGTCTATCTCATTTTCTGAAAAAAAAGTAATCGTTTCTTTTGCATTTTTTAAGATGTCCCAATACTCTTCTATAGTATCAGCACCTGGAAAACGACCAGACATCCCAACGATAGCAATACCTTCTTTGTCGTTATGCTTTAAGTCTGACCGACGCTTTGCCTTTTGGGGTTGGCTGCCTTTTAATATACGCTGTAATCCTGCGATCGTGGGATATTGATATAATTTTGTTATTGGAATATCATAATGAAATTTTTCATTTAAGGAAGATATTGCTTTTTGAGCAAGCAAAGAATTTCCTCCCAGCTCAAAAAAATTATCACCTGTTCCCACCGGACTTACCTCAAGAACCTGGCTCCATACCCGCGCCATATTTTTTTCAATATCAGACCGTGGGGCTTCAAAAATATTTAATAATTCGGGACGCTCTTTCGAAGGATAAGGCAATAAATTTTTATCAATTTTTCCATTAGGGCTTATAGGTAAGGCCTCCATGATGGTAAAATGTTCGGGCACCATAAATTCGGGCAAAGATGTGCGTAACCCTGTACGCCATCCTGTTATTAACATCGGATGAGCTTTTTTGTCAATCTGATGCTTTAATGTAACATATGCCGATAAGAACAACTCTCCTGCTGTATTTTCTTTTGGAACAACCACGGCCTCTTTTACGGCAGTTTGTAATGATAGCTGGTGCTCAATTTCACCCAACTCAATTCTGAAGCCACGAATCTTCACCTGGTTATCTATTCTGCCGTGATACGAAATATTTCCATCACCTTCAAGCTTTCCAAGATCACCGCTTTTATACATAATAGCATTCCCGGCAGCACTAAACGGATCCTTAATAAACCTTTCGCTGGTTAGCTCTGGCCGGTTCAAATACCCTTTTGAAACACCGGCACCGCCGATGTAAATTTCACCGATCTCCTGGGCACCAACAGGTTTCAGGTTTTCATCTAAAAAATAAACAGGGGTCCCTTTTATGGGTTTACCGATAGTTATTTTATTATGATCTGTTATTTGAGTTAGTATACAGATAACCGTTGTTTCGGTTGGTCCATATACATTATAAAGAGATCTGCATCTTGGAATTAAATCCCGAGCCAATGTAGCCGGCAAAGGCTCCCCTGCTGAAAGTACTGTGGTATCCATTTTATTTTCCCAACCGGCATTCAGCATCAACTTATAGGTAACAGGAGTTGCCAGCATGATACTGGCCTTTTTATCAGCAATGAGCCTTAACAATAAATCGCCTGATTTTGC
Organism: Niabella aquatica; assembly: GCF_054779315.1. Lineage (NCBI taxonomy): Bacteria > Pseudomonadati > Bacteroidota > Chitinophagia > Chitinophagales > Chitinophagaceae > Niabella > Niabella aquatica. The sequence continues at coordinate 338,976 of NZ_BAAGYM010000028.1, forward strand.
AGTTTCATTATCAGCAAGTATTAATTCAGCACCATGAATAAGTGATAAATAATTATCGAAACAGGAAGCATCGAACGAGATGCTGGAAACACTCAAGAACTTATCCCGGGAAGTAATATCAAATACTTCCTGCATGCCCTTTAAGAAATGGATCAGGTTACCATGAGTGACCATCGCTCCTTTAGGCTTGCCAGTAGAGCCGGAAGTATATAAAATATAGGCAAGGGCATCCCGGTTATTTTTTGACGCCAGATCTGCATCAGAATATTGCTCCAGCTCAGCTGATATTGCGTCTACCAGAATTTCATTTGTGCCGCGGCTGGCAAACCTGCCGGCAAATTTCTGGTTTGTAATATAAAATAGTGCAGCAGCATCTTCTACCATAAATGCAACCCGTTCTTTCGGATAATTCGGGTCCATAGGCACATAGCAGGCCCCACATTTTAATATTGCCAAAAGTGCAATCATAATTTCGGGGCTCCGCTCAAGAACAAGCGCTACAGACTGACCGGGTTTTAACCCTTTTTGTAATAAATAATCCGCCAACTGATTTGACTGCCTGTTCAGTTGCTGGTAGGTGATGGAGGTATTATTAAATGATACAGCTATGTTTTGAGGATATGCCCTGGCAGCATCATATATATAATCGGTAACAGTTTCATACTCTGGTAGCCGCCAATTACTCATGTCATTAATTTAAAAAATAAACGATTAGCCATAGCTGTCAAACTATCACGAATGCCTATGGTTATAGAAGGGCTGATCGAATGACAATCAAACCTTTGCAAAGGTATCATAAATAAACATATTTATAACTTTTAACCTATTTATGTTATATTACTTTTGAAAAATAAAATGTTGTCTTATGGAAGTCTGATTGCAATAATATGGAATTTTCACCCATAGTACCCCGCAAAGGTTGCAAATGCAGCAGCTTTTTTAGTGTCTACAACGGCGAATGCTTACCTAATATATTTTCCAAACTGGCTTGTAATTTAGGAATGGATACATAAATATTCTGATGTAGCGCTTTAAATAAATCGCTGCTGATATCCTTATGCGTGTCATCCCAAAATGCAGCATACTGCATATTATTTACTTTAGCCATATAGAGAAAATAATCGGGAGTCCAGCTTGTAGGGAAAAGTTCATATAAAAAAGTACCGGGCCTGCACCAGATAATATTGGCAAATGAAGCGCCATGCGGACCAATTATAAAAGACGCATTTCTGTATATATCAATTTGCTCCTTTACGCTTCTTTGCGTGTCTTCAATGATAATAAAACCCAACTTCTTTAACAGTTGAATCAATTCATCTTCATTTTCAATTTTTCTTCGCCCGTTCCTGCTGATATATATCCTGTTACCAGCCGAAGGTGTGCTATCCGAAATATTTAACCGGGCTTCAATATTCCTTTTTAATGAAAGGATCTCATTTACATTAGGCTTCCAGGTACCGGTATTTCCGAAGATTACTTTTTCAGCAGAAAGTTTATAAGTACGGCTGTCCACATAATTATCTGCGTTAAAACCTAATAATTCAATGTATTCTTTTTCATAACTCCCGCCAAATGAATGATAGGTAATATACATATCCCGGATACCATGCTCTCCGATCGCGTCTTTAATTCTGCTTAGCTTTGCAGCAACCAACAGAACAAAATCGTAATACCCTGTTAATGAGTAGAATACATGCATGTCCTGATGGTGGCTTAATAAAGGAATAACCGTTTTAACCTGCTTTGATAATCGTTTATCTTTTTTCCAGAACCCGTGCTCAAAACCCCGGTGATCCCAGTCTGTACAAAGTACTTTTTTACCGATAATAATAGAGCCATGTTTTGAAATAAACCCATTTTTAAAATCATGCCGCCATACATACACCTCCTCTGATGTAAATGTATACGCCTTGTAGATCCTGTTTTCTGGATCACTTTCATCTTTTACATCCGGCAGGTCTACCGATGATTGAGGCACTACTTTTATACAATAGGGCTTAAGCATCTGTATCGTTTCGGCAGCAGATAATAATAAAAACCCCCTAGCCCGCCAATAAGCATGGCTGATAGAGGTTATGCCTGTTATTTTTTTTATTACTTTAATTATAATTTTAAATACGCTCATTACATATTATAAATAATTAAAATATTATTGTAATGCTATTTTTTATTAGCTAGCTTTGCCTTTTACTAAAATAGCCGATAGAAATGCTATATTACAGATATAAAACGGCGCTAAGTAAAAATATACAAATTTTTGATTAACAAAACATAAAAATCATCATGATAAATATAAAATATATAATATTGTGAGAAAATATTAATTTACACGGTGCTTTTGTGCATTTCCGATTTAAAACCAGACGTAAGCTTATAAAAACATTCTCCAAAACCAATAGCCTTCTTATACATGAAAAAAAACGTCAACAACTTTTTTATTACTCAAATAGATTCAAATGACCGTGTGCCTGCAGTAGTCAATTTTGGTAATAAACTCATTAAAAAGCTTGGGTATAATTACAAAATAAAAAGAGACATAGATGCATTCCGGGATATGAACACACTAGAGCAGCGGATCAATTTTTTTCATATACTAAGCGCAGTTATAGAAAACAATGTAGAAGGGGCAATTACTGAATTCGGTTGCTTTACCGGGCAATGCGCGATACTCTTTCAAAAAATATTAGATTTTAACCAATCAGATAAAACCCTGCATCTGTATGATAGCTTTGAAAAAAAATTCAGCTACAGTGATAAGGACATTGAACAGGTTCTGATAGAAAATTTCAAGGAACAGGGATTAAAAATACCTGTTATACATAAAGGATTGTTCAGCGAAACATTACCAGGTGAGCTACCTGAACAGATTGCCTTTGCTCACATTGATTGCGGATTTGGAGGAGATAAATTTCAACATAAAGAAATTGTTCTTTTCTGTCTTGAAAACATTTATGATAAAATGACCAGGGGCGCTGTATGCATATTAATGGACTATATTAATATATCAACGAATGACCCCGGGATAGATTGCAATCCCGGGGTCAAATTAGCCTGCGACGATTTTTTTAAAGATAAACCTGAAATTATTATTTCGCTATACGGTAACCAGATCTCACATGCATACTTTAAAAAGCTGTAATACCTCTATCCCTTATATAGCTTTTCGTAATATTCATGAGCCATGCGGTTGCTATCGAACTGAAAGCGGACATCCTGCATGCCATTTTTCATGATCTGGCGCCATGTTTTATAATCTTCGTAGTAAAGCGGCAGTATTTCCCCGGTTAATATTTCGTATAACTTATCCAGATCATATTTATCCTGGTCATGCACTGACATGTTTGCATAATCGGCCTTGGGAATTACGAAGCCGTTATGACCATGATTGATAAATTCCGGGATCCATCCATCATCTGTAGAGAAATTCACCGCCCCGTTCATTGCAGCAGTCATGCCACTGGTACCGGAAGCTTCTCTCGGAACCCGCGGATTATTCAGCCAGACATCTGCAGCCTGTTTCAACCGCTTAGACAGCCCCAGCTCATAGCCAATTAAAACAGATACATTCTTGTAGTTTTTGCTTAAATGTACCAGCTCATTAAACTCACTGATAGCAGGATGATCCATTGGATAAGGTTTACCTGCCCAGATGATCTGTACAGGATATTTCTGGTTGTTCATCAGTTCAAAAAAGCGCTGAGGGTCAGAAGCGATCAATCCTGCCCTTTTATAGCCGGCAAACCTCCTTGCCCAAACCATTGTAAATACATCGGGGTTAAAAAGCTTTCCTGTCTGATCCGCTACAATTTCAAAAGACCGTCTTTTCAGCCATTTTTTACGATCGTCAAAACCATAATCATCTCCTACCTCTTTAAACTTATACATTTGCTTATCGGCCCAGTAGCTCCAGTTTTGAGCATTGGTAATTGAAATGATGGGGCAAATGTTGGAATACTTTCCCCACATTTCCCTGGAAACCACTCCATGCAGCTGAGATACGCCATTAGCCAGCCTTGCAAAGCGTAACGCTACCAGCGAATGATTGAAAGAGTCGCTAAAATCCTGGGTAAGCTGCTTTACTTCATCTACACTCAGGCCGCAGAAATAGGTCATCTTATGGCACAGGTAAATATCATGTTTTTCATTACCGGCTTCTTCAGGCGTATGCGTGGTGAACACTAACCTTTTTCTTACCTCTTCGATATCCCTGTTGTATTTCTTATACAGGTAAAAAGCTGCAGACAAACCATGTGCTTCATTAAGATGGTACAGCTCAGGATTAAAGTTTAAAATATCTATCAGCTTAGCACCGCCCACACCTAATAAAATAAACTGCGCTACTTTTGCAGCTACATTGCTATCATATAATTTATGTGTAATGGTTTGAGAAACGTAATCATTCTCAGGCAGGTCGGTACTTAGTAAAAATAAAGGGGCTGTTTTAAATGTTTCAGGATTCAGGTACCAGGCTTTTACCCAAACCGGGTGATCATGCACATCTATCTGGAATTTGATGCCGGTATCCTCCAAAAAACTATAATATTTTTCATTCCAGGCCACATCTAAAGTCTGATCCTGGTTACGTTCCTGGTCATAATACCCGTATTTCCATAAAATACCAATACCAATAAGATTCTGGCTCAGTTCATAAGCACTGCGTAAATGTGAACCCGACAAAAATCCTAATCCACCACTGTATATTTTTAAAGGCTGGTGTATGGCAAACTCCATAGAAAAATAAGCAACTTTTTTACTGTAGTTAGTATCGATTTCGTAAGGAACTTTAAAATTTTCAAAACTCATAAATAAAATAATTTATTTTAAGCTGGCAAAATAAGTGATTTTGATTGACGTTCAAACATATATTACCGGCTTGTGGACATAATGTGTACAAAATACATGACGAGTACTGTTCGCAGGTTTAAAAGTTCATGGTTGATAGTTTATGGACAAAACAAGTTTCAGGTTTCCAGTTTACAACTAACCTGTAACTAGCAACTTGTAACTGGCAACTCCCTTTTCAACTTTTAAGACTTTAAACTTACAAACCACAAACTTCAAACTTCAAAATCCCACCATTTTTTGTCGCTTTGAGAAGAGGCTACAACGTTTTCTATAAACGCCATACCCCGTAGCCCATCATATACGGTAGGGAAATCTGTTAACGGATCGGGCTCTTTGCCATCCAGTTTTGCGGCGAGAGTTAATGCAAAATTTTTATAGATGTTAGCAAATGCTTCGAGGTAACCTTCCGGGTGGCCACCCGGTGTTCTCGTGTTTATCTTGGCAATATCAGAGAGATAGCCATTACCTGTGCGATATACCTGTGCAGGGGCATCCGGCCATTTTACCATCAGTGTATTAGGCTCCTGCTGGGCCCACTCAAGTCCGCCTTTTTCTCCATACACTCTTATCTTTAAATTATTTTCTTCACCGGCGGCAACCTGGGAAGCTATGAGCACACCACTGGCACCCCTGTCGAACTTTAACAGCATGGCGCCATCATCATCCAACAACCTATCTGGCACCACTATGTTCAGATCAGCACATAGCTTTACAATCTTTTGTCCCGAAATATACTCTGCCAGGTGTGCTGCATGGGTACCAATATCGCCCATACAGCCTGCTTTTCCGCTTCTTGCGGGGTCTGTACGCCATACCGCCTGTTTGTTGCCGTCTTTTTCGCTCGATGTGCTCAACCATCCCTGCGGGTACTCTACATAGATTTTCCTGACAGCACCCAACAAGCCATCAGCCACCATCTTCCTGGCTTCTTTCACTAAAGGATAACCAGAATAAGTATGTGTAAGACATAGCAGAAGCCCGGTTTCTGCTACCTTTTGCTGCAGCTTTTTAGCTTCCTCCAGCGTAAGGGTCATGGGTTTATCCATGACTACATGAAAACCATACTCCAGCGCCATCATCGCCGGCTCAAAATGTGCAAAATTGGGCGTTACAATAATTACAAAGTGTATACGCCTGTCTTCGGGTAGCTGGCTTTCTTTTTGGATCATTTCTTCATAGCTGGTATAAATCCTGTCATCTGGTAAAAACCAATCTTTACCGGATACTTTAGCTTTTTCCGGATCCTGGCTTAAAGCCCCGCAGCATAAATCAATCAGCCCGTCCATATTTAAGGCGATGCGGTGTACGGCTCCTATAAAAGCGCCCCTGCCACCGCCTATCATCCCGGCCCTTAGTTTATATTTCATCTGTATAATTTTTTAATTAGCTTGCATTCCTCTCTTTTTGAGACAGAGCAGGTTGTATATAAAACTTATTCTATAACGTTCCATAACCCTGTCATATTTTTTGACAGGTACGAATATACGGTTTTAAGAAACCACAGACTATATGCATTTAAAAATTTCACCGGCTCAAAATAATTGCGCATATTGCATATATCATGACATATAAATCTGTTTATCCATCATCTTTACTATTGCTAACTGTATTTATTTTTTCCTGCAAAAACAATGAACAAAAAAATATACCCAAAGCTATAGACAGCACTTTAAAAAAAGCTGTTGAAACACTGGCTCCACCACAGGAAGAAAATCTTAAACCATCACTCACCTATCACTGGGTAAAGAAAAAAGAATGGCAGTCAAAAAAAGATTCATTTGAGGGCGCCGCACACCTGGATATTTTAAATGCGCTTAACCGTGTTGATACCACTCATTTAAAAAGGCTCGACAGCATTATTGTGCCCAACGATTTTTCCAAACCACTAAGCAGCTATATGCCTTTCCCCGAACAACTGGATATAGTAAAAGATATACATAAGATCATTTTCTTTTCTTACCCTACGCAAACATTTGCTGCTTATGAAAATGGCCGGCTGGTGAGAACCGGGCCTACCAACATGGGGAAAAAAGCTACTCCCACCCCGCAGGGTTTATTCTTCACCAACTGGAAAGCAAAAAAAACTATAAGCACTGTAGATGATGAATGGGTATTGAAATGGAATTTTAACGTTCATAATAAATGGGGTATTGGCTTTCACGAATATGCACTGCCCGGCTATCCTGCATCACATAGCTGTATGCGTTTATTGGGAGCCGATGCTCAATTTTTGTATAGCTGGGCCGACCAATGGATCTTAAAAAATCAACAGGAGCTCTCTGCAAGCGGCACCCCTGTTATTGTTTTCGGGAAATATCCGTTTGGAGAACCAAGGCCCTGGTTTAAAGTGGTAGAAGATCCTAACGCTATGACCATACCCATTGATACTCTTCAGAGCTATGTAGAACCGCACCTGCCAGCCATTGTAGAAAAGCAAAAACAAAGACAGGAAGTTGCTACGAATAATTAACAGCTTTTTTATTTCGTTTAACGTCCCGGGGGGTGGTTCGTTACAACCAGATCCTGCTATAAAATCTTAAGCGGGTCACGCGCGTCAGGCTACAATTATTGAAATATCTGTGCCAAATTATTTATACGTTCGCGGAACTGCAGAATGACCTATTGCTCGTAGTTTTTCTTTATCTTTAGTAGTATTAGTACTTGTTGAATGAGCGATATTCCTACTATAAAAGAAATAGCAAAAAAGTTGAACGTTTCTGTATCGACTGTATCCAGGGCATTGAATAATCATCCCAGAATTGGCCTGAAAACCAAGCAGGCCATTCAGGACCTGGCCAGGGAACTGAATTACGAGCCGAACCCTAAAGCTATTTTTTTTAAACAAAAGAAAAGTTTTGTTATTGGAGTAATATTACCTCTTATTTCTGAAGACTTCTTTTCAAAAAGTATCAGCGGTATTGAAGATGTGGCAATGGAGCACGGGTATACTATTTTATTTGGCCAAAGCCATGACAGCATTGAAAAAGAGAAAATCGTAATTGAAGCGATGATTAAACAACGCATAGACGGGCTGTTGATCTCTTTATCAAAAGAAACCAATAAATACACTCATCTGGCCGCTCTCGAAAAATATAACATTCCCATCGTTTATTTTGACAGGGTCCCGCCATTTGAAAAGGCAAGCAAAGTGTATTGCAGTGTGTATAAAGGAACAGAGCAAATGATCGAATGGATTTTCCGGCAGGGCAGAAAAAGGATAGCCTTTATCAACGGGCCTGATGAAATTGCCGCCAGTAAAGAACGCTTAAAAGGTTATATCCATGGCATCTCAAAGAAAAAGCTAAAGGTAGATATGCAAATGGTAGAAAAAACGGATCTTTCTGAAGAAGGTACCCAACAGGCTATGAATAAGCTTTTGAATTTGAGAAAACCGCCGGATGCAATTATAAGCTTTAATGATTATGTACATTTAGATGCTGTAAAATTTGCTTTACAGAATGGGATCCTTGTAAATGAAGATATCCTGTTTGCCAGTTACGCAAACATATCCGTTAATAAACATGCGGCCTACCCTCCTGCAGTTTCGCTGGACCAGTTTCCTTACCAGCAGGGACAAACTGCTATGAATATGCTATTAAAAATCATTGAGAAAAAACAGTCCTCAGCCTATGATGATATCCATTTCGAACAGGTAGAAGTTCCGGTTGTGCTTGTATATAGTTAAACGGGAATTTTATACAATCGTTTGCGCATTTTTGCTATCAGACTATATTTTATCTTTATTTGAAATGCAATTGAACTATGGACATTACTGATAGCGTGCTTGGGCGTTACGGTTTCGAGGGAAATGATTATACTATTAAGAAGTTCGGCAGCGGGCTTATTAATAATACATGGCTTGTACTTAAAGGTTCAGAAAAATATATCCTGCAAAAAGTAAATAATAAAATATTTACCAATCCATGTCTTATCGCCGATAATATTGAAAAAATACAGGCACATTTATCGCTTTACAGCAGCCACTACTTCTTTACCACACCCTGTAAAACAATTAAGGGACAATCTATGGTACAGTTGTCGGGCAACTATTACAGGATGTTTCCTTATGTAAACGGGAGCCATACTATTGATGTGGTACAGAGCCCCCAGCAGGCTTATGAAGCAGCAAGCCAGTTCAGCAAATTTACCAGCGTACTATCAGGGCTAGATATTAACACCCTACATATCACTTTACCATCCTTCCACGATCTTTCTTTACGCTACAAGCTGTTTCTAGATGCGCTTGAAAAAGGGAATCAGGAAAGACGCCGCGAGACAACTAACCTGACAGAGGAGCTAAAAGCGCATTCAGCTATTGTAGACACCTATAACCATATCAAAAACAATCCTGCGTTTAAATTAAGGGTAACACATCATGATACCAAGATCAGCAATGTTTTATTTGATGATGATTACAAAGGGATTTGTGTGATAGACCTGGATACCGTTATGCCGGGTTATTTTATCAGTGATGTTGGAGACATGATGCGCACTTATTTATGCCCGGTGAGTGAAGAAGAAAAAGACTTCGGTAAAATAGAAGTTCGGGATGAATTTTATTTTGCTATCGTAAATGGCTACAAAGCTTTTATGAACGATCAATTAACAGCAACCGAAAAGCAATATTTCTTTTATTCCGGAGCGTTCATGATCTATATGCAGGCTATCCGTTTTCTTACGGATTATATTAACGATGATGTTTATTATGGCTCCAGGTATCCCAAACATAACCTGGTGAGGGCAACCAATCAGTCGGTTTTATTAAGACGGTTGATGGAGAAAGAAAAACAATTGTCTGTCTCTTAAAATTGTTCATTAAAAGAGCTTTTTAGTTTTTGATTATTAAAATAAATTCCTTTACATTTGCAGCCCATTCGCTAAAGCGGTATGGTTTCGGGGAGTAGCGCAGGCCGGTAGCGCACCTGGTTTGGGACCAGGGGGTCGCAGGTTCGAATCCTGTCTCCCCGACTTTTAAGGAAACCAAGTCCTTTCAATCCTTGTAAATTCTATTGATTTACAAGGATTTTTTTTTGCCGGTATATCAATTTCAATCAAATAATATCAATACTTGGGTGAGTAATTCGGTGAGTATTTCCGGGCATGGAATTTGCACTCACCCAATTGCTTATAATCTATTGTAATCCATACAGTTGTGTCAATTTTTTTGACACTTTTTGAGAGGATTCGAAATGGATTCGAATGTGCGACCACCGATAAGCGTGAAGAAGGAGATCAAATCATTTCAAAAAACTTTTAAAAAGCAAGTGTATGGAAACACATACGTTTAGCGTAAGCTTTCTGGTCAGAAAATGTAAAGCTGACAAAACCCGGGCAGACATTTATGCTCGTATCACCGTTGACGGAGAAGACAAGGAATTTTCAACCAAAGAACAAATTGCTACCAACACATGGGATAGCAAAAAAGGCCGGGTAAAAGGTAACTCCATTGAAGTAAAATCAATCAATGAACACCTAGATAATATAAAAATGGCCGTCAAAGCCAAGTATCGCAAGTTGATTGACGATGAAAAGTTAGTTACCGCTTCATCTGTCAGAGATGCTTATCTGGGCGTGCAGGCACAGTTAAAGGGACGCACATTGAATGACCTTACAAAATTCTATACGAAAATCTGGGAACCTAAGTTAAAGCCCAGCAATTTTAAGAATTACAAAACTACTTTCGCCTACCTGGAGTTATTTCTAAAGAAAAATTACGAATCAGGTGATGTTTATCTGTCCCAGGTAGATGGCCAGTTTGCTACCGAATTTGAACATTATATTAGAACAAACCCGATTAAAGAATATGATCCCTGTAAGGGTAATGGAGTAGGCAAACATATACAGCGGTTCAAGTGTGTGCTTAACTGGGCTGAAGAGGTTATAAAATGGATCAAGCTGAATCAATGCAAGAATTATTCCTGCCCTATTAAAAAGAGCAAGCCTAAAAAATTAAACATTATCGAGCTGGTCAGCTTAGAGCGGAAATCATTTATAAATCCTGAATTAATTTATGTTCAGGAACTGTTCCTGAATAGCTGCTACACCGGTTTTGCATTTGTAGATGCGATGGCAGTTACAGAACACGATTTTGAATGGGATGTGGATGGTACGGTTTGGTGCAAAATATACAGGACCAAATCTGATGAATTATGTACGGTACCCATTCTTCCCTCTGCTGCAAAGATCCTTAAGAAATACCGGGCTGATGCGGTCAGCAAAGGCAGGGGAACTATTTTCCCGCGTGTCACCAACCAGCACGTCAACGATTGTTTAAAAATCATACAGGAGGCATGTGAAATTAATACCTATCTGACCTTCCATGTCGCCCGTCATACATTTGCAAAGACGGTCGCTTTGAAAAATGGAATCCCCTTGGAAACCGTACAAATGATGATGGGGCACACGAAAATTACAACAACACAAATCTATGCGGATGTGGACGAGGAAAAGATTGCAGATGATATGGAAGGGTTGGAAGAAAAACTAAATAGAAAAAGAGATATCGTCATAAACGGCGCTTTGCAACGTACATGGTAATGATCAAAAACCTTCTTCCAAAAGTTTTTTGATGTCATCTTTATTGTAATAAAGTGTTCCGCCAACTTTTTTTGTTCTCAAATTGCGGCTAATCCGAAGGGATACTAATTTGTTGGTACTGCACCCTAACATCTTTCTTACATCGGAAGTTTTATAGCCTTCCGGCCGTTCATTGATGGAAGAAAGGTGCTTTATTAGCATCAATTCAATCGCTGAAATCAGATTGGCTTCAAAAGCCTTTAGATCCTCTTTTGTCAACACCTCAATTTCCATCACACACATTTTTAAACACCCACAAACAGACAAACCCCTTTCGGGTCTTATCTCATTAACAGAGCTCCCGTCAATTAACTTACCGTTCCAGTTCCATCAAATACACCAGGCTCCCCAGGATGGGGCTATACGAAGGCACATATTTTATATATCCATATACCTCCAACTCTTTTATGCATTTATGATAGGTGGTTCGCCCGATCTTGGCAACTTCGCGCAACCGGGCTTGGGTAACTGGTACAGGGCCGTTCCCGTTTTGTATGCACCATTCTTGAAATATCGCTACATACAACGAAACATGATGAGGCCCGATGCGGTGATCCCGGCTGGCCCTGATAAAAAAGCTGATCAACTGCGTCAAAAACATACTTCACTGCTTTTATGGGTCATAAATATCAGGTTATCTCGATAGTTCCTGCCCGTGAGGGTCTTTGCCCATGTTTGGCATTTTATCTATCAACTCTTTCAGCGTATATGCTTTCCATATATCAGGCTCTGTTGCACATTTCAGGTCCTTTTGCAAACAAGCTATAGAATAAATTATATAACTTCTTTTAGGAGAACTATTTTCATAGGCGAAATGATGCGCATCGGAAGCTGTAGTAAATCCAATAAATCGCTCTTTAGGTATAACTGAGGCATCGTTTTCAAAAACGATGAAGCGATCTCCATTTCTTTGCATTACATCAAGAATTCCCTGTACTTCAGAAATATCTTTTTTCATTATACATCCACCCAACACACTATTTAACAGTTCAGGATTAGAGAAAAAGGATGGCGCTTTTACTGAATATTCAGGAACATGCTGTTTCCACAGTCTCTTTGCTTCATCAAGTCCCCCTTCTAACCTCGATAATAGTTTAAGCTCCTCCTTTATTTCGCTGATCTCATTAAAGCCGTTACGCCATACCCTTTGATCATCTGAATAATCAAAATACCAATCCGCTTTAGCCATTTTGCTGGAAAGAAAGTCTACAAACGCACGCTTTAATCCCTGTTCATCCAGTATCCCTAGCTCTTTGTCCATGATAATTAGTTTAATTCTTATCTTGATAAATGCCGGTTGTGGGTTTTTATCTCCTGGCCATTTTCCAGCAGTATTTTTTGCTGCATACGTTCGGCTATGTCAAGCAATTGCTTTATTTCTTTCTGCATATTGAGCAGCTGAAACCTTTCGCTGTTGCTAAGTAATTGATCTATTCCATTTTCAATAGCCTTAATGGAGCGCACTACATAATAGTGATCATGTGCTGTCGTCTTGTCATAAGCATGTTCATGGGCTTCAAAAGCGGTTTTGAAAACCGCAAAATCTTCCTTTGTTAAACCTTGCTTTCCCGCCTCGAAAGACACAAAACGATTCCCGTTTGCTATTTCTGTACGCAGCATATTCCTTATTTCCTCCACATCTTCCTTGTACACGGCTCCATTGGACATAAAATTTCATTTTACCATTAATACTATTTTCGCATTGTTCGATCCAGTTATGGTGTGCCTGCTCTCCAGCATCGTTGCAATAAACCGTTAGCCTAAAATGACCGAATTAGGCATTTACCGTTCAATATCAAATTCCTTTTTCATGCCAGCTTCCTGCTCTATTTCGATGACTTTGCCCTCCAGTATCTGCTTTACATCCTTTTCAAGCGAACTCATTGAACAGAGCATATAAAAACCATTCGCCGTTGGAGCTAGAAATATATGCCTGGTCGCCTCAAAAGGAGTTCTGCAAAAAGCCATGTCTTGTTCTAAAAGGCTATCTCCTTTGATCTGTATCGCCGCAAATCTGTTTCCCAGCGCGCTTTCTTTGTCCAGCCTTTTGCCAAACGATTCTATTTCCGACCTCTCAATGCCTTTAAAAATATCGCTGCCCATAATCACCTATTGAATTAATGCATTTTGAACACTTCTTTCATAAAATCGCTTGCGGCAGCTCCACTGGCTACGCTAAGGTCAGTGATAGCGCCGCTGATATCAATGGCAGTTACAGCAATCCATTTTCCGACTCTTTCAAAAAGTCGCTGCGGGCTGGCTTCTTTGGCAACAGCCATAGAAGTTTTAAATCCATTTGAATTATTGTATTCAAGCAGTGCATTGCCATCATACCAGCCTGTTAACTCCGGCTGCTGTATCCACCTGTATCCGGAGTACCTGGCTATGGATGCCGCTTTTAAAATAGCTTCCTTATCTGCACCGCGCATATCACTTCGCAGTACGTCCTGTTCAAAGCTTTTGATGGCTTTTTTCAATTTCGGATAAGTACAACTATCTGTTGAAGCATCCGTTATCACTTTAATAAGAAGGATTAATTTTGCTTTTGCCGAATCACTCCACCTGGATGCGTTAATGAACCTGTGGATATCTGTAGCCGCCTCTGTTACAACCTGCGGAATTGGATTCAGATGCTGTTCGGGTAATTCAGGCCAATTTTTCATACGATAGAATTTCCGGATATAATTACAGGTGCTGGCAAAACCGATACAGCCGCCAGCCTTTCTTTGCTGTTCGACAGAATCAAGTATTACATTGTGCCAGTAACCAAAATCATCATAAGGGTTCTGCAAATTCGCAGGTTCGTTGTCTGATATTGCTGGTAGTGGCTCCTTACTATCGTTTTTAATACAGCCGGTTGAAAAAAGGGCAAGTATGGCATACACGATTATAATAGATTGAAATATTAGCTTCATCTTGTTGATTTATTGAGTGTAAAATGGTTTGTGGGTAATAATGAAAACAGCATGTTCGCTGTTTGTTTTGATTAGTGTAGCCTGTGCGCCTTTAGAAAAAAGCTGCTGTTTATAGGAAGCACGATCATACGTCCCCCGCTTTCATCGCTTGCCTGCACAAATAGCCGCTGATTCTTTGGTACAGTGAATGCTTTAAAGCTCACAGGCCACACTGTTGATGATCTATTTTTTACATGGTAAAGTGAAGGCAGGAATATTGGAAAAATCTCCGTTTCATTTAGGGCGGTACGTTTTACTCGTTTTTTGTCGCGGAGAAAGAAGCGCAGGTACGCCGGTTGAAAATCTACCTGCGAATGATTCTTTATTTCGAGCTTTAGCCACAGATTTTCGTCAGTATAAAATACACCGTTAAGCCGTAACCGGAGCGCCTGGTTATACTGTTTCAAATACATAAATGGACGTTTGGCGGCTACCTGTAAGGCTTCCTGTTCAAGTTGTTTTGCGCCAGGAAGATCACCGGCGAGTTGTACCGGTTTATCTGCTGCAAAATTGATGTTCAGGTTGGGGGGATTATCGGCATAGCTTAGAACAAAAGAGTAGAATTTGCCATCTGCTGTCACTACAGAAATATTTGTGGGCCGGAACTGTTCGGTGACTGCTTTTAGCTGCAAAATGTTCTCAACACCTTTGGCTTTTTGGGCCACCACTGCATCGCTGCCAATATCAACGCTTTTTACGGTATAAGGAAAGATCAGGTTGGTGGTTTGATGATAGCTGACAGCTATCTCATAGGGTGCAATAGTTGTCGCTGGTATCTCATTAGTCTGCGCAGCACCAGTTTTAACCGCAAAAAGAAAAAGGATTCCCATTAACCGGGACACACATAATCTGTTCATCACATTAAAATTTAAAGTATTAAAAATTATTTGTCTTTCTGGTTATCGTCTTTTAGTAATATAGGGTAACCGGCTGCCAGCGTAACCCGTACCAGTTTAGCACTTCGACCTACCAGGTTCTGTGCCATATTTAACCCTGCCGTTGCCATTTGTGCGCCAAATGAAGGATCAAGCGTGCCCAATGTGCCAATACCCTGTACGGATTGAGCGGCAGACTTTTTAGCAACATCCCTTGTAATGGCTCCGGGAATGTTTATCCCTGCAAGGCCATCTTTTTTATCATATACCGTAAGCGCTACAGGTAATATTCTATTGTTGTACCCAACAGATGAAACGGCAATTTGTAAACGTTCGCCGTTTAAAGAAGCCTTGCCATATACAAAATGGTTTTTTGGCACTTTAACACCAGCTATATATATATCTTCCATCAAACGCATTTTCACTGTAGCCCCACTCACCAGGGTTTGGGTTTCTGGTATCACGGCTGATATGGCTCTTCCTGCTCTTGCTTGAACGGTAGATTCATCCAGGGAGTAAAACCGGTTGTTACCCATATAGGATTGAAAAGCAGCTGGTAAGGTATCACCATTGTAACGGTAGAGCATATTTGAGAGATGCTGACGTGATTCCAGCCGTGAGATCACATTTTCGGGTGGCGCGTCCAACGTGAATGTCTGCTTTTTATTTTGCTCCGACTGCTGCAGGAGCCTTTCCTGCACCCGCTCGGGATTTTGTATATCCATTATTTTGCCCAGCATATCATTTAGCTGGTTTAATTCTACATCAGGCTCCCTGTTACTTTGCATCTGCTGCATCATATTTTCCAGCCGCTCAATATCAGGACTGACAGAAGATGCTGGTCGATGCTGTTCCGACAACTCACTTTCCGGCTCCCTGTTGAGTTCATGTTGCAGCCTCGCCAGCTTCTGATATACTTTTCGCTCGTTACGATCGGGTTTATTGAAGTTCCCTGGTGAGGGAATGCCATATTGTATTTCTGCAAAATCCGCTTCTGATACGCCATCCATGCTGAGTTCTTCGTCTCCGCCTGCTTCTAAGGATCGGAAAAACGGGTCATTGCGCAATTGTGATTTTAGCTTTGCTGAATCCTTATCTGCCTGTTCATAATACCTTAGCTTGTTCCAGTTACTGTCTTTCGCGGGGGCAGCAGCTGGCAGGTCAGGATTGAGGCCCTGAGAGGCAATTAACGCCGATTCTGCATTTGAATTACCCACCAGGCCCGTCGTCCACAAGAGCAGTATTAAAAAAGGTACGATTAGCGCGGGTGCTATCAATAAAAATTTCCGTTGCCGCAGGTACTTATGCGAGTGCTGCGATCTTTCTTCATTTGTTTTTTCCATCTTCACTTGTTTTTATTTGTAATTGATATGTTTGTTCGATAAAGGTCAGGCTGTCGAACAAGCCTGGCCTGTAGCGTGCAAGACTGTCATACATGGCGGTTCCTCTTTTGGTTTGCCGCAGGCTTTCAAGAAAATGACGAATCCGAATAATGCGGTTTAGCTCCTGGCTGGGCGAGCCCATATTACTATTTGTTTTGTTATAAGGAACAATCGTATGGGCAGGAACTTTCATTCCTTCAATGCGGATAGTGCCGGATGCAGATTGGAGTGAGTGCCAGATGGTAAAAGCAGAGCTGCCACCAAACAGCAGGCAAAAAATAATAAGTGCCGTGATCATTTGCCGGTGCTGCCATCCCGCCGTTTTCCGGTTCAGGTAATCTGCTGCACGTCTTTGGCTGCGCTCCACAGCGTGACCTAACTTCTGAAATACCCCATACATCACTGAAGGTTTGTTCCTTCTTTTCCTGAATATCTTAAACATCTCTTTGCTTTAACGACTTTCTGTTTTAATGTCCTGGTTACTGATGATCTCCCACCGTTCAATCAAAAAACCGTGGTTATTGTTATCGCTTTGTACCATACCAACACGCACATAACCTTGCGTAACAATGCTGCGTGTTGCTACAGAAGTTGGCCGGGTGATATACTGCCTGCCGGAACAGCGGAACCGGTAAGGCGTTTTTGCCATGTCCAGCTCAATAGTGTCGATCTCTATCGTTTGAGAAATATTGCCGGAAATCAGGTTGTTGTAAAAGCCAGCTTCTTTTAGATTTTGATATTGTCTGCGGGCAGAGCCATCAGCCAAGTACAGTGCTTTCGTAACCTGGGATTGTATCGCCTTCTCGTCAGGAGAAAGTGTAAAAAAAAGCGTATGAAACGTCCGTATATGATCGCGAAGTTCTACGGGAATATTTCTTTCCATCGCAACCGCTTCTACTAGCTTGCCATTTACCATTACCAAGACCTTCCCCCTGTTGGCAGTAAGTGTTACATTAGTACGATATACAACGTAAATACAGAAGAGCAGGCTACCGATTACGATCACTATTGTAAACAAACGTATATGGCGAAAAGCCGTATCTATATTTTTCATTTTTCTGAACATACACTACTGTTTTTCCTTATCATTTTTACCGCCTTTAAGTTTATCGTACATATAAGCGCCAGCACCACCTATTTTGCTGCCAATATCAGCCGCTGTACCTGAGCCTCCGTCTTTGGCCGAATACCCCTGATGTATATTGTAAGGCGCTTTCATAATATTTCCGGCTCCGGCAACGGCACGGCCTGTCATTGCACCCGCGGCGCCACCAACCATACCGCCTACTGCCATTGCAGCACCTGTGGCCCTACCCGTAAGGGAATCGCCACCGCCAACCCAAAGTACCTGGTTGGCAATGTTGGGTACGGAGAAATAGCCAATAATGCCGATAATGAGAAATATCATGTACCCCAGATCGGTTCGGCTGAAAAAAGTATCACCTGTTTCTGCCACCTGGCTGATGTCAATTTTTAACATCTGCTCCTGGATCTTGCCGATCACCGCCCCGAACAAATTGCAAATAGGCAGCCACAAAAACACATTGATGTAACGGGCCAGCCAGTGTTTGAGCGTATGACCGAAGCCATCAAATACACTCAATCCAAAAACCAGCGGCCCCAGGATAGCAAGGATAAGTAGATTAAAAGTGCGCATGGTATTAATGGTAAGAGAAGCCGCTACAAATAGGCATTGCAGCACTTCGGCCATTACTTCCTTTATGCCGTTACGGAAATTATAACCAAACTTAGCAGCAGCAAAACGAATATCATTGCCGATGCTTTCGATCATGCCCTCGTTATCAGGGTTTTCATCTGGATGCGTGTACTTATACCATTTATCCCTGTCGCCTTCTCCCGAGGGCCCTACATACATTTGATAGACATCTGAATTTTTAACCGCTTCTTCTTTTTGCTTCAACAACACTTCTATAGCGGCATCAGATTTTTCCACCATACTTTTGGTGCCATTCACTACTGGCTGCATTACTCCGCCTATTAATGCAATCACAGATGGAAAAATCGCAACTGCAAATCCAATAACGAAAGGTTTGAATAAGGGATAAAAATCAATTGATTCCGCCCTTGAAATATGGCCCCATACTCTTGCAGCTATATACCAGAGCGCTGCAAACCCTGCAAGGCCCCGCCCCACCCCAATCAGTTCACTGCACAAAGGCAACATCTCTTCATGGAGCTGCTCCAGCACACTGTGCAGGCTCTGAATTTCGTTAACCCAGTCACTAACGGCCTGCGCCTGGGTGGTTATTGGCAATAACATGCCCACTACTGCGACAAGCGTCGCAGCTTTCCAAATGCTCCTCATTTTTATTCAAGATTTAATCTCTCACAAATCCAACTCCACTATCCGCATCCAATCCCGGTCAATCAAGGGTTTCTGTATAATCCTTTCAAAACTTTTACGTCTTTGCTTTCTTTGGCCCGTTGCAAAGCCAATACCTGTGCCTGGTTACTGAACCGGTGCAGAAACGTTAGTTTACCTGCCATATCTTTATAAATGTCATCTATTACAGCCAGCCTTTCTTCGTCCGACATCCGCAGTTTGTTTGCTGTAATGATTACTAACAAGTCATCTATGTTTTCCAGACTTTGGGTTATAAGATTATTATATACTTTGCCGATATAGCCAATCTCTTCATCTGTAAACTGTTCACTTTGCTTAAACCGGCTAAAAGCCAATTTATATTCTTTAACCAAACGTAGCTGATAGTCAATTATATCGCCAACCCTTTTGTATTTCTTTACGGATGGGCTTACTTCCATCAGCCCATCCAGAAATGCCTGGTGCAGTTTGAAATTACCTTCGGAAATATTTTTAATGGTATTATACCCGCCTGTCAAAATTTCATAACCCTTTTTCAAATCAGAAAGAATTTGTTTAAACTGTGCGAGCTTTTCAACATTCAGTGCCAGTTGCGCCAGTTCCGTTGCCTGTGCGGGAACTTTCAAAGAAGAAACCAGACAGGAGAAGAACAATGCTATGAATAACCACCACTTTTTCTTATTTCGTTTCATTGCCTGTAGATTTTTTGTATGGTTTTTACATCCTTTAGTTCGCGGCTGCGTTGCACCTGTAGTTTTTCAAGGTCATTGCAATAGCTATTGATAAAGCCATAACGATCTTTCATTTCAGCATACACCCCGTCAATCCGTTTGATCCGTTCATCATCGCTCAATTGCAATTCTCCGGGGCTGAGGATTTGTATGAGTTCATCTATCAGTTCACTACAATTATCCATTACGTTTCTAAAAACCTTTTCAGAATAACTCAATTCACTATGGTTAAAACCATCACTTCTTTTTGCTGCTTTCATTGCCGCTCCTGAAAGTTTTATTACCTGTATATTCAGTGTAATGATATCTGTTACACGCGCGTATTGCCTTATCCTGGGATTGATCGTTCTTAATTCGTCAAAAAACACCCGATCTAATCTGAAATGTCCGTCTTTAATGTCGCCAATTGTATTTAGGCCGCCCTGAACAATCCTGTAGCCTTTTTGTAATTGGCCGGTATATGCTTTTAGCGCCGCGATCTGCTGTATAAGGTACTGGGTTTGTGTTTTTTTCTGACGAAACCATTGATTGATCCCTTGCCCCTGTGCCGCAGAAACCATCATCATGGTTATCATCATTAGCCCAAACACACGTTTCATAAGCACGATTATTGAATATTATAGAAATTTTTTACTGTTTGCAGCTCCTGCAAATCTTTGGAACGTTGCAGGCTCAAACGGATGTTTTGTGAGTTGAACATACGCAGGTCGCTTAGGGTTTCATCAATACCTTCGGCGGCACGGGTAATAATTTCCAACCGTTTACCATCCGTCATTTTGGTATTGAGGGTGCCCACTGCCAGGAAGAGCTGATCCAGGTTCTTCAAACTTTCGTCTACAATTCCCGAATAGACTTTTGACATGTAGGCGATCTCGTCAGGTGTAAAATGTTTATCCTGCTTAAATAGGGTAAAGGCCCTTTTGTATTCTTCGACCACCCGTACCTGTTTTTCCATGATGGTTTTCACCCGCTTATACCCGGTGATCGTTTCTTTTATCTTGCTTAGCTCATCGTAGTACTCTGCATATTGCTCCCTGTTCTTTTTCACCCAATCTGAAATCTCATCCAGCTTCACTTTAGACAATGTATTCTCCAAAGTCTTTTGGGCGTTTTGCAGCCAGATGGTTTTATTCTGCAACCGCTGCACAGCCAAATCCATTGCCTTGATAGCTTTTACCAGCGCTGCTTTTACCACTACCCATACAACCGCATGGCTTTTTTGTGTTGGCATCAAAGCAAGAGCCATAGAAAACATAAATACCATCACTAACTTTTTCATCACATTTCCTTTTATTGATAAACTATGAACTATAAGATACTTTACTTATCTATAAACCGAAACCTCAACCAGCAGCTTATTTTACTTTCATTTCCATTGCCAGCGCTTCAATTCCCTTTTCAATGCTGCCATATTCGGCAGCATACTGCTGCACTTTTACTTTTTCACGTTCTTCAGTTGTATAAGCCAAATACTCTTCCAGCGATACCTCCGTTCGGTACACTTTAGAGAGCATTCCGCCGAGGCTGATAAATACCTCTTTGTATTTCCTGGCGGGATCGTTCGCTTTGTTTACCGAGAGTACCAGCGCCTTTTCCTTTTCTGTCAATCCTAACAGCTCCTGTATCTGGTCAAACTTATTCTGGTACTTACTTTGATCCAGCAGTATTTTACAATCGCTGTTATTAATAATAGCTTGCTTTACAACCGGCGAAGAAATAATATCCTCAACTTCCTGTGTTACTACGATCGCTTCACCAAAAAACTTCCTGACCGTTTTAAACAAATATTTGATGTACTCTGCCATTCCCTCCCTTGCTATGGCCTTCCACGCTTCTTCTATCAGGATTATCTTACGGATGCCTTTCAGCTTACGCATTTTGCTGATAAAAGTTTCCATAATAATCAGCGTAACCACCGGGAATAAAATGCTATCCTTAATATTGTCCAGCTCAAATACGATAAAACGTTGCTGCAACAGGTCAAGATTCTGGCTGGCGTTCAGCAGGAAATCAAATTCACCTCCTTTATAGAAAGGGCGAAGCACAAACAGGAAATTGTCTATATCGAAATGTCTTTCCTTAACCTTGTCCTGCTCCAGGATTTTTAGAAAATCTGTTTGGACATACTCATAGAAAGTATTAAAACAAGGAAAGATGCTTTTATCCTTTTCCAGCCTGTCAAAGTACCCCTGCAAAGCATTGGATAGGGCCACGTACTCGCTGCGCGTAAAGGATTCATCATCCTTTTTCCAAAGAGCCAACAATAGCGTTTTAATACTTTCTTTCTTTTCGATATCAAGCGTGTCACCGGCGCCTATATAGAAAGGATTAAATTTGATCGGGTTTGTTTCTGAATAGGTGAAATAGTAACCATTCACCAAATCACATAATCCCTTGTAAGAATGTCCCACATCCACCAGCACTATATGTGCTCCGATTTCGTAATAGCTCCGCACCATGTGATTGGTAAAGAAGCTTTTACCTGATCCAGAATATGCCGGGCCACTCAATTAAGAATGACCCGGCACGGGGAGGGCCCCAAAATGAATTTATTCCTGTTCGTGCAAATTCCTTTTCTTACGGGTTCATCGCTGATGTCTGTGTGTACAGGCCTTCCGGTCAGCCGGTCGCCAAGCCTAATGCCGACTTCACTATAGCTATCCTGGTAATTGGTTTCAAGATTCAGAAAGCAGCAGGCTTGTTCCGCGAACGTATCAAATGTATCGTTCATCGGGAAGTCGGCCGCATTGCCAGGAATACCTGCCCACCATATCTGTGCTGCCCCGGCAGTTTCCATCTTCACAGCAGCTTCCATCTGCGCCAACCCTGATGTAACCAGGTTCTTAATGTCCTTTAGCTCCTCCGGTTTGTCTGTCCATGCCAGGATGTTGAAATGTGCTTTTACCGGTAATCGCTGTTCACTGATGGATTCATTTAGAAAATCTCCCACTGCATCCCGGGCAATAGCGTTTTCCCTAGAATAAGCTGCAAGCGATTGCAGCCGCAGTCTTTTACTTTCCAGTTTCTTCATCGTTTGGCCTGCATCGTCTATAAAAATGTATTGATTGTACACATGATTGCATGGAAGCAGTAGGCCCAGTGTGGAAGCGAACCCGATAGAAAATTTTGTACGGTCTGTACTATACTTATCATAGTTAATACGCGAACCACACAAAGAAGGAAGATCAGTAACGTCTGCCAAAGTATAAAGCTGGCAGTACTGATCCCCAATTTTTAACTGCTCCTTTAGTTGCAGGTCTTTTAACACCAGGTGCCCGGGGCTTTCTGATAATGTACAATACCGCTCAATGAGTCCCACTTTATTTTTCTGGCTGACTATATCTTTTTCTTTCAACCGTTCTAATACCATACCGCCGTCTGAAAGAATCCGTGCAAATTGGCTGGCACTATCTTCAAACTCCCGGAGGATAACGGGACTGATAGTCTGTTTAGGAACAATTGAAGGCCGTACAAGACTATTGAAAACAGAGCTGGACGTTTTACGCCCGGAAGGCTTTTTGGTAAGTATAATGTAGCAATCGTGTTGCAGGTAAGGCCTGCCATTAAAAAACTGATCACTACTGCGCGATAGAAAACTGTTTTTGTCTTTACCTGTACCTGGTTCAAATTTCGATTGAACAAAATAATCCTGCTTATGAAAAACTGTATGCTTCGGAAGTACCTTAACGGCTTTGACCAGCGATTGGTGCAGCGCTTCATAATTATTGTCCGACTGCGTAAATACTTCCGGCAGATTTACCTTAAATACGATGGAGATATCTCCCTGTTTACTTAATATACAATGATGTTCCACATCCATGATGGGCGTGATTTCATTTAACCATTTTTCCATGACACACTATTTTCTTTCTTCACTAATGGTAGCGCCTTTTAAACGCACACCTATCTATTTACGCATAAACACTTTGCGGCTATTGTTTTTGATCAGCTCCGACACACCGCGTTTACCCATTTTTTTCATTAATCCGTGCTCCCCATATTTACGGCTCATACTATACACTTTCCGGAATAATATGCTGCCTGTAATTGTTATGATGCCCAGGCAAACGAACATATTCACACCGCAGATATATAATATGGCAAACCCTATCAGTAGCACAACCAGCCCGCCGCCCAAATACCATATATATTGGGCTTTTAAACCTTTAAACATTACCGGTTGGTTAACGCCCCTGTTGATTTGATAAACACTTGACATATTCATTTTTTTAAAGGCCAAAAAAGGAGCGCAACACCGTTGCCACTATCACCAAGAAAATGCAGCTTCCGAACCAGCTTGCCGCAATCGAACCGGTCTGCGGATCTCCGGCGCTCCATCGCTGGTAAACTCTTACAGCCCCGATCAACCCTAGCACGGCACCCACTGCATACATAAGATTAATGCCTACATCGAAATACTGCCGTACAAGCGTATTGGCTTTCTCTATACCGGCGCTGCCGTCCTGTGCAAATGCAGGCAGGCTATATATTAAAAGAATTACACTTACAAAGGCGCATAATTTCGCCTTGCTGCTCAAAGCAACCACTCTCCACATTTTCATACACACATCTGCTTTTTATAATTAATAAGAACTTCATTCTGCACTATTTCCCGCACACGCTGTCTTAAACTATAAGCAGGCGATACTTTTCAAAAAAACTGCCGCAACCTGCGTCTTTGAGAGACGATCAGAAACCAAAGAGGCAAAGCTGCTGGCAGCGTTATTTGAGGCCTAAATATTCCATTTAGCTGGCACAACATAAATGGAACATCTAACCATGATCTACATTTATTAAAACCTGCCGCAGCCCTTTCCACCGCCGAGACGATCTGAGAACGAACGGAACGGGCAATGCGGGCAGGTTTATAATTATTGGCCCCGGCTCCTGAACTCACACCTCAAACCTTATTGCCACACTGTAGGAGACCAGGACCATAATTTTATGGCTTAGCGCCAGATACTATCTATTTCATTATCAGGTAAAGTCATCCCCAGCCGGTGCTCCACTTCCTGCACAATATGATTACTCATTGCAACCTGGAATGCCGTTCCTTTGATCTGGGGATATTTTTGTACAAGAAGGCGAAGCGAATCAAGTAAATATTCCCTCGTTATCTCACCTCCCGCCGCTGCATGAAAAAGCGGCTTGCACTCTTCCATTAATTCGCGCACACTGTTATACAAAATATTTTCAGGCTCATCATTATCCGAAACGGTGACACGGCTTGAGAGATAAGGCACCATCGGGTTTTCTTTTTTTTGAAAAAAAGCTGAAAATGGCAGGTCATGACGATAGAAGATAAAAAGTATAAGGGCATAGTATACAAAAACAAGACCCACCAATGATACGAGCAACTGCTCCCATGTAATCACACTTTCCATAGACACTGTATTTTAACAACACAAAATTGGGTATCCCAATCCCAATTTAATAGTCCAAAAAGCAATAAAAACAGTCCAAAAAGCAATATTCAGGAAAAGCCCTTTTCCACATGAAAAACGTGCCCTCCAATCATCATCCCGTATCAATACTGCGCGATGAACCACTATGGCAATTCACCGCGATATTCCTTAGGTGTTAAGCCGAACATGGCTTTGAATGCTTTGCCAAATGCGCGTGGTGTTTCAAAATCCAGTTCTGCCGCTACAGAATGTACCGCTTCCCCCTGCCGCAGGAGATCTTTGCCTCTTTCCATGCGCAGGGTGTTATAATACCTGTAAGGGGATATACCAAACAGTCGCTTAAAGCCATAATTAAAAGTAAAATGGTTAAGAAAGGTTTTGCGGCAGAGTTGCTTATTACCCGGATAATAAGGAATACTTTCGTCAATCAGTCTTTTTACTTCGTATAAGGCGCTTACCTGGGTATCGGTCAAGTCCTGTATCTTCATATTTGACTGGGCTATATCCTCCAATGCAGCAGTAAGTATATTACCAATATTATTTTGTAATAACCTCATCTTACCGGCAATGCCGTAATTATTGTATATAACGCCCTGAACAGCTTCCAACATCAAAGACGAGCACCGCATTGGCGAAAGGGGTAAATTAACGGCCTTTTTTTTCTCCGCCTCGTTCATAAATTGTTCAAACAAACCGTAGTCCGTTCTCCAGGTGCTTAAATAAACAGGATCGAACTGAATATCAAAAGTTTCATATTCCATCCCACCGTCAAAATGCGCATGTAAATTTCCAGTTGCCACAAAAAAAAACTGAAAATGCAAGGCCGGTAATTCTATTTTTAATACATCGTTCCAGGCCCTCACTTTATTACGTACCGCGATGCACAGGTCAAATGCAGGATCGAGGCCGGTTGCATGTATTATCGTTTCAGCGTTTACGAAGTAACGATTGATCCAAACTACAAAACCATTACCCACAAATTTCTGTAGAAGCGCTTTAAATCCTTTTCCTACCAGGCCGAGCGGTGAGGATGACTGCAAAACATACCGGCTCAACTCTTTAGGAATATTTTGTATCAGTTCAAGCATACCAACTCCCTCCTGTACAATTTGTACAACCAATATAATTTCCATGATAGAAATATTAATAAGTTAGCAGAGAACTATCTGTAAAACAGGAAAAACCGATTGTTAATGCCTGCAAAGGGCCGACTATCGTACGGGTTTACTGAAACCAAAACGTTGAAATACAGCATTGCTATCAGTGGGGTACTGCTTCTTTTTTAGGATGGAATTAATAATTACTGCATTGCGGTATGGCCCCATACCCAGGTCTGGCGCATTAAATCCGTGGGTGTGCATTTCGGCATTTTGTACAAATATGGTGTGGTCATCATCTATCGAATAATCAGGGTTTACTTTATAACGGTTGCCCGGTAACCAGCGAATACGGTGGCGGATATTTTTAAGAAAAGCCGGTTGCACATTGGTATAGCCCGTTGCAAGAATCACGCAGTCGGAACGCAATACATGGGTAATGTTTTGCCGGTGATGGTGCAAGTGCAGGCAAAATGATTGGCTGCCTGCTTTTTGTATTTTTTTTAATGCAGTACTTGTTTGTATGAAGGGTGTAGCAAGCTCCAATTCAAAATGTAGCTCATAGAGCTTGTCGTAAATATTGTTGAGGAGGTTATGATTGACGCCTTTATACAGGTTGTGTTGATGAGATAAAACATCATCTTTCTGAGTTTGGACCAACCCATAGAAGTAATTTATATAGTCGGGTGAAGTCATTTCAAAAACCATTTTGTGATCTTCCATTGCATATAGCCTATCCGATTGGGTGATCCAGTTCAGACTTTTGGAAGGATGATGGCAAAGAAGATCATAAAAGATTTCCGCGGCGCTTTGGCCGGAACCGACAACCGTAACAGTACCAGCCTGCTCAACTTCCTTTTTATGAAAAAGATACTCGGAGGAGTGAAACAGATTGCCAGCCATATAGTCGTTTGCCAGCTGAGGTACAAAAGGTTCTGTCCCGGTGCCAATAACTAATTTATAGGCTGAAAAAATGTACGGGGCATTATTTGCGTCTTTGCAAATTATCTTGAAACAGTTCTTATCCTTTATGTAGGCAATATCTGTAACTGTATAACCAAATCGCAGGTTTTCCAATTGATTGCACACCCATTGGCAATACCTGTTATATTCTAACCGGGTAATGTATTGCGCATCCCTGATGCCAAATTGAAGCAGGCGATTATGGTGTCTTAAAAAATTAAGATATGTAAATGGATTGGAAGGATCAGCCAATGTTACAAGATCGGCTAAATAAGGCACCTGCAATGTGGTGCCGGGTATCAGCATCCCCTCATGCCAGCAAAATTTTTGCTTTTGTTCAAAAAAAATAGTCTTCAGACCTTTGATTGGATGGCACAAGGCGGCAAGCCCCAGGTTAAAAGGGCCAATACCTATAGCTCCAACGTCGTAAATAATTTCAGTTCTCATGTGCGTAAATTTTATTTTAAAGATTAAGCCGGCCTTACCTTTATTTTCTCAAATACCTTTGCCAGGTAAAAGCTTATTATTGTTGTGACTGCCATTGCTGGTAAGGTTTGTGCAACATTTAGGCTGTTATAGCTAAAAGCAGGTATCATCCATATAATCACCACCCACTGGATAAAATAGATAGAAGTAATGCGGCCGCTTAGCCATTCCAGGAAGGAGAAAACAGTATTAGGTTTTACATTGGAGGCAAAAAATATAAATAGCGCCATCCAGCCTATTGCTGCACCAAGATGATAAAGCGTTCCGCCTGGCCCCAGCCTGTAAAAACTTTTATTCCAGTCCAAAGGCTCTAAACTGGCTATGGCTACCCCTGTTATGCTAAACCCGAAGGATATGGCCAGCCAGACCGATATTTTAAAACCCCGGCATTTTTTCCATACCTGCGAAATAACCAGGCCCGCAAGCGGATAACATACCCAGGGAAAAAAGGGAAAGAATGCGCTGGGCGGATGGCCATTAAATAGCCCAACGGTAAACTGCAAAACAGTACTGCCAGGTTGCATTGTCCAAACTAAGGGACTAATGAGCGCTAATACAACTAGCAGGATAATTTGCAAATAGATACTCTTTATGTAATGATGAACAAGCTGGCAAAACAGATACCCTAACGCCGCAAACTGTAGTATGTCGCCCATAAATAATAAGTAGAGGACGGTATACTTATTATTGGGTATATTATTATCGTTTAAAAAGGCTTGTGGAATACCGCCCCACCAATGGGGCAGTACAAGCCTTAAAAAATTTAACAGGTAACCAGCTGCAAATAATATTACAAAACGTGTAAAAATTGCCGTGAAGGTTTTTTGCCTGCCCATCCCAATAAACAAACCCATTTGCAGCATAAACAGTTGTGCGCCGGGCTGTTCTGCCAGTACACCTAAAACAAACCCCAGCCAACCTGACTTCACCTCATCATTGCTATAGATTAATACCGTATGCACAGCCGGCATGATAAAGACAATAAATCCCCTGGCAAGAGACAAGCCCCTGCTTACTAATGGCCACATAATTTTTGGTTTAGAAGGTTAGTAAATATTTAGAGGTAGTTAAAACCCCGGATGCGCTCTTTTAAAATCATCTTTTTCATATAAATACAGGTTTGCTTTTTTGTAGGACATTTGTATTTCTTTGTGAAACCTGAAACCTGCTCTTTTTACCAGCTCGTTTGCTTTACCGTTATCTTTATCCGGCTCTCCGATGACTCGTTTAATGCCTTTTGAGAATAAATAACCTAATCCGGTGAGGAAAACATTTAAACTAAATCCTGAAATTTTCTTCTTTACAGGCGACATTAAAAAATGGATGCCTATATCATCCTTTCTTACTTTATAAAGCTTGGCTATCTCGTTGTTTTTTGCAGCATAAATTTCCATCAGGGCAGCCGGTGCCACATCGCCTTTTAGGTAAAACATTACCGGATATCCCAATACCTTATCTATCATATTTTTATAGTAATAATAAACCTGCTCGTAAGTGCCAGGCATTTGCCAAAACGCCTGTGTATAAGCCATATTCACCCATTCGTGTATAAACAACACATCTCTTGTCAGGCAGAGTGGCTTTACCTCGATAGTATATTCATCAAAAATTTGATTGTGGAGGACTAATTGCTGTCTGTTGTGGTCAAAAGGGAGTAGCCTTTCCATTATACATGTTCTTTAATAATTTGATGCTATTATTCAGTTGCAAGCTAACATCAAAACGGGCCATTTTGTGTGACCATAAGTGAAGTTTTGGTGACCGTTTTTTCACCAAAAAGTGCAAAATGTTTAACTTTGAATAGAGGGGGTGCTGGCCATGAGTGAATTTAAGATTATCTCCGCTACAAATGAATCGGTTGAATTAATTCCTATTGAAAAAGAAATTCGACCCCGGCCCAAATTCATTGAAACCTTTGGTTCGGTAGGCGATTACGGTAAAATTGTATTTGAAAAAATTGCGCTTATCGACCTGGTCATTTGGATAAGCCGGTATAAAATGTTTAACGAGGTCAGGTTTTATGCAGAAGTTCCCCATCCAATTTTAGAGGCACATACTACGCTCGAAAACCGGATGGTGCAATCCCTGGGAAAGAAAACCGAATCCATTTTAGAACGTGATGAGTTCAATATTACCTACGCGCCTTATATGGAAAACAGCGTATTATTTCCCAAAGGCGGAGAATATGTAACCTTTGATATTCACCCATCCGAAAAATTGCTGCAAAAATTAGCTGCCGATTTCCATGAACTGGAAAGGTTTATAAACAAGCGCGAGCAGGAGCCGCAAAAATTACATCAGCTGTTTAAGCAAAGAAATTTTTTGAATACCGAAATGCTTTCGCTGGTAGCGAGGATCATTCAACACACTAACGATCCTCATTGCAGCAGGCCGCTTACAGAGTTTTTAGCATCTGAACTGCTAACGCTGCTTCTTTTAAGAACGGAAGGCGGTTGGATGCCTGAAAGGTACAACAGCAGAAACCATGATGCTTTGATGTATGCCAGGGATATCGTTCTGCATGAAGCACGGCACTTTGACGATGAAGACCTGTTTTCAACAGAGTCCCGCTTAGCTGACAGAGTGGGCTTAAGTATATTTCAGCTACGCCAGGGCTTCAGGAGAGCTTTTGGAATCAGCCCGTATCAAATGGGCCTGGAAATT
Source organism: Niabella aquatica (assembly GCF_054779315.1). NCBI lineage: Bacteria > Pseudomonadati > Bacteroidota > Chitinophagia > Chitinophagales > Chitinophagaceae > Niabella > Niabella aquatica. The sequence goes on from NZ_BAAGYM010000028.1 coordinate 369,298, forward strand.
CGCTTAAAAAAAGCTGAACAGATGTTGAAAGAAGAACATATTACTGTTTTGGATGCCGCTTTAAAAACCGGTTTTAGATCCAGGGAAGGGTTCTCCCGGGCGTTTAAGCGCGTTAGAGGGGTCAATCCCGGAACCAGGCTATAAATAACTACTATTAAGCGTTTCTTTTTAGAAATTAATTCTTATTCTTCACCATAGGTCACACAGCCTACCGCACTATAAGGTGAAATTTGTACCAGGAAATCGCTCATGAAGATTTAGATCAGCCCAACTAAACCGTCAGCATGCAGCATAACATGATTTTTCTTTTTTGTGAAGACAGCCATGTTACAAAAATCAGGTTGTCGAATGGGGCAAAAAAGCCGTTTCGACATAATAACAAGCGATATGCAACCATATAAAAATAAAAACCCGCTTATAAAGGAGCTAAGCAACCACACTGGCAAAGCGGGTTATTTGCGAATATGGGGTATGCTGTAATATATTACAAGTATACCCGTAAACCCGATAGTTAAAATGTTTCCAAAAAATTATCATTCAAATTAAAATTACAAAAGATGAAAACAAAAATGTTAACAATAGTGTTGCCGGTATTTGCGCTGGCATTTCTAATCAGCATAGCATTCGCCTTTAAACCTTTAAAAGGTTCTAAAACGGCGGAAACCGTTACGCTGACTTTCAGATACGATGGGGAAGCTTACGACGAAAATAATGTTACAATGCCTAGCAACTGGACGCTTATAAACAATGAACAGGCTTGTGCTCAAACAGCAGATGATATCCCTTGTTCGTTTTCTATTGAAGTGGATGAAAACAATCAGGCGCTTTATTTAAACGGCACCGAACCGTCAAGCCAGGTTATTATTGAGGCAGATGAAAGTGCGCTCACTGCCAATAATTATTATGTCTCAGATGTTAAGGAAAATATTACTGGCACCCCTTCTTTCACTGGAGACATTAGTAACGTTCAGGAGTGATATCTATTTTAGTTATGTCATAAAAGCGGTTTAGTAAAACCGCTTTTATATTAGTTATATGGGATTTTGCTCTAACCCAAAATCTTCAACAAGTGTATGAGGTATGGGTAATGCGTAATAATTGGCGTTAGGCAGTAAGGTATAAGTATCACCTTCAAAAACTCTGGTGAGTATGATGTTTCGCCCTTCTTTATTGAGCCTTTTAATATCGCTCCACCTGATCCCTCTAAAAAGTAACTCTTTTCTGCGCTCGCTTAAAATTCTGTTTAACAAATCACCTGAGTTATTGTAAGCAAGTGGCGTAAAACCAGCTCTATTATATCGATGTTTTAGTAAATGGTTGAGATTGGATGTAGCGGCTTCCAATCCGCCATGCCCCTGGCGGGCCAGGCACTCCGCAAGTATCAGCCATATTTCATCTGTCGCTAACCCGGAAAAGTTGCTTGTACTTTGAGCATAACTACCTTTAAAATTGGGATAACCTCCACTTATTGCAAAAAAAGCTGTCCTTCTAAGATCATTGACTTCATAAATGTTGTACAGCAGGGTATCTACCTTCGCCCTTAAAGGTAAGATTAGAGGAAATGCGCCTCCTGTATTCATTTCCACATAAAAGATTGTTTCCTTATTAAAACGCTTAAAGGGGTAGTTAGCTGTTAAATTACCCACATCACTATCCCCATTATAATCCATCAGGTCGCTTTTTATGTCGAGGCAAAGACCAGCGTATCGGTAGGCACTATCATACAAACGCATTGATAAATAAGTTCGTGCAAGTAAACCATAAGCGGCTGCTTTTGAAGGTCGATATGGATGCTCTGGCAACGGTGGTAAATACTCGGCGGCTAACTTTGTATCGTTAATGATTTGGTTATAGGTTTCCGTTGCCGTTGCTCTTTTTGATGGTATATTGAAATCTGAAGTGAGCCTTAAGACAATACCCAGGTCCTTTTCAGATGATGATTCATCATAGGCTTTTGCATACACCCATGCCAATTGTTGAAAGAAAAATGACCTGAAAAAGAGTGCGCTGCCATATACATTGTTCCATTGTGCCGTGTTATCGCTCGTTTTTTCGTTTTTTTGCAACATTTCAAGACAGTAGTTGGCATTATACACGGGGGTATAAGCCATTGACCAATCGTTGGCATATCGTAGCTCGTAAGGCAACCTTTTATAAATGTGCCTGCCCCACTCGTTGATACTGGTAAAAAAATTAGCAGGTAAAAAATAATCGTCAGATGAAGCTTCGCCTGTAACAGGGCTTACATTGGTATTCATAACCCTGTTTGCATTATCAAGCAATGCCTGCAAATCGGATAAGGTACTTGGAGTAGTAATTGCATTACTTGGCTTTTTATCCAGATATTTAGTGCAAGCGCTCAATCCCGCCAAAATTGTTAAGAGGGTGGCGTATAAAAAATGTATTTGCCTTTTCATCGATATTTTTTTTAGTTAAAAATTGGTGCGAATACCTACTGTAAACTGTTTTGGCGGTGGTGTACCTGTGGGTGAATCAGGATCGACTCCTGAACGGTTTGCACGCCATATAATACCCAGATTGCTTGCGTTGGCATACAATTGCAGGCTTGAGAATAATTTATTTTTGATTCCCGATCTGTAACTGTAAGCAATGTTGATATAGTGTAGCCTTACCTGATCACCTTTTACCACATTTACCTCTGAATTGTTATAAAAAATATCTCTGTCTCTATATTGTGGATAATCAGCATAAACAGTGGCTGGTATATTAGTTACATATTCATCTCCCGGTTGTTGCCAGCGTTTGTAGTAATCGGTATGTGCAATGCCGCCGTTTATAACGCTTGAAGAGGTATAAGAACTCTTTCTAAAGTAATAACCAGCCTTGTAGATGAGGTTAAAAGAACAACTGAAGCCTTTCCATTCCAGCCGGTTAATAAGAGAGCCAAAATGGATTGGTGTGGCAGACCCGAAGAAAACAATATTGCCGGCAGTTAAGCCACTATCGCTCACGCTGCGTGCAATAGCTGCATAATCGGTACTAAGCTGTCCGTGCAGGTAGCCCTGAGGATCTCCTTTAGCATTTAAACCACCCCAACGATATGCTGTAATGGCGTAAAGCGGCCTTCCAATTACCGGGTAAATGCTATTTCCGCTATTAAGGCTATAAAAGTCTTGAGCCTTTTCAATATGATAGGCGGTAGTTTTACTGGTATTATAATTATAAATAAACCCGCTGCTCCATTTTAAAGCACGGTTTATATTTACAGTGTTTAGTGAAAAATCTATTCCTTTTCCTTCCATGTTAGCGATATTAGCCACTATAAACTGGTCTCTCCCCCAGGTTGTATAATCATAAGGCGTTTCACCATAGAGATCGATGCCTTTCTTATGATAGTATTCAATAGTACCCGACACAGTTTTATCGTGATTTTCAAAATCTATACCCAGGTTGACCTGCCTGGATTTTTCCCATCTTAAAGAAGGATTGTTGAGTGTGCTGATAGATTGTATAGGAAAGCGCGTAACACTATTTGTGCCAGCGCTGCTAACTGGCAGAGGTGTACGCCTTGTATCCACATTACCACTATATCCATAGGTGACCCTCAATTTTAAAAATGGAATGTTTGAGTAATGATAGAAATTTTCGGAAGATATAAGCCAACCGACACCTGTTGACCATAGTGGATTCCATTTATCATTAGTTGAAAGTCCGAATACGTTTGAGGCATCTTTACGAAAGCTACCGTTGATACTATACTTTTTTTGAAAACTGTAGGAGGCGTTTGCATATGCGCTCACAAACCTTGTGAGGTCGTATGAGCCTATACTTCCGCCTCCTCCCGGCAGATACTCCATATTGCCTGTTATATATGTTTTATAAATCCGTGTCCCGTCTACCGATGAGTAGGATAAGGGGTCTTCCTGATAACCAAAAACGGTAAAGCCTTCAGCACCGCCATTAAGGGCTTCCCTTAGCTCACCTCCGGCCAGGGCAGTAATGCTATGTTGTAACCAGGCTTTTGAAAAATTGAGTTGCCCGCGTAAGTTGGTGGACGCGAAGGAAGAAAAGGATCTATTTATAATATCTCCTAAAGGTATAGGATAGGTGGCCGGCTGTATGGTACTGGCTGGTAAAACGGTAAACTTGTTAATTAAGTTGCGTGTATAATAACTTTCCATATCGGAGTAAGAAGTGCTATTACCCCACTGTTTCTGGTATTGATATTGTACACTGGCGCTTAAGCCGCTTATAATTTTATAGTCTGCTGCCGCTCTAACAAGTATATCCTGCCTTTCCGCATTTGTATATTGATGTATGTAATCATTTAGGGGGTAGTAATTCCAATCCAGCAATCTTCCAGCACCTGCGGTGTCTATATAACCTCTTCGATACTGGTCAAGTGGTACGGCATTGCCTTCTTCGTCTTCATAAGTCAGGTAAGGTACATCTCTATTATTGATTTTAGATACGATGGGAAAGGCTGACGTTCCGCTTTTGGAATAGCTGTGTGTATAGTAAGCATTTAAGTTGATCGTAAGGTTTTTTACCGGCTTTATCTGGTTGTGCAAATGAAGGTTCACTTTATCCGATACGGCTTTGTTGTTGTTTACCACATTATTATAATTACCTGCTAACAACCAGGAGTAATTTTGACTGCCACCGCTCAGGCTTAGCGAATGTTGCTGCGTTAGTCCGCGCCTTAAAAAATGCCGGGAATATTCTTTACGTGTGTCGATAGAGCTTAATTTTCGCATACCTGATGCTGAATCTTCGGCACTGATAAGGTTCGCACGGCGTTGCAACAGCAGTTCTACTGCCGGGGTTAATGGTGGGCGGGTTCGCGTGTCATTAATGGTTTGATCAAAATATCCTTTATTAAACAGAAACTCTTCCATTATGAGATGGTCTGCAACTGCAACTTGAGGCTGATAAAAAAGATCTGGTATATTAGTAACTGAAACGCTTGAGTTCATATCAAGGCTTAGCATTTTATTCAGCTTTCCTGCTTTTGTAGTTATAACTATAACTCCATTTCCGGCACGGGCACCCCAAATGCTCGCTGCTGCTGCATCTTTTAAAACTGTAATATTTTCCACATCATTAGGGTTAATGTTTTCAATATTTCCATCATAAGGAAAATTATCTACAATGATAAGTGGTGCCAGGGGGCCGTTAATAGTGCTCAGGCCCCGTATAGACATAGCATTTTCTTCGTTGCCAGCACTATTCGTTTTACCTGTGTTAAAAATGAGACTGTTAGTTACACCTTTTAAACGCTCTAATATATTTGTACCAGTTTGCTCATTAAGTGTTTTATTATCAATAACTGTGAAAGAGCCGTTTACTTCGTTGGGTTTTAGCCGTTGATAACCGGTGTTGATGGTAATGCCCTCTAACTCCGTCTCGTCTGGAGACATCTGTATATTAAAGATACCTGTATGGCTAACAGCAAATTTTTGAGGCGTAAAACCGGTGTGAGATACTATTAATGTATCGGGTAAAGCCGGTAGCTGGATAAGGTAGCTACCGCCCTGTGCCGAAAGTGTAAACCTTCCGCTGCCTTCACTTTTAATGGTAGCCCTTATCAGCGCCTCCCCGGTACCCGCATTTGTAACTGTGCCATTAACCGTAAAGCGTTGCTGCGCCAAAGTGGTTAGCGAAGGCGCAACGCATATTAGAAGTAAAATAATTTTATTTGACATAAGCGAAATTTTAGGGTTATTTAAGCTTGCGGCGTAGGTATCCACGCAGGTATACTTCCTCCTGCATTTTTTTTAATACCTGTTCAATAACAGGAGCAGAAATGAAGGCTGTGGATGCATAACCCATATTAACCCTATCGGTTGCTATCCAGGCATAGTTTGGGCGGCTGGTTTGGTTGAAATAGGCTTGTAGCTGTTCATCGCCCGTAACGATGGGTATGCTTAACTTTCTTTTGTGCTGCTGCTCCCACTTAGCAATAAACGGTGCAACAAGCGAATCGTGCTCAAAAGTTACCATTAATATTTGCAGCCGGTCATTAAACTCTTTTTGAAGCGAATCCAGCTTGGATATTTGTTTGATGCAAGGAATACAACTGGTAAACCAAAAGTCCAACAGCAGCATCTTAGTGTTTCCACACTGTAGGTTATCAACTGTAGTAGTAGTACTTGTATAATTAAGCAAATTGTGAATAGTAAGATCAGGTAACCTTTCGTTAATAGAAAGCGGCCTTATATGCTGTTGCTGTGCATTCATATTTACACATAAGAGTGCCATTACGCCCAGCAGCGTTAAAATTTTCATATCGCACACAGTTAAAGATGAAGTAAATAATTAGGTAAAAAAGCCGGGACAGGCAGGCCAGTGCCCCATGAGAAAAAAGCTGCCTGCCGCCCGGCGGCCGTTGCTAACCATCATTCTGGATTACGCGGGTGGCTTGCGTACCAGAAATTATACTGGGCAAGACCGTTACCTCCTAAGTGGTAAGATGATACCCGTTTAGTATATACATATATATGTATTGCAGGACTTAAAAAAACAGCCCGAGAACAACTAAATAATATGAATGAATAATCTGGCAAGCGTACTCACATTTAGAAATGTAAGTCTCGCGTATGTTTATTATCCTCAATTTAAAAGAGGTTGGAACCTACCGTTCCTACTATCCACACAGGCCGTGACAAGCCCCCGCCTTTCGGCGGCTGGAACATAGTAGTAGTAAGTAGGCCCAACCTATAAGATATATAGAATTGGGCGCCTTAACTTACTCCCGCGTTCCAGAATTTGTCACGTTCGTGTGGGCGAGACTCGTTATGCACTAACAACCCTATTAATTGTATAATGGCGAATATATCACCAAAAATCAATTATAAGTATTGCATTTTTCTAAGCCAAATATACTTACAAATAATTAAATATAAAGTAAATTTTGTAAGAAAAAAAGTATTTACCGTAAATATCTATCATGAATAAACCTTTTTTAAATATGTTTTAAATAATCGTGCATTTATTTGTATAATGGCGTTAGACAAGAAGAAAATAAATGTAAAAAATCTAATTGAAAAAGGTCATATCCAAACCTTTAAAGAGATTCTTGAGTATTATAATATTACTCCTATTATTGATCACTTGGGATCAAGCCATCAGCGTGTTACAAAACTGTTTAATCAAATAGGCTTATTTAAAATCCGCGAAATAGACAAGCTGGCCGATTACTTTAATGTAGACGTTAAGCTCATGTTCAATTTGGTTTACAATCAAATTATTGAAGAAAAGAAAAATCCACCGACTCCTCGAGTTAGGGCGGTTAAAAAAAAGCCGGTAAAGAAAAATTCAACCAATTAATTCAATGTCAAATTTTATAAATTCCATACAAATTGAAAACTTCAAATCAATTCGGTTTTGCGAAATTGAAGGGTTGCGGCGTATCAACTTATTTATAGGACGCCCTAATGTAGGGAAATCTAATATCATAGAAGCGTTATCATTATTTAGCATACCATATTTACATGAAGGAGCTTCACGGAAATTGTCAAACCTTATTAGATTGGAAAATGCGCCAGAATTGTTTTATAACGGAAGTGTTACTAAAGATGGAAGAGTAGCTTCAAATATTGGTAATTGCCGATTTGGCTATAACCCCAAAGAGGGCCTAAAAGTAATATTGGATTTTGATGGATTTTCTTTTAATTATTTGATAGATGATAAATTAATAACAAAAGGGCTCAGAAAACTTGATGTCTTTGAGCCACCGGTAAAACGTTATAATTATAGACTGGATATCGCTTATAAAAAATCTCATTCTAAATATCTCATTCCTCCTTTTGGGTCGAACATGCTCAGTATCATTGAGGAATATCCTGAACTTAAAAGTCAGGTTATAAGCTTATTTGAAGAATATGGCCTTGAGATCGCATTTGACAAGAGCAGCCAAACTATTAAAGTAATTCAATCTGATGACAAGAATGGAATTTTCTTAATACCGTATAACTCAATTGCCGATACCCTTCAACGGATCATTTTTTATAAAACGGCAATTGCATCAAATAATAATAGTGTTTTGTTATTTGAAGAACCTGAAGCCCATTCATTTCCTCCATACATGGCTCATATTACACAGGAAATGATTCACAAACCCGACAATCAGTTTTTTATTGCAACTCATAGCCCGTTTATCTTAAATGATTTGCTTGAAAATGCCAGGAAAGAATTAGCGGTATTTGTAGTACATTACGAAGACTTTGAAACAAAAGTTAAGCACCTTTCTGATGGGGAATTACACGAAATATTTCAAAGCGGTGTAGATTTGTTCACCAATAGTGAAAGTTTTGTATGATGGATTTGGCAATTATTCCTGAATGTTTTGTGGATACTAACCTGATAGAAACAATTGTTCCATCGCAACAGTACAATCATCAAAAGGGATGTGGTACTGTAACTAAGGTTATGAAAGAGAAATTTGCTAATAGCTTTGCTGTTGGCATTATTGATAAGGATAAGAAGGAAGTTGACTATTTAAATGAATTTTTAGAAGTTACAAAGTCCAACTCCTTATTTCTTTACAAGCACCCAGCCAAGCACCACTATATTATTCAAATTCACCCAGCAATTGAAACATTTATCCTTTCTGAAGCCAATAATAGTGGTCTAAAAGTTTCCGATTACAATCTACCAACGGAACTCCATAGGTTTGCAAAGGCTGCCAAAACAATTTTAAGCAAGAAAGATCAGCGATTTAAGCAACTGTTTAAAACTCTACTACAAAATGATGCACCGGAAATTAAACGATTATCAGCTTGGATATCGTACCTAAAAGAAGCAAGGTATGCCGCCGACATTGAAGTATTAAAAAGAATATAGTAACTACGAATGTTATAAAACTTTGTTTCAATAAGTAATTACTTTTGACTTATGGAAACATTGCTTGTCAAAAATTTTGGGCCTATTAGAAATGCTAATATTAAGCTCGCTGATTTTACAATTTTTTCTGGGGTAAACGCAATCGGAAAAGGTCTTTTACTGCAATTATTGAAATTAATCATAGATAGAAATAGTGTTTCCGAAACTCTCACTTTAAATAATTACCAATGGGGTAAAAGTAAGAATAAGTTCCTTGAATTATATTTTGGTGAAGCAATGTCTTTCATCTGGAATGAGAAAACTAAAATTCGGTTTAATAATGAACCATTTAATATTGCCAGTATTGTAAATGAAGCATTGCCTTCGGGCAAAAAATCAATAAAAGAAAAATTGTTTTATGTTCCTGCTCAACGGGTAGTAACAATGGCGCAAGGCTGGCCGCTCGCATACCAAACCAGAGCAACAGGTGACACGTCAGCAAATAACAGAATTGTTTTAGATATATTACTAACAAAATAGCTTATGGTAACATTTGAAGAAATTAAGCAACACATTCAATTATATACACGCGATTCTATAGTATTTAGAGCCTTGGATTTTTTACATCAATTAGAAAAATCAAGGGAGTTTAGAGAACCGGTTTGGACAATTTTTTCTCTCATAAGATGGGCATACCTCTATACTACCGATTCGGCAATGAAAAGCCCAATTACAGATATTAAATTTAATGAGTTACTTAAACTAATCAGGGAGTTGCAGGCAGGCCACAATGAGATTAATTTTAAAAATAGGAACAATGTAAATCGCTCTTTCATGATAATTGGGTTTCAGCAATTTCAACTTCAGGAGCATATATCTAATATACACCTGGAGCGACAGATAATGCTTTACCTGAAATTGAGCCATAAGTTCAATATAGATGAAGAATTTATTAAACTTACCGGATTGCCAATTAAGTCGTTCCTTCAGTATATCTACACCACATATCTGTATTTGCACAATGAGCGCACCGAAAACCCAAAGTATATTTATGATGGGATTTTAGATGATCAGTATTTTTCTTTATTTTATGAATGTTTCGGGAGGGGTGAAACTGAAAAATATCTCAGGCTTCTTACCGGCTCAAAGAAAGAAGATTTTGAGGGACTTCAAAAAATGACCGATGAAGTATATCAATTATATGAAACAACTTTTTTTGCTATTAAACCATTCATCCGTTTCAAAGGAAAATTTCATCTGATTACCCGGTCTGTCTTTAATCAAACCGTTAAGCATTTCATTTATCAATTTCTAAAACAAAAGTCACCACAATTTCCGTCTGAGTTCGGAAACCGAATGGAAAAGTACATTGAGCTGGGAATTAAAGAAATGGATAGACCTTATTTAAGAGAAACCGACTTAAAGAGAAGATTTCCGCATAATAAAGTATGTGATTTCGCTATTGATAACAAAATCTTACTTGAAGTAAAAGCTATTGAATTACCTACTCGCTTAGGTGTAATCCGTGACCAGGAGTTAATGGAATCGGATCTCAAGACAAATATAATAAAAGCATACTCACAGCTGATTGAAGTAGGTAACCTTCTAAATCCGCAAGCAGCGTTTTACGGAATAATTGTTACCTATAAAGATATGTTCCTGGGCTTTGGAATAGATGCATGGGGAGAATTTTTGAAAAGTAAAATAACGGAAGAGTGTTTACAAAAAGGCTTTAGACTTTCAGTTCTTCCACCTGAAAATCTTTTTTTCCTGAGCATTGAAGATTGGGACAGAACTGTTCAGATCGTAAAAAATAAGATGGCCACTTTGGAAGAAATTCTACAATATGCATATCATCGGAGAATTTTGCCTGACATTACTCAAAGTATAATGTTTTTTAATCAAGCCCTTGGAAAATATAAGTTTGATCAATATTCTTTAACATACGTTTCCGGTCTTATTAATGAGCTGTATTTAGAAAAAAGGAATGAGTCATAAAATTTTTCCGATTTTTCTAAACTATGAAATCAAAAAATAATTTATTGACCCTAATATATTTAAAGTGCATAATATCAGTTTGATTTTTACAAGACATGAAACATGTGGAAATTGCAATGCAATGGAATTGCATAGAATTATTGAATTAATAAGCCCGGAAATAATATTTGAGGAGCTTTGCCATTCTAATTTTCATAAAAGTTATGTGGGGGAGCGTTTAATTACCGTAGAAACAAATGCAATCAAGCTTTATTTGCTAAACCATGATATAACGCATATACCGGTAGATACGCTCCCGCTACCAAGTTCTTACTACGAAGAGCTTGATTATATGTATAAGAAAATTAGGAGCCATAGGAGTAGTGAAAGCCACAGCTTTCGCATTTCGGTTGAAAATCAAATATCGTTGACAAGCCAGTATGGATTTGCCTTTCTTAATAGTGATCAAAATGACAGTTTGATTGACCAGTTCAAAGTTCTAAAGGAGAAAGTATTAAATAATATAAATGATGAGAATCTATACCGGATTTACAAAATGGAACAGGAAGTAATAGATAAGCGGGAAGAAGAAATAATCAGGAATATTTATAATTATAGCAAACAGCACCAATATAAGCAGGCCCTGCTGCTTCTTGGCGCAGGACATAGGGCATCATTTATCAAAAAAATTGAAAAATATAAAGTCGAGGAAGAGTTAAAGTTGAATTGGGAGATTCATACTAAGTAAATTTTTTATGAGTACAATTTAAACAGCGTTTAATTTAATCATCATAAAAATGATTGGATTGTACCTCAACCGCTTTCTTTTCACCAGCCCGCAGTTCATTATACCGTTCTTTTAAAGTGATATGGGGACAATGTAAATTCAATTTGTAACTTTATACAGTGCTTCCTTGCATTAATAACATCAAATATGAAATTTAACACGATGCCAGATCCAGATATTATATTCAAAGGGTTACTAAAAAAGCGCTTTTTGAACACCATTACCACGAAAGAGCAGGCAGTGTTAGCCACACTTTTTTTTCTATACTCCAATGAGGAAATTGCTGGGTATATGACGGAAATTGAAATAGACAATCCACTACCAGGGGAGAAATTAAAGCCGATCGACCCCGCCGATGTAGAAGCAATGGTAGCCTATATATTGAATAGTAGTAAAGAACCTAAATCCACCGTTAAAAGATAGCCGCACCAACTCACCGTTAGAAGATGTACTTGCAGCTAAGGCATTCTAAATTTTAATTTATTAAACTAAAAAATTATGAACGAAGTAAAAAGGTTTGTTGTCGTATACGATTATAACAGCTTAAGCTCTTACCTATGGCTGAACAATAACAAAAAATGGTTTATGTTCCCGTTTTTGGATGGCCGTGATGTATACCCCGATATGAAGAAAAACTTTAACAGGGTTAATTACGAAACCTTACCGGAAAGATTGCGAAAAGAAATTGAACTGGATAATTTACATGAAGATATAAAGGCCATATATGAGGTGTAAATGATGTAAAAGCATTGTGTTTGCTGTATCCTCTCGGATTAAAAGTAAAAGTTTTGCACGCTAAAAGTTTGAAGACAGTGTTTCAATTTATACCTGGTTAAAATTTTTTGTCTAAAAAACACTTTCGACAGCCGCCATCATTTCTTTTATGCTAAATGGCTTACTAATAACGTAATCTGCACAAGCCTCATGTATATTACTAAACTCATACGCCGACATAATAATCACAGCTATATGGCTTGTTAAGGCATTTTCTTTTATTTGTTTACACAACTCAATGCCGTTACCATCAGGCAACATAATATCCAGTATAATAACGTCAGGAAATTTTGCGGCCAGTTCCACTTCCAGGTCATGGGCAGAAGCTCCCATTCTTACTTCATAATGCGCTCGCTTTAAAATATATTCTATCGAATAGCGTATGTCGTTATCATCCTCTATAATTAAAATACTTTTTTTCACACCCAATAGTTATTAACTTCAAAATTACTTAACTTCTCTTTTGTGGAATCGTAAATGTAAAAGCCGCTCCGCTGCCTTCCTTACTATGTACCCGGATGGTACCTCCATGCCTGTGGACTATTTGGGCCACTATATACAACCCCAATCCTATTCCGGAAGAAGCTCCCTTTTTATAGGAAGTAACACGAAAGAAACGTTCAAATATTCGTTCCTGGTCGGCCTCAGATATACCATAGCCTTCATCCTGGATGGTAATCGCCACCTGATGAGAATCACACTCTGCTAAAACCTTTATAGTGCTTCCTTTCGGAGAATATTTGATCGCATTGGACAGAAGGTTGGTTATTACCTGCCCGATACGTTCTTTATCAGCAGTAACCATTGCAGGCTCCTTTATATTCAAATCAAAGCAATGATCGGTGGTGCGTTTGATCTCATCAACCCGTTCTTTGATCAATTCTGTAATATCGAAGGTCTCATAATCCAATAGTAATTCTCCTTCCGCTATGCGGGTAGTATCCAAAAGCATATTTATCAGCGTTACCAACCGGCGTATCTGTACAGTAAGCCTGCTGATCAGCTCATTGTCATCCTTATTTCCTGCCTCCTTCAATCTTTCCTTTAATATCTCTGCATACACTCCCATGCTTGTTACAGGAGTTTTCAATTCATGACTGGCTACACTAATAAATTCATCTCTTAGTTTAAGCAATTTTTTTAGGCGCTGCTCGCTTTCGCGGAGGGCTTCCTCGGCCCGAACGCGCTCAACCCTGGTCCAGATACGTTCACTGAGTTCACGCATTAACCCGATTTCGTCCTCCTTCCAGTCCCGTGGCTGATTATCACTCACTGTTAAAGTTGAGTGCCACTCACCATTGTGTACGCCCGGTGTATTCACATAAGCGCCAATATGTAGTGAAGCATACCTGAGTGCAACATCTTTCGGAAACAATTTCGTATCCCGCACAATCTCTGGCCTTCCGGAGCGCATTAATCGCCTCACTTCATCACTGTGATGCGCTTCAATATGATATACATCGCTGGGAATAACGCCATCACCTGGTTGCCACATTTGCAAGCGGGTTACTGTTCCTTTAGATTCATCTACCTCAGAAATCGCACAAAAGGCAGCATTGAAGTGCAAACAAATCTTCTCACAAAGCAGGTATAATGTTTTATTAATGTCTGTAGTTACAACCAGTTCTTCACCTACCCCGGCAAGTAGCGCAAGCGCCGCTTCGTGACGTTTACGCTCTGTAATGTCGATCGTTGACAGCAGAAATCCGTCTTCCACTTTAGCTACGGTTTGCAAAAACCAACCGTCGAATTGTTCATATTTGTAGTAGTGCTCTTGTGTTATAGAAACGCCGGTTTCAGTTACCCGTTTGAAGTCGTCAAACAATCCAGTTTCGATAACTGCCGGGTTGTATGTCAACAGCCGCTTTCCCACCATAGCACCATATAGTTCGTTCCAACGCTTATTGGTCATCACCCATTCAAA